>NZ_JBLWVF010000003.1:0-263667 GCF_048268605.1 Primorskyibacter flagellatus
CTTTGCGCCTGCCTCATGCTCGGTCAGGATGCCGATGATCTGCTCGTCCGTGAATCTCGTTCGCTTCATTGTCCGTCCTCAGGTTGGGTCGGACTCTAATCGACGGTGGAGGAAAAATCCCATGGCAGGTCAATGGTCGGAATGGCGTTGCAGGTTGATCAGCAGCCAGTTCGAGGCCTTGTGCGCCGCATTCCACGAATGGCGCGGTTTGACATGTTCGTATTTGCCGTCGCCCAGATGTTTGCGGGTCAGGCCGTAATGTTCGATATAATTGACCAGTTCCAGCTGCCAAATCGCGACCCCGGCCTGCACCAGGAACAGACCCAGACCCAGCCAGCCGCCCAGCAGCGCCGCAAGCGACAGCATCGCGGCTTGAAGCGCCCAGTAGCGCCAGAACGGGTTGCTGCGGTCAGTCCAGGGCTTGCCCTTACGGGCCAGCATCGCCTTTTCCGCGCCGAAGGCCGAGCGCCAGCATTGGCGCAGGACACGCGGATAAAAGCGGTGAAACCCTTCATTGTAGCGCGCCGTCACCGGATCACGCGGCGTGCCGATATAGCGGTGATGCACCAACAGATGCTCTGATCGGAAATGCGAATAAAGCACCATGGCCAGCAACAGATCGCCCAGCCAACGTTCCCACCGGGCCTTTTGATGCATCAGCTCGTGGCTGTAATTGATGCCGACCGTGCCGGTCATCACGCCGACCCCGAAAAACAACGCAACCTTCTCGCCGCCCGACAGGTGGTCTGTGCTTGTAGCGTACCAGATCAGCGCAAACAGCGAAGTGAACTGCAACGGCACCCAGATCAGTGTGACGAGGCGATACCAGAACAGGTCAGCGTCGGAAGTATCCGGATCGGCGTTCTGGGTGTTCAACCCAAAGGCCACATCCAGCGCAGAAAACAGAAACCAAGACGACACGGGCGGCAGGATCAGCCACCAGCCGCCTTGCGTTGCGCCCAGCCAGACCATCGGGATCAGCGCCAGCGAAAGCCAGAACGGCAGCGCGCGGCCGATCCTTGCCACCTCGGATGCTGGGAGTGTTGTCTGATCGGTCATGCCATGCCCCTTGTCGCGCCAAGTCTAGCGTCTGGGTGCGGCCCGGCAAAGGCCCGGATCAGGCATCTTTCGCAAGGTCAAACGCCTTGCGCATGACCGTCGGCAGGTCCGTGGGCCTGAAGTCGGGCGATTCAACAAATGTGCCGCGTAAGGGTGCCCGATCCATCGGCACAAGCGCCGTCTTGACCGTTAGGCGAAGGTGAAAATGCGTGAAAGTGTGGCGCGCCTCGGCTGGCACCTCACGCCATTCGGCGCGAATCGGCGGGTCCTCTTGCGGGGTCTCGCCCCAATCCGAACCGGGCCAGCCCAGCATTCCGCCCAGCAGCCCCTTGTCCGGCCGCCGTTCCAGCAGCCACGCGCCATCGACGCGGCGGGCAAGGTAAGCGATGCCCAGCCGGGTCGGCTTGCGCTTTTTGGGCAGCTTTTTGGGCAGTTCCGCTGCGGTGCCTGCCTCCCACGCGGCGCAGGCCGTTCGCCAGGGGCAAATCCCGCAGGCAGGTTTGCGCGGGGTACAGATCGTGGCCCCCAGATCCATCACCGCCTGCGCATAATCGCCGGGCCGGTCCTGCGGTGTCAGTGCCGTGGCCATCTGGGTCAGGATCGGTTTGGCCGTCGGCAGCGGCGTGTGTTCATCGTGCAGCCGCGCCATCACGCGCTCGACATTCCCGTCCACCACGGTTTCGGGCAGGTCAAATGCAATCGCGGAGACGGCCGCCGCCGTGTATGGTCCGATGCCAGGAAGGGACAGCAGCCCTTCGCGGGTATCGGGAAACACGCCTGCGTGATCTTCCGCGACGGCGCGCGCGCATTTCAGCAGGTTTCGCGCGCGCGCGTAATAGCCAAGCCCCGCCCAAGCGGCCATGACAGCTGCATCCTCGGCAGCCGCCAGATCGGTGACCGTGGGCCAGCGCGAGGTAAACGCCTCATAGTAGGATTTTACAGCCGCGACAGTGGTTTGTTGCAACATCACCTCGGACAGCCAGATGCGGTAGGGGTCGGGGCGAATGCCTGCACGCCGATCAGCCGGGCTGATGCGCCAAGGCATCCGCCGCGCGTTGCGGTCGTACCAATCAAGCAGGTCTTGCACCGGGGCGGGATCACGCAAACTTTAGCCTCCTTCAGGGCAGCGGAACAGATCGGGGCTGGTATGCGCCGCACGGCCCACTACAATAGCGACGAGGCAAGGGATTCAAGGCATGAGCCAACGCAACACCAGCACTTACGGATTCGCGCGCACATCGTCCTTGTTGCGCAGCCGGATCAGCAAGGCCAGCGAAAGCCGCGGTTTTGCGCAATCGCGTGTGCTGACCCATTGGGCCGAGATCGCCGGCGAAGACGTCGCGGCGATGTCCCGTCCGGTCGAGATCAGCTATGGCCGTAGCGGCATGGGGGCCACCTTGACGCTGTTGACCACCGGTGCCCAGGCACCGATGCTGGAAATGCAGAAGGAAACCATTCGGGGACGGGTCAACGCGGTCTACGGCTTCAATGCGATCGCGCGAATCCGGATCACGCAAACGGCGGCCACCGGCTTTGCCGACGGTCAGGTGCAATTCACCCATGCAGCCAGAGCCACCCCAAAGGTGCCCGATCCGACCATCACCCGCGCCGCCGCAGAGACTGCGGACGGTGTTGCTGACGAGGGGCTGCGCGCCGCTCTCGAACGGCTAGGACAGAATGTTCTGTCCCGGCCCAAACGCTAAAACACCAAACTGGAGGTCACGTATGACCCGCATTCTTTCCACCGCAGCCGCTGCGCTGTTTCTTGCAACCGCCGGGCTTGTCGCCGTTCTGCCCGCAACGACACGCGCGCAGACAGCGGCCGAAGACCCCCAGATCGAGATTGTCGAAATGGTGCAGGGTGCCGAGGACGCGCCGGTGACCGTGATGGAATACGCGTCTTTCACCTGCCCGCATTGCGCCAACTTTCACGAGGGGCCGTATAAGCAGCTTAAGGCGGATTATATTGATACCGGCAAGGTCAAGTTCGTCTTCCGCGAGGTCTATTTCGACAAATACGGCGTCTGGGCGTCGATGATCGCGCGTTGCGCGGGGCCAGAGAAATTCTTCGGCATCACCGAACTGATGTTCAAGGGCCAGAGCGAATGGGCCCGTGCGGGCGGCGATGGGGCCATTGCCGGAGAGCTGCGCAAGATTGGATTGCTGGCTGGCATTGAAAATGATGCACTTGACGCCTGCCTGAACGATGCAGGCAAGTTGCGTGCGCTGGTCGCATGGTATCAGGAAAACGCAACCGCCGATGATGTAAGCTCGACGCCCACGCTGTTCATCAATGGTGAAAAGCACCCCAATATGAACTACGCAGAGCTGTCGGCCCTGCTGGACAAAGCACTGTCGGAATGAACGTTTCGGCCCCAAACGGGCCGCTGGCCGGTCTGAAGGTCATCGAACTCGCCCGTATTCTGGCCGGCCCCTGGGCCGGTCAGACGCTTGCGGATCTGGGTGCCGACGTCACCAAGGTCGAGGCTGCGGCTGGCGATGACACGCGCGCCTGGGGCCCGCCCTTTATCGACCGCGAAGGCGAGCGGACGGCGGCCTATTTCCATGCCTGCAACCGCGGCAAATCCTCTGTCGTGATTGATATTGCAAGCGCCGATGGTCAGGCGGAACTGCGCGCTTTGGTCAAGGATGCCGACATCCTGATCGAGAATTTCAAGGTCGGCGGGCTGGCGAAATACGGGCTGGATTATGCCAGTCTGGTAAAGGTCAATCCCGGCCTTATCTATTGTTCGATCACCGGTTTCGGCCAGGACGGCCCCTATGCGCATCGGGCGGGCTACGACTATATCATTCAGGGCATGTCCGGGCTGATGTCGATCACCGGCGACCCCGATGGGCAGCCGCAGCGCGCAGGCGTAGCGATCACCGATCTGTTCACCGGGCTGTATTCGGTCACCGGTATTCTGGCGGCGCTGCACCAGCGCGGCCAGACCGGCAAGGGCCAGCATATCGACATGGCGCTGCTGGATTGCGCCGTCGCTGCCACCGCGAATCAGGCGATGAACTATCTGGCGACGGGTACGCCGCCGGGGCGTATCGGCAATCTTCATCCCAATCTGACGCCCTATCAGGTGTTTGACTGCTCGGATGGCCATATCATCATCGCGACCGGCAATGACGCGCAATACCGCAGGCTTTGTGCGGCCTTGGGGCTGGAGGCATTGGCCGAAGACCCCGCCTACCTGACCAACGCGGACCGCGTGCAAAACCGCGAGGAACTGACCCGGCACCTGACCGAAGCGACGCGCCGTTTCGACAAGCTGTCCCTGCTGGCGGCCTGCGAAGCACAGGGCATACCGGCCGGCCCGATCAACGACATGGCCGAGGTCATGGCCGACCCCCAGATCCAGTCCCGAGGCATGCAGATCGCACCCGAGGGCATCCCCGGCATCCGCTCGCCCTTCCGCTTCTCGGATGCCGATCTGGCACTGGATCGGGCGTCGCCAAAGCTGGGCAAGCCCTGAAGGGCGGACTGCCTGTTTTACGTAAGCCGTCCCCTTCGTCAGGAAAGGGCAAGGGACCGTCACAAGCGTGGGATCATAGTCGCGGCCACGACGATGCAGGACGCGTTACCGCCGGAAATCCGGGCAAAGTCAGCGACTAAAGATGCGTCTGCGCGAATTGCCGGTCCGGAGTTTCCAGATGCGGCGTCGCGTTGAACTGGGTCAGCGCAAGGCCGGTGGATAGCGGCTGCCACGCATGCAGCGACGTGTTCTTGATGGCCAGACAGGCATGCGAAAACGCCGCCATATCCAGCCGCATTGTCACCCGCATCGCCATGCCGATCAGTCCGCCCGAGGTCACGACAATGGCCCGGCCGTCTCCTGCGGAGATCTCGTGCAGCGCTTCACCGACGCGGTTTTCGAAATTGTCAAAGCTCTCCGGCGCGCCCTTCAGCATGCCATCTTTCCACGCCCCGAAAAGCTGTGGCAGGTGGTCGATGAACCCTTCGCGGTCCTCTGGCACCGTTTGACCGTGCTGTTCGGCAAATAACTGCGCCATGGTGAAATATTCCAGCTCGTTCAGGCGCGGATCGCGGACCGTTTCCGCGACACAATCAGGGTCGATGCCCTTGTTGGTCTCGACATGCCGCGTCAGCGTCCCGGTATAGCTGCGCGCAAATCGCTCGCCCGTTCCACGCAGATGCGCTCCCAGCCACCGGGCCTGCTGCCAGCCAAGATCGCTTAGCCGATCATAGTTGCGTTCGTCGCGGGCGGCGGTGTTGGCCTGACCGTGCCGGATCAGAATGACATGCGACATGTGAGTGCTCCGTTTCCTTGGGCTGACGCAATAGGGGAGCGTCGCGCGGAAGGGAAGGGTGGCAAAGGATTCCAGTTTCCATTTGCGTCCCTGCGGTCCGCCGGTGTTATGTCACACTCAGCAATCCGACATGTCGGCTGTGGGTTGCGCTGTCAGTCCGGTGTCGGAACGCGTCCATAAGGAAAGTGCCATGAAACAGGATGTAACGCTTCTGGATGGCTCTATCGGGCAAGAGCTGGTCATCCGTTCGGCAGAGCCGCCAACACCATTATGGTCGACCTCTGTCATGGTCGAGCATCCGCAGCTTCTGCGAGAATTGCACGATGCGTATTTTAATGCCGGTGCCACGGTAGCGACCACCAATAGCTACCCGGTCGTGGCCGACCGTCTGCGCGCGGCGGGGATTGAGGATCAGTTGGACGCCCTGCTGCATCTTGCGGCGGGGGCGGCTGTTTCGGCGCGCGATGCGCATGGGGCAGGGCGCGTGGCGGGTGCCCTGGGGCCGCTGGCCGCGTCCTACCGTCCGGATCTGTGCCCGCCTGCGTCAGAGGCAGCGAAGGCATACCGCCCCACCGTCGCGGGACTTGCGCCTTTCGTGGATCTGTTCATCGCCGAGACCATGTCCTCGGTCGATCAGGCCGATGGCGCGCTGCGCGCGATTGCCCGCAGCGGCAAGCCCGCTTGGCTTGCGCTGAGCGTGATGGATGAGGACGGCACCCGCCTGCGCTCTGGCGAGCAATTGGAAGAGGTGGCACCGATTGTCGCCCGTCACGCCCCGCAGGCCGTGTTGATCAACTGCACACGGCCTGAATCCGTGGCCCCCGCGCTGGAGATCCTGCGCAGGTTCGGCACGCCGTTCGGTGCCTTTGCCAACGGGTTTGTGCGGATCACGGAGGCGTTCCTGCAAGACCGTCCGACAGTGGACGTGCTTCAGGACCGCGTGGATCTGACTCCCGCCGCCTATGCCGATTTTGCCATGGGCTGGGTCGATCAGGGCGCCAGTATTGTCGGCGGCTGTTGCGAGGTTGGCCCTGCCCATATCGCAGAGCTGGCCATGCGGCTGCGTACCGCAGGTCACCGCATCGTTTGACTGAAAAATTATAATGCCCCATGCATTTTTGATACGCTGACGCATTGGGGGCAGGACACAGGTTGTGAGGACGCAGGCGAACAGCGGCGTTATGCCGTGGGCTGTTGATGGTGCCGCTGGACGCTGCGCAACATGCGCAGTAAGCACGCTGTCATGGCCAGCGATTACACCCCCCCGACCGATCCGCTAAATATCCTGCATGAAGACCACCAGATCGTAGTGGCCGACAAGCCAGCGGGCCTGCTGTCTGTGCCGGGCAAGGGCGAACATCTTGCCGACTGCCTGCTCACCCGGTTGCAAGAGGCCTTTCCCCAGACGCTGTTGGTGCATCGGCTGGATCGTGACACCTCGGGGGTCATGGTATTTGCGCTGACCCCGCATGCGCAACGCCATCTTGGGCTGCAATTCGAGAAGCGTCAGACGAAAAAGACCTATCTTGCCCGCGTCGCCGGGCGGCTGGAGCCGAAAACCGGTACGGTCGACCTGCCCATTGGCGTTGACTGGCCAAACCGTCCGCGCCAGATGATCGACCATGAAAACGGGCGCAATGCGCTGACCGATTGGCGTGTGATACGGGCGGATGATAGCGAAAGCCGCGTCCACCTGATGCCCAAGACCGGGCGGAGTCACCAGTTGCGGGTGCATATGCTGTCACTCGGCCACGCGATTCTCGGCGATCCGCTTTATGCCGCTGACAGCGTTGCAGAGCATCCCCGGATGATGCTGCATTCTGAAGAATTGCGCCTGCGTCATCCCGAGGGCGGCATCGGCATGAAATTCCGCAGCCCGGCACCATTTTAGGGACAGCCGTAGCGCGTTTCCGCTGTTGAAATGCCCTCAGGACGTCGCCGAGCCGGAGTGGGGCATAGCCCCACCCCGGCACGCCAGTCGACTATTCGGCGGCGTCGTTGGACCAGCCACCGACGGCTTTGACCTCCAGGAAATCCTCGATCCCCCAGACGCCGCCTTCGCGGCCATTGCCGGATTGCTTCATGCCGCCAAAGGGCGCGCCGGCACCCCGGCTCTGACCGTTCATCTCGACCATGCCGGACCGAAGCTGTCGCGCCAGACGGTTGGCGCGTGCGCCATCCTGCGTCTGGACATAGTTGGTCAGCCCGTAAGGCGTATCATTCGCAAGACGAACCGCGTCCTCTTCCGTCTCGAACTTCATCATCGACAGGACCGGCCCGAAGATCTCTTCACGGGCGATGGTCATGTCCGGCGTTACGTCGGCAAAGACCGTGGGGCGCACGAAAAAGCCGCGGTTCATGCCATCGGGCCGCCCCGGCCCACCTGCAACCAGCCGCGCGCCTTCGTCAATGCCCTTCTGGATCAGATCCTGGATCTTGCCGAACTGGGTCTCGTTCACGACAGGCCCGATATGGCGACCCTCTTCCGATGCAGGCCCCACGGTGACTTTGTTGGTAACCTCTGTTGCGGTTTCGACAGCGCGATCATAGGCGGACGCCTCGACCATCATCCGGCTGGGTGCGTTACAGCTTTGCCCGGTATTGTTCATCATGTGCAACACGCCGCGCTTCACGGCGGTTTCATCGGCGTCGGCGAAAATCAGGTTGGCGCCCTTGCCCCCCAGTTCCAGATGCGCGCGCTTGAGCGTATCGGCAGCGGATTTGGAAATCAGCTTGCCCGCACGGGTCGAGCCGGTGAAGCTGACCATGTCCACATCCTCATGCGCCGAAAGCTGAGAGCCCACGCCCGCGCCATCGCCATTCACAAGGTTGAACACGCCTGCCGGGAAACCGGCTGCATCCACCATCTCGGCAAACAGCAGCGCGTTCAGCGGGCTTTCCTCGGACGGCTTCAGCACCATCGTGCATCCCGCAACAGCCGCTGCGATCACCTTCAGCGTGACCTGGTTCATCGGCCAGTTCCACGGGGTGATCAGCGCTGCCACGCCCACCGGTTCATAGATGATACGATCGTTCGGCGATTGGTCGTTGAGCTTGCGGACGAAATCGAATTCCTTCGCGGCCCGGATGAAATTCTGGGTGTGGAAGGTTCCGGCACCGACCTGTTGGCTGCGCGCCATGTCAATTGGTGCGCCCATCTCGACGCTCATGGCCTGTGCCATTTCTTCCGCACGGTCGTTGTAGATCTCCAGCAGCTTCTCGACCAGCGCGATACGCTGCGCGGGGTCGGTTGCCATCCAAGCAGGAAACGCGGCTTTGGCAGCGGCGACAGCGGCATTGGTGTCAGCCTGTCCGCCCAGCGAGATCACCGCGCAGGGTTCTTCGGTCGTGGGGTTGATGACCTGATGATCGCGACCCTCTTTCGGATCCACCCATTCACCGTTGATGTAGAATTGTCTTTTCTCGATCATTGCTTGACCTCCTGAGTTTCCGCGGCACTCTGTCACTGCAAGACATAACCCGCAAGCGACCGGTTTTAACCCGGCTGCGGATAAATATATCATTGTTACAACGTTTCGCCTTCATACTCGCAAAGGAGTTTCCTCATGGGCTTGCGCATCAACGATACAGTACCTGATTTCACAGCAGAAACCGATCACGGAACGATTCAGTTCCATGACTGGATCGGTGACAACTGGGCAATCCTGTTCAGTCATCCCAAGGATTTCACCCCGGTCTGCACGACAGAGTTCGGTGCGGTTGCCCAGCTTTCCGACGAATGGGAAAAGCGCGGCACCAAGGTGATCGGCGTGTCTGTCGATAGCGTCGAAGAGCATAAGGGCTGGAAAAAGGATATCGAGAAGGTCGCGGGTACCAGCGCCGGTTTTCCGATCATCGCCGATGACGGGCTGGAAGTGTCCAAAGCCTTCGACATGCTGCCCGCCGAGGCCTATATGCCCGATGGCCGCACCCCGAATGACAGCGCCACCGTGCGCGCCGTCTTTATCATCGGGCCGGACAAGAAGCTGAAACTGTCGATGACCTACCCGATGAATGTGGGGCGCAACTTTGCTGAAGTGCTGCGCGCACTGGACGGGTTGCAGACGGCGGCCAAGCATACGATCGCGACCCCGGCCAACTGGAATGTCGGCGATGACGTGGTCATCCCCACCAGTTTCGACGAGGCTGCCGCGAAAGAGAAGTTCGGAGAGTTCAAGACCGTCCTTCCCTATCTGCGCATGGCCAAGACACCCGGCTGACCCAAATGTGACCTGATCGGTCCGGAGCGGGCACTGATGTCCGCTCCGGGCTTTTTTTGTGTTGTGATTATGGCATTGCCCTGATTCTATCCTCCGACCCATCAGGCATAGACGGAGGAACGGAATGACACGCGACAGCATGCAGCTTGGCGATGCGACGATCGCACCGGGAACGCGCCAGACGGTGGATCTGCCGGTCAGCGTGTTGTCGGATCACACGCCGGTCAATATGTCAGCGCATGTCATTCACGGCCGAAAGGATGGTCCGGTGATGTTCGTGTCGGCGCTGGTACATGGGGACGAGGTGATCGGTGCCGAGATCGTGCGCCGCCTGTTGCGCGCGGCCCCGGTGCAACGGCTGTCCGGTACGCTGATCGCTGTGCCGATCGTGAACGCATTCGGGTTCATTTCGCAATCGCGCTATCTGCCCGACCGTCGCGACCTGAACCGGTCCTTTCCGGGCCATTCCGAAGGATCGCTGGCCGCGCGATTGGCGCATCTGTTCCTGACGGAAATCGTTCAGCGCTGCGATGTCGGGATAGATCTGCATTCTGCCGCTGTGGGGCGCACCAATCTGCCACAGATCCGCCTGACGCCCGGCAATGACCGGCTGCGCGAATTGGGCGAGGCGTTTGCCGCCCCGGTCACCATGACATCGAAACTGCGAGACGGCTCGCTGCGGCAAGAGGCCGAGGCGCTTGGCGTTGACGTGTTGCTATACGAGGCGGGCGAAGGCCTGCGTTTTGACGAATATGCCGCGCGGGCAGGAGTGTCCGGCATCCTGCGGGTCATGCACAAGCTTGGCATGGTCGGGGCAAAAGGTGTGCCCCGTGCACGACGCCAGCCCGTCTATTGCGAGCGGTCAAGCTGGTCACGGGCACCTATGGGCGGTTTGCTGCGGACTTTGAAAGCCAGTGGAGACTATGTAGAAGAGGGCGCGGTTCTGGGTCTGATCTCTGATCCGTTCGGCGAGGCCGAGACCGAAGTGATCGCCGACGCGCCGGGCATCGTGATCGGCCGAACCAACCTGCCGATTGTCAACGAGGGTGATGCGCTGTTTCACATCGGATTGGCGAAGAAGATCGCCCATGCCGAAGCCGCGTCGCAAGGCATTGCCGAGACGATGGACGCAGCACCGCTGTTTGATGAGGACGAAATCATCTGAGAAACCACCCGTCTGGCGCTATGATTTGCGCCCGGCTGCGGTTCTGTAGATGTGTTTGGCCCCGGCGTGCCTTCCGGGACCAATGGCGCGCCCTTCCCTTGGGTGGAAGATTGCACCGGTATCTTGCTGAGTGTTGGGAGACAACATGGCAGCATTTTCGAACACGAGTTCTGCCCCAACGTTGCGATGATTTGGTTAGCAAAGGGTTAGCAAGCCGCGTCCCTCGACGCAAAAAAGGCCCCGGTTTTTCGACCGGGGCCTTTCGTGTCACTTAAACGGAGCGGCTTCAGCCGTCGGCGTTTTCGCTCTTTTTCTCTTCGGCGACTTCTTCGCCGGTTTCCTGATCGACCATCTTCATCGCCAGACGCACCTTGCCGCGATCGTCAAAGCCCAACAGCTTGACGAACACTTCCTGGCCTTCTTTCAGAACGTCCGAAGGATGGTTCAGGCGACGGTTCTCGATCTGGCTGACATGCACAAGGCCGTCACGCTTGCCGAAGAAGTTCACGAAGGCGCCGAAATCAACGATCTTCACGACCTTGCCCTTGTAGACCTTGCCCTCTTCCGGCTCCGCCACGATCGAATGGATCATGTCATAGGCCTTCTGGATGGCCTCGCCGTTGGGCGATGCGATCTTGATGATGCCGTCGTCGTTGATATCGACCTTGGCACCCGACAGTTCGACTATCTCGCGGATCACCTTACCGCCGGACCCGATCACTTCACGGATCTTGTCGGTGGGGATCTGCATCGTCTCAATACGCGGCGCGTGGACAGAGAATTCCGCAGCACCGGTCAGCGCCTTGGACATCTCGCCCAGAATGTGCATCCGGCCGTCCTTGGCTTGCGCCAGGGCTTTCTGCATGATCTCGGGCGTGATGCCCGCAACCTTGATGTCCATCTGCAGCGACGTGATGCCGTTTTCCGTACCCGCAACCTTGAAGTCCATGTCACCGAGGTGATCTTCGTCGCCAAGGATGTCGGTCAGGATCGCGTAAGAGCCGTCATCCTCAAGGATCAGACCCATCGCAACACCGGCAACAGCCGATTTCAGCGGAACACCCGCATCCATCATCGACAGCGAACCGCCGCAGACCGATGCCATGGAACTGGAGCCGTTGGATTCGGTGATCTCTGACACGATACGGATCGTGTAAGGGAAATCCGTCGCGGCAGGCAGAACCGCCTGAAGCGCGCGCCATGCCAGCTTACCATGACCGATCTCACGGCGGCCCGGTCCGGATACGCGGCCCACTTCGCCCACCGAGTAGGGGGGGAAGTTGTAATGCAGCATGAAGTTGGATTTGTAGGTGCCATGCAGCGCGTCGATCATCTGTTCGTCGTCGCCGGTGCCCAGCGTGGTCACGACCAAGCCCTGAGTTTCACCACGGGTGAACAGGGCAGAGCCATGCGTCCGGGGCAAGAAGCCGGTTTCGCTGACAATCGGGCGGACCGTGTCCAGTGCGCGACCGTCGATGCGCTTGCCTGTCTTGACGACATCGCCGCGCAGAACCGACGCTTCCAGCTTTTTCAGCGCGGAACCGAGGTTCGCATCCTCAAGCTGTTCTTCGGTCAGGGCCGCCTTGATCGCGTCCTTGGCATCGGCAACGGCTGTGGTGCGTTCCTGCTTGTCGGTGATCGCGTAAGCGGCCCGGATCTTGTCCTCGCCCGCCGCCTTGATCGCAGCATAAAGGTCCGAGTAATCGGGTGCCTGGAAGTCGAACGGCTCTTTTGCGGCTTCTTCGGCAAGGCTGACGATCAGGTCGACCACCGGCTGGATCTGCTCATGTGCGAAAGTGACGGCGCCCAGCATTTCCTCTTCGGACAGCTCGTAGGCTTCCGATTCCACCATCATCACCGCGTCTTTGGTGCCGGCAACAATCAGGTCGAGCCGCTGCTCTGGGTTGTTGCGCAGGTTCTGCATGTCCTCGACTTCGGGGTTGAGGATATAATCGCCATCCACATAACCCACGCGGCAGCCGGCAATCGGGCCCATGAAGGGCGCGCCGGAAATGGTCAGCGCAGCAGAGGCCGCGATCATGGCAACCACATCGGGATCGTTGACCAGATCGTGGCTGAGCACGGTGCACATCACCAGAACTTCATGCTTGAAGCCCGGAACGAAAAGCGGACGGATCGGACGGTCGATCAGGCGCGCGGTCAGCGTTTCCTTTTCGGTCGGACGCGCTTCGCGCTTGAAGAAGCCGCCGGGCACTTTACCCGCAGCGTAGTATTTTTCCTGGTAATGCACGGTCAGCGGAAAGAAGTCCTGACCGGGCTTGGGCGCCTTCGCGAAGGTGACGTTGGCCATCACGCTTGTTTCGCCCAAAGTGGCGATGACCGAGCCATCCGCCTGACGGGCAACCTTGCCCGTTTCCAGTGTCAGCGTTTCCTCGCCCCACTGCATTGATTTCGTCGTTACATTAAACATATATCGTTTCCTGTAGGGAGCACTCCCGGCCCTCCGGGTCTCCCGATTGCATAGCGGCCCCATTGCCGCCGACCCCATCATCATCGCATGCGCCAGGGTCAGGGCGTCACGTCTCAGATGCGCGGGCCATACATCAAGCGGGGCTTGATGGGAAGAGTTCATCGAAAGAGAGGCTTCAAAGGACCGTGTGTCAGGCGCAGTGTGACAAGGATCGGGGCGGCATTGCCAACTATACTTGTCCGCTGGCTGGTTTCATGCGGTCGTGATATGAGCGTGTAAAACTCGCAGTCAGAAGGTCCTGTACTCGTTTGATCCAGCGCAAGCTTCTGTCGTGCTTTGCCAAGGCATGTGATTGGTAAACAAAAAAGGAGAGCGATTCCATGTTCACCAACATTCTGGTCGCCGTGGATGGTTCGGAACATTCCCAACGCGCGGTCCGCTATGCAAGTGACATTGCCGAAAAATACAAGGCATCGCTGCACATCGTGCATGCGCCCCAGATTGAGATCAAGACCCTGTCTCTCGGCAGCGGGTCGCTGGGGGTCTTGCCAACGCATGAGCGTATTGAAGCGCTTGGCAAGCCAGTTATGGAAAAGGCGCAGGCTTGGGCCAAAGACGCCGGGCACGAAGCGGACGCGACCAGTATCCTGACGGGTGACACGACCGAGTCCATCCTCGGTTACGCCGAGCAGAACGGCGTGGACCTGATCGTCTCGGGAAGCCGTGGTCTAGGAAACCTCCGCGGCCTTCTACAGGGCAGTATCTCGCAGAAGCTAACTGCGCATTCGTCCTGTCCCGTTCTGACGGTCAGATAAATGATCTTGTGCAGATTTCGGAACGGCGGTCGAATGAGGTTTCGGTCGCCATTTTGATGTCACGCGTGACTTTCGGAGGTCGTTCTCAGGCAAACGCCCGCGCGGCGGCGGGCGTTTCCAATAGCAAATCCAGATTACGTCCGCTCGGCGAGGTGCCGACGAGGGCGTGGCTTAGCGGCGGATGCCCAGACGCTTGATAAGATCCTGATAGCGAGCCTCGTCGTTGGCCTTGAGGTAGTCCAGCAACTTGCGGCGCTGAGCAACCATCATCAGAAGGCCACGACGCGAGTGGTTATCCTTCTTGTGGGTCTTGAAGTGCTCGGTCAGCGTAGTGATACGCGAGGTCAGAATGGCAACCTGTACTTCGGGCGAACCGGTATCGCCTTCCTTGGTCGCGTATTCTTTCATCAGGCGTGTTTTTTCTTCAGCAGTGATCGACATCGGGGTCTCCTTTAGGGTTTGTGTGAATGGCGCGAGCCGGGATGTCGTCCAGCAAGGCCCGTGGAGCAGTTTCGCCCAGACAGATGCCGGGGCGAATGCGCGCGTATAGGGCAGATCGAAAAGGATGGAAAGAGAAAACGCGTGGCTTTTCCAGTACCGTGACAGGCGGCTGGTCTAAGGGCCGAACAAGCTGTTGGCGCTTGCCTCTGACATAAGGACGACTTGATTGACCGAAGGGGCGTCGTCACTGTTCATCCGGGCCACGACCACGCCGTTGACGGTCAGATTGACCTGCGAGGCATCCTTTTCATCCGGTTCGATCTGTATGTCTGGATCGACATCCGCCGCGTCGTCACCGTAAAGCACGACCAGCATGTCCTCGGCCGGGTCAAAATCCATCAGTTGGGCAGCGTCCTGACCGGTTTCTATCTGAGAGAAGTAGAAGCTGTCCGCGCCTTCGCCGCCGCTTGCGATGTCATCAGCCCCAGCGCGTATATGATCGTCGCCATCCCCGCCGTTCAGATAATCACGCTGGTCGTCCCGTCCGTCGAGCGTATCGTCGCCCCATCCGCCAAACAGGGTATCTTCGCCTTCGCCGCCGGTGATTCGATCGTCGTCATGTCGTCCGTGCAGCGCGTCGTTGCCGCTGCCGCCGTCAAGCGTATCATTGCCAAGGCCGCCATTTACCGAATCGGCACCCTGTTCGCCGAATATGATGTCGGCACCGTCATTTCCGTAAAGATCGTCCGCCCCGGTGCCGCCATGCAGCACGTCGTTCTCGTCGCCGCCATAAAGCGTATCGTCGCCGTCACCGCCGTTCAGCGTATCATCGCCGCCTTCCCCGCGTATCTGATCCTCGCCATCGGTGCCGTCTATCATGTGGTGCCCAGCGAAACCGTTCATCATTCGGTCTGCGTCATTGCCATCGATAACGTTGGCGTCGGCGGAACCTTCGTTGGCATAAGCTGCGGGTTCCGTGCGAATGAACTGATCGAGGGTTGAAGTACCATCAGTCGAAGGTTCGATAGCGTCCGTGCCGTCCTTGTTGACAACGACTGAAAGCGCATCCGCGCCGTCGGGTCTGGTAGCCTCTTCCTCATCATCTTTGCCTTCAGGAGGTTCCTGGTCGGTCAAACCGTCATCCGAAACCAGAACGACGGAACCAAGCACCATCATCCCCATCAAACCCGCCAACATAAGCATGACACACCCCGTAAATACCCGCTGACATGATTTCGCTGAGTGTCGAAGATTTCAACGCCCACTCTATAAGCAGGTAAATAGCGCGTTTAGGTATTGGTCATCTGCCAGATTTGCGGGTGAACCGTTTGGGGGGTGTGAGGTGGTTCGTCCATGTCGGGGACACTTCGAGGCCCGTTGGAGAAACGCGACATGCGCGCGCGTTTCATTGGTGGTCATGGTGGAGGGCGTGGATGGGACTGGCCGGATTTCTTTGAGATCGGCTTGTCAGGCCTCGGGAAATGGAAAGCGCTCGGTCGCGCTGCTGATATAAAGAGGATGGCCAGCTGACCCGTCCTTGTTCAGTTTCAAACAGTTGAGCGGCTTTCCGGTTTTTTTGAGCGCGTCCAGCGTCTTCCCGACGATTGGCACGAAGCGCTTATGTAGTTTTCCGTAGGCCAGCAGAACTTCCTCGGCATCCTCCACTTCCCGAAGAATGGCCGCAAGATTTTCTTGGCTGCACGCCAGTTCAGGGTCGTGTGGAACGTTCTTGGGCTCGGTGGCGCGCCAGTCCAACATGTTGGTCTTCACATATCGGGTGAAGCCCCACCGTCTGGCGAAGCCAACCTCCCTGTCACAGGTCGGGTCCGAAACCTCGGCCGTGGCGACAGAGGGATTTTGGCCGACGAACATGATGGTCCGCGGCTTTGTGCCCTCTGGCGTCCAGTCGCGGGTCAAGACCTGTCGGTACCGACCACATGGAGAGTAGGTCGCGCCACCGATCACACCGTCCGGAAGATTGATTCGAACCTTGCCGCCGGGATCGTGCAGCATGTGCGCCTCGTCGCCGAGATGCTTTTTCTTCAATTTTGTCATTCTTTCCTCCGATGAAGGAAACAGTCAGTAGCACAGGGGTTTCGTTTCATGTCCATGAAATTCATGGAAGAAACCACATTTTGGTGCGTGAAATGCTTCGCCCTTCGCCGGCGGGGGGGCTATCACAAAAACAAGTTGGCCGTCATCGGCACTCCACGTCCGCGAGAGGGCACGCCGTCAGAATAAAGCGCCACTGACCGGCCGCCCGCAATATCGTGTTCACGGCGCAACATGGGTCAAGACCTGACCTGCCGGGCTGATAAACACAAGCCGGAACGCGGTGTGATGCTCAGCGGACAAAAACGCGGCTCGGGTGCAGCTCGCCTGATTTGTAGCGGCCCACGGCAACGGCTTCACCGTCCATCGCCGCCCAGCATTCGTCGCCATATTCCACGCCGCTGGCCAACACCAAAGCCGGGTTGCCGTTGCGCAGACGCGCGGCGGATTCGGCGGGGCAGGTCACACAGGGCAGATCAACCAGACCCACCTCTAATGGGCGCAAATGCGCGTCAAGCGCGGGATCTTGCGCCAGTTTTTCGACCTCGTCCATTGTCAGCGCGCCGTCCAGATCAAAGGGGCCTGACCACAGCCTGCGCAGGCTGACGACATGGCCGTGGCATCCAAGGGCCGCCCCCAGATCGCGCGCGATCGAACGCACATAACCGCCCTTGCCGCAGGTCATTTCAAGCACCGCAGTATCGGCATCCGGACGGTCGGTCAGGAGCAGTTCCTCGACCCAAAGCGGACGGGCCTCGATCTCCATCTCTTCGCCGTCGCGGGCGCGCTTGTAAGCGCGTTCACCGTCGATCTTGACGGCGGAGAATTGCGGCGGCACCTGCATGATATCGCCGACAAAACCGCTCAACGCGTCCTTGATGTCGTCGTCCGTGGGGCGGGCATCGCTTTGCGCGATCACTTCGCCCTCGGCGTCATCGGTGTTGGTGGATTGGCCCAGCCGGACAGTGAACTCATAGGCCTTGAGCGCGTCGGTGATATACGGCACCGTTTTGGTTGCCTCGCCAAGCGCCACTGCCAGCAGCCCGGTTGCTTCGGGGTCCAGCGTGCCGGCATGTCCGGCTTTCTTGGCCTGCATCGCCCAGCGAACCTTGTTGACCACGGCGGTCGAGGTCAGCCCGGCGGGTTTGTCGATCACCAGCCAGCCGGAAATATCGCGTCCCTTGCGTTTGCGTGCCATAGGATCCTCAAGCTGTGTGGACAGGAAACGCGGGCCTAGCGGATGCCCGCTGCGGCGTCAATTCCGTTCAACCACGCCGATGATGGGCCCCAACCGCCAGCCAAAATCGCTGCGGTTCAGTTGCCGTGAATACATCCGCGAAATGTTGCCATCCAGAAACAGCGCGTTGGGCACATCCAGCACATCCCGGAACAGCAGGCCGAATTCGTGAAAGGTCACGGCGTTGTTGGAGATTGCAAACACGACGCGCTTGCCGTCAGGCCCGGTGCCGACACCGTTGCGGATATAGCGCGAGGTGCTGTCGGGCAGAAAGCGCGGGTGCAACTCGCCGTCGATCACCAGCATCGGGCCGGATTGCGTGGCAAATCGACACTCCGGGGCGCTGTCCACATAGTCCAGCGTTTCGAACACGTCGGCACGACCGTCGCGGATGCAGAACACGCCGTTGGGCAGAAGGCCAAAATTGCCGGGGCCTGCATTGGGAACCACGCGCATCTGTTCTTGCCCGTTTTCGACATAATGGCCGACGGGCGAACGGTCGTCATGGTACATGCCACCATTCATTGCAAAGCCAAGCGTCGCGCCCTCTTTGGCCAAAGCGTCGGAGATGGCGGAGAAATGCCCGTAGAGCGACCCATCGTCTGCATTGAGAAACAAACGGATCTCATCATTCGACACGTCCGCCTCGCAGATCGTATAGTCATTGCCTTCGTGAGACAGGTCGCGACAATCAAGGGCCAGTGCCGGACCGGCGATCAGCCAGGTAAACAGTGCTGCAAGGATTCCGCGCTTAGTCTTCGACATCGCGACGCACGTCGTCCTGCGAGAACAGCCTGCGCGTGTCATCCATCCGGTCGAATGTCTCGTCCAGACGGAACCGAAGCTCTGGCGCGTATTTCAACGTCAACTTCTTGGAAACGGCGCGTCGCAGCTCGCCCTGATTGCGTTTCAGCAGGTCCAGCACCACGTCCTGCCCCTTGCCGCCAAGCGGCAGCACATACGCCGTGGCCACCTTCAGATCCGGCGAGGTGCGCACCTCGCCCACCGTGATTGACATGCGATTGAGGTCGGGATCGTGGATATCGCCACGGGCCAGCACATCCGACAGGGTGCGCCGGATCAACTCGCCGACGCGAAGTTGCCTTTGGGATGGGCCAGCGCCCTCGGAGAAACGGTTCTTTGCCATGACTGGCCACATAGGCCTTTCGAGGGGCTTTGCCAAGCGGTCGCAGCTTCGATATGCAGGCGCAAAGCGAAGGAGAGCTGATGATGACGGACCTGCCGGGAATTGTGGTGACAGGGGCCTCTGGCCGCATGGGGCAGATGCTGATCCGGATGATCGGCGACAGCGACAAGATGCAGTTGACGGGCGCGTTGGAGCGACCCGGCCATGACTGGGTCGGTCGTGACGTGGGCGAAGCGATGGGCAGTGCGGCGGTCGGCGTGCTGGTCGAGGATGATCCGCTGGAGGCGTTTGCCCGCGCACAGGCGGTGGTGGATTTCACCTCGCCCGCCGCGACGGTGGAATTTGCGGGACTCGCCGCGCAGGCCCGTGCGGTGCATGTGATCGGCACAACCGGCTTGGCCCCCGAGGATCTGGAAGCGATCAAACACGCCGCCCACCACGCGGTGATCGTGCGGGCCGGCAATATGAGCCTTGGCGTCAATCTTCTGGTGCAGTTGACGAAACGGGTCGCCGCCGCGCTGGACGAAGAGTTCGACATCGAAGTGGTGGAGGCGCATCACAACCGCAAGGTCGATGCCCCTTCCGGCACGGCCCTGATGCTGGGCGAGGCCGCGGCCGAGGGCCGAGGCGTGTCGCTGAAGGATGTCTCTGATCGGGGTCGAGACGGCATTACCGGCGCGCGCAAGAAAGGCGATATCGGGTTTTCGGCGATCCGGGGCGGGGATGTGGTGGGCGAACATGACGTGATCTTTGCCGGGCCGGGTGAACGGCTGGTGTTGCGTCATCTCGCGTCAGACCGGTCCCTTTTTGCCCGTGGCGCGCTGCGTGCGGCGCTGTGGGGACAGGACAAGACGCCTGGTGAATATGACATGATCGATGTGCTGGGCCTGAACGACTGACGGTTGGGCGCGATGTGTTTGTGTCGCCGCGGTCCTGATGCGCGCTGCGTGTCGGGCGACGATGCGCGTATGAGCCTGTGGGCCAAGTCAAAGGAACGATGCGGTTGAGCCGTTAAGATCCATTTCACCAACGGGCCAAGGGTCGTCTGGCCGGCTGGCTTCATTATCGCCGCGATAAGGCGCACTCAGAAATCGACCGCCAGACCCTTGTTCTCCCAGTCGCCGTAGCGCACGGGTTCAGGCCCGTCTCTGCCGCCAAGTTCCTTGGGACGTGAGTTGCCGCTTGCTTCCGCCGCCTTGCGACGTTCCTCTGCCTCTGCCAATGCGCGCAGCGCGGCAGGGGGCAGGTCGGTCTGTTGGGACTCGGTCATTGCATATGTTCCCTTGTGGTCTGCCCCCTGATATACGCCCGCTTCGTCCGGGAGCAACCCCGGCCCTTGCCCGGAGAAAAGCCATGACCCAGCCCCCAAAACCGATGAGCGCGCGTCGTATGGCCTTGCGTCTGATCGAACAGGTGTTGGAGCACCGCAACCTTTTATCCGAAGCGACCCAAGGGCCAGCTTGGCAGGCAATGACCCCGCAGGACCGCGCTACCGCGCAGCGACTGGCGCTAGAAGTGTTGCGCGGGCTCGAACGTGCCGACCGCCTGTTGAAGCCGCATTTGCGCAAGGCACCGCCGGTTTTCGTGCAAAACGTCCTGCGGCTTGCCGTGGTGGAACTGTGCATGGGCGGCGCTGCGCATGGGGTGGTCAACGAAGCGGTGACGCTGGTGGGAGGCAATCCCAAAACGCGGCACATGAAAGGGCTGGTCAACGCGGTGCTGCGCAAACTGGTCGACAAGGCACCGGAAGAATGGGCCATTCTGCGTGTGCCGCGCCTGCCGAAATGGCTGCGCGGGCCACTGGTGGCGGCCTGGGGGGGCGAGGCGGTGCTGGCCATGGAGGCGGCGCATTTCGCGGGGGCCCCGCTGGATCTGACTGCAAAAGGCGACCCGCAGGTACTGGCCCAGGCGACCGGTGCCACTGTCCTGCCCACCGGATCGGTCAGGTTGGCGTCAGGCGGGCAGGTCTCGGCCTTGCCGGGCTATGATGCAGGCGATTTCTGGGTGCAGGATGCCGCAGCTGCCTTGCCCGCGCGCTTGCTGAGCGCGCAGCCGGGCGAGGCGGTTCTGGACATGTGCGCGGCACCGGGCGGCAAGACCATGCAACTGGCCGCGACCGGGGCGTCCGTGACGGCGTTGGATGCGTCGGAAACGCGGATGGGCCGGGTGCGCCAGAACCTTGCGCGCACGGGCTTGGACGCCACGATCGTTGTCGGGGACGGGCTGGAACACGCGGGCCGCTACGATGCCATCCTGCTGGACGCGCCTTGTTCTGCGACCGGCACCATTCGGCGCCACCCCGACCTGCCATATGCCCGCGAAGGCGACGATATTGGTGCGTTGATCGCGCTGCAATCGGCGCTGCTGGACCATGCCATCGGACTACTGAAGCCCAATGGACGGCTGGTTTTCTGCACATGTTCGCTGATTCCCGATGAGGGCGAATGCCAGATCGAAGAGGCGCTTTCCCGCCATTCCGGTCTGAAAACCATCAAACCGGAATTGTCCGGTATCGACCCCGATTGGATAACAGAAGAAGGAGGGCTGCGGCTGCGGCCCGATTATTGGTCCGAACAGGGCGGTATGGACGGGTTCTACATGGCGCTTCTGACACGCGTCTGAATCGCGCAAATTTGCCCTGCATTCCAAGGTGACTTCGCGTCGGTTCACGGCTAGACTTCGCCCGGAAAGCGGCACGGTAGAGGCCGCCACGAAATTGAGCGCAGGGCGATCAATGGCCGACCCCGAAAGCTGGTCAGCGCGGCGGACGCGTTGGATGAACCGATTGCACGCGCGTCTGAGCGCGCGCGCCGCAGCAGCCACGGCATTTTCCCAAAAACCAGAGCCTCGGACCATCGGAAGCTATGCCAAGGGACGTCAGTTGATCGCGGGGAACCTGCAATTCGGTGGTCATCTGCTAGAGGCCAAGGGCGCAATGCTCTGGGATCTCGACCCGCCCGATGCCGCCTTCGAGGAAGAGATCCACGGCTTCGTCTGGCTGGATGATCTGGCGGCGGTGGGCGATCCGGCAGCACGAGAGCTTGCGCAGCGTTGGCTTTGGGGCTGGATTGTGCGCTTCGGGCGCGGAAAAGGGCCGGGCTGGGTGCCGGAGCTGACGGGCCGAAGGTTGATTCGCTGGACCCATCACGCGCTGTTCCTGCTACGCGGGGCCGAGGGCCTACAATCGCAACAGTTTTACCAAAGCCTAGCGCATCAAAGCAACTTTCTGGGCCGCCGCTGGCAGGCCGCGCCCTCCGGCGTGGCGCGGTTCGAGGCGCTGACCGGGCTGCTTTATGCCGGTCTGGCGCTGGACGGCATGGGGCGCTACGTGCTGCCGGCCCGATCTGCGCTTGGAACCGAATGCCGCAGTCAGGTTGATGCGCAGGGCGGGATTCCGACCCGCAACCCTGAAGAGTTGCTAGAAGTCTTCACCTTGCTGACCTGGGCAAGTGCTGCATTGGATGAGTGTGGCAAGGTGCCCGAAGCGCCGCATCTGGATGCGATTGATCGCATTGCGCCGACGCTGCGCACCTTGCGCCACGCAGATGGCGGGCTTGCGCGGTTTCATGGCGGTGGGCGCGGCCTTGACGGGCGGCTGGATCAGGCGCTGGCGATGTCGGGTGCCAAAAACCGGCACGCGGACGGGCTGGCGATGGGCTATGCACGACTGTCAGCCGGACGCACCAGCGTGATTGTTGATGCCGCAGCGCCACCTTCGGGGACCGCTTCGCTCAAGGCGCATGCATCCACCCTCGCGTTCGAGCTGACCTCGGGACGCCGTCCGCTGATCGTCAATTGCGGGTCTGGTGCAGTCTTTGGCGAGGATTGGCGGCGGGCCGGACGCGCCACCCCGTCGCATAGCACGCTGACGCTGGACGGCTATTCCAGCGCGCGGTTGGGCAAGGCGGGAAAGATCGGCGCGGCGCGGCTTGAGGCGTTGGCGGACATCCCGCGCGACGTGCCGATCCAGATCACGCACGCCCCCGATGGCATCCGGTTCGAGGGCGGGCATGACGGCTATCGCCGGACCCACGGGCTGACCCATGCCCGCACGCTGGAGCTGACCTTTGATGGAAGCGGACTTGTCGGCGAAGACCTGTTGATCGCCTTGGACGAGACAGACGAACGGCAATTTGACAGGCGATTGAGTGCGGCGAAGACCATAGGCATCCCGTTCAAGCTGCGCTTCCACCTGCATCCCGAGGTCGACAGCGCCGTTGATCTGGGGGGATCTGCCGTGTCGCTGGCGTTGCGATCGGGCGAAGTCTGGGTGTTTCGGCATGAAGGAAGCGCGGAATTGGCGCTTGAGGCGTCGGTTTATCTGGAAAAAGGTCGCCTGAGGCCCCGCGCGACGAAACAGATCGTTTTAACTGGCCGAAGCATGGGGTATGCGACGCGCATCCGATGGTCGCTGGCCAAACCGCAGGACACCAAAGTCGCGATTCGCGATCTTGCCCGCGACGACATCGAGGTATCGACCTGAAGCTGACCTGGGACCGCTGACATATGACCGAACACGCCACCACCCTTGCCCCCGATACTGCCCCTGTGCAACGCGCATTGATCTCCGTTTCCGACAAGACCGGCCTTGTGGATCTGGCCCGTGCGTTGGCGACACGCGGCGTGGAACTGCTATCCACCGGCGGCAGCGCCAAGGCGATCCGCGATGCCGGGATCGCGGTGCGCGACGTGGCCGAGGTGACGGGCTTCCCCGAGATGATGGATGGCCGGGTCAAGACGTTGCACCCGATGGTGCATGGTGGCCTTCTGGCGCTACGCGACAACGCGGATCATGTGTCCGCGATGGATGAACACGGCATCGGCGCGATCGATCTGCTGGTGGTGAACCTCTATCCGTTCGAGGAAACCGTCGCCAAGGGTGCCGATTATGACACCTGCATCGAGAATATCGACATTGGCGGCCCTGCAATGATCCGTGCAGCGGCGAAGAATCACGGTTTTGTCACCACGGTCGTGGATGTCGAGGATTACGACGCGCTTCTGGCCGAACTCGATGCCAATGACGGCCAGACCACCTATGCGTTCCGCCAGAAGATGGCCCAGATCGCCTATGCCCGCACGGGTGCCTATGACGCGGCCGTGTCCACCTGGATGGCCGATGCGCTGGGCGAGGCAGCACCGCGCCGCAGGGTCTTTGCCGGAACGCTCGCGCAGACGCTGCGCTACGGCGAAAACCCGCACCAGTCGGCAGCGTTCTACAAGGATGGCGCGAACCGGCCCGGTGTGTCCACGGCCACGCAACATCAGGGCAAGGAACTGTCCTATAACAACATCAACGACACCGATGCGGCGTTCGAGCTGGTGTCAGAGTTTCTGCCGGGTGATGGTCCAGCTTGCGCGATCATCAAACATGCCAACCCTTGCGGCGTGGCGCGCGGCGAGACACTGAAAGACGCGTATCAGCGCGCCTTCGATTGTGACCGCACATCGGCTTTTGGTGGGATCATCGCGCTCAACGGCGTTTTGGATGGTGACACGGCCGAGGTGATTTCAGAGATCTTTACCGAAGTGGTGATCGCCCCCGGTGCCGATCAGGCCGCGCGCGACATTTTTGCCAAGAAGAAGAACCTGCGTCTGTTGACCACCGACGGGCTGTCGAACCCGGCGCTTGGCGGCCTGACATACCGGCAGGTCTCCGGTGGGATGCTGGTACAGGATCGCGACAACGGTGCGATTGCGCTGGATGACCTGAAAGTGGTGACACAAAAGGCCCCGACAGATGCCCAGCTTGCCGACCTTCTGTTCGCTTGGAAAGTCGCCAAACACGTCAAATCCAACGCCATTGTCTATGTCAAGGACGGCGCGACGGTCGGCGTCGGTGCAGGCCAGATGAGCCGCGTTGACAGTACGCGCATCGCGGCGCGTAAATCGCTGGATATGGCCGAGGTTTTGGGGCTGTCCGCGCCGCTGACGCAAGGCTCTGTCGTGGCGTCGGACGCGTTTTTCCCCTTCCCCGACGGTCTGCTGACCGCGGCAGAGGCGGGTGCCGTGGCGGTCATTCAGCCCGGCGGGTCGATGCGCGATGACGACGTGATCAAAGCTGCGGATGAGGCGGGCCTCGCGATGGTGTTCACCGGCATGCGGCATTTCCGACATTGACGGGGTGCCGCGCATATCTGGCCAAACGAAAGGCGATGGCATGAAACTGGTGTTCTGGGCGGGGTTCTGGACATTCCTGCTGGATCAGGCAACCAAGTGGCTGGTCGTGCATGTGCTGAACCTGCGTACGCTGGGCGAGATCGACGTGCTTCCGCCGTTGCTCAATTTTCGCATGGCGTGGAATCGGGGCGTCAACTTTGGCCTCTTTCAGGGCGACAGCGATGCAGGCCGGTGGCTTTTGATCGGCGTGGCCGTGGCGATCGTCCTGTTCGTGCTGGTCTGGATCTGGCGCGACCCGCCGGCAAAATGGGGCAAAATCGCGGCCGGCATGCTGATCGGCGGCGCGCTTGGCAATGTCGTCGACAGGGTGCTGTATGGTGCCGTTGCGGATTTCCTGAACATGAGCTGTTGCGGGATCGAAAATCCGTTTGCCTTCAACGTGGCGGATGTCGCGATCTTTGCGGGGGCTTTGGGGCTGGTGCTGTTTCCGGGAACACGCAAGCCCTCGGGCAAGTCTGGAAACAACACAGGCAACACAAGACGAAAAAACGCCCCGTGACCTTGGGCAAGCAATCGGATATGGCTGGCATAATGACGATCAGGAGGGTGGCGATGACAGGGCCGCGCATTTGGGTGATGCTGGGAACGATGGCGGCGCTGACCGCCTGTGGCGGCTATGAACGTGACATAACCCTGCACGATCTGCGGACCAATCGGGGCACGCCCGAGGAATTCGCGATCGAGCCGAAAAAGCCTTTGCTCGCGCCTGAAAGCGTTGCGGCGCTGCCCACCCCTACACCCGGCGGTGCAAATCGTACCGATCAGACACCCAAACAGGATGCGGTGGCGGCACTGGGCGGCAACCCGTCGCGCCTGACCCCGACCGCAGGCGTACCCGCCGGTGACGGTGCGCTGGTCAACCATGCCAGCCGGTTGGGCCGCGATGGGAATGTCCGCGCCGACCTTGCGACCGAGGATCTGGAATTCCGAAAGCGCAAATCGCTGTTTTCCTGGAGGCTCTTCAAGGAAGACGAATATGACCGCGCCTATCGTCGCGAGTCTTTGGATCCCTACGGCACGCTGAACGCGTCTCGTCGGGCGGGCGCACGCACACCCACGGCCCCGCCAGCGGGCCGCTGAGGCAAATCCCGCCTGTCACAATGACGTGGCCCGGCTTGAAACCGGGCGCGATATGCGTAGCTTCCAGTCAAACCGATGGAGGAATTGCATGCGCATTGCCGTTATGGGGGCCGCCCTGGCCCTGATGCTGGCCACGGGGCTTGCCCAGGCTGACACCGTGCCGACGCCGCAGGACGATGTGACCACGTTCGCGCTGGACAACGGCATGGAGGTTGTGGTGATCGAAGATCACCGCGCGCCGGTCGTCGTCAACATGGTGTGGTACAAGGCCGGATCAGCGGATGAACCCGAGGGGGCCTCGGGTGTGGCGCATTTTCTTGAACATCTGCTGTTCAAAGGCACCGACACGCTGGACCCCGGTGAGTTTTCGCGCACCGTCGCGCGCAATGGCGGGTCCGACAACGCCTTCACCAGCTATGACTACACCGCGTATTTTCAACGCGTTGCCGCCGACCGGCTGGATCTGATGATGCAGATGGAGGCTGACCGGATGGTCAATCTTCGGCTCGACGAAAAGGACATCCTGACCGAGCGTGAAGTGATTATCGAAGAACGCAACCAGCGGACCGAGAATGATCCCGGCGCACTGTTTGGCGAACAACGCAATGCCGCGCTTTACATGAACCATCGCTACGGTGTGCCGATCATCGGCTGGCGGCACGAGATGGTGACGCTCGATCTTGATGATGCGCTAAGCTATTACCGGAAAAACTATGCGCCCAACAATGCCATTCTGGTGGTGGCCGGAGATGTGAAGCCCGAAGATGTGCGCAGCATGGCTGAGCAGCATTTCGGCGTTCTGCCTCCCAATCCCGAACTGACGGATCGCGCCCGGCCCGACGAGCCGCCGCAAAGGGCAGAGCGGCGTCTGACCTACCGGGATGCCCGCGTTGCCCAGCCCTATGTCAGCCGAGTATATCTGGCACCGTCGCGTAATCATGACGATCAGAAAACCGCCGCAGCACTGGTGCTGCTGTCGGAAATCCTTGGCGGCGGACAGACGTCGAAACTGGTGCGCGCGTTGACCTTTGACAGCCAGACCGCCGTCTGGGCGGGTGCGTTCTACGATGCGACGCGTCTTGACGAAAGCAGCTTCGGCATTGCTGTCGTGCCCAGCGAGGGCGTCTCGCTGCAAGAGGCAGAAGACGCGATGGATCGCGTGATCGCGGAGTTCCTGGCCGAAGGCGTCGACGCGGCTCAGCTTGACCGCATCAAGATGCAGTTGCGTTCGCAGGCGATCTATTCGCGTGACAATGTCGAACGTCTGGCCAACCGCTACGGACAAGCCTTGGCAACCGGTCTGACGGTCGAGGATGTGCAGGCCTGGCCGGACATTCTGCAAGCCGTCACCGGGGAAGAGATCGTTGCGGCAGCCCGTGACGTGTTTGACCGTAATCAGGCCGTTACCGGCTGGCTGACCACACACGAGGAGGTCACGCAATGAAGTTTGTAGCAACCCTGCTGACATCGCTTTTGCTGGCCTTTCCGGCATGGGCAGAGATCGATATTCAGGAAATCGCCACCCCCGGCGGATTTGACGCCTGGCTGGTCGAGGAACAGGACATTCCGTTTGTTGCGCTGGAATTGCGCTTCAAAGGTGGCGCATCGCTGGACCGCGACGGCAAGCGCGGCGCGACCAATCTGATGATGGCACTGCTGGAGGAAGGTGCGGGCGACATGGACGCGCGCGCCTTTGCTGAACGCACCGAAGAGCTTGCCGCGCGGTTCAGCTATAACGCCTATGACGACGCGGTGTCGGTTTCGGCCAAGTTCCTGACCGAGAACCGTGACGAGGCCGTGGCCCTGCTGCGCGAAACGCTGGTCAACCCGCGGTTTGACGACGATGCCATCGAACGCGTGCGCGCGCAGGTCGAATCGAGCATCCGGTCCGACCTGAAGGATCCCAACAGCATTGTCAGCGCCGCCTTTGACGCAGCGGCGTTTGGCGATCATCCATATGGCTCATCGGCTGACGGCACGCTGGACAGCGTGGCCGGCCTGACGCGTGACGATCTGACGGCGGCCCACAAGGGGGTGATACGCCGCGATAACGTCTTTATCGGCGCGGCAGGCGACATCTCGGCCGAAGAGTTGTCAACGCTGATCGACGATCTGCTGGGCGATCTGCCGGAGACAGGTTGGGACATGCCCGCCCCGGCGGATTACGCGCTTGAGGGCGGTATCAATGTCGTGCCGTTCGAGACGCCTCAATCGGTCGCTCTGTTCGGCCACGAAGGCATCGAACGCGACGACCCGGATTTTTTCGCCGCCTATGTGATGAACGTGATCCTGGGCGGGGGTGGCTTTGAGAGCCGCCTGATGGACGAGGTGCGCGAGAAACGCGGCCTGACCTACGGCGTCTATTCCTACCTCGTGCCCAAGGATTACGCCGCGCTGTATCTGGGCCGCGTTGCCAGCGCCAACAACCGTATCGCCGAGGCTATTTCGGTGATCCGCGACGAATGGTCAAAGCTGGCTGCGGACGGTGCCACTCAGGAAGAGCTGGATCAGGCCAAGACCTATCTGACCGGTGCCTATCCCCTGCGCTTTGACGGCAACGGCCCGATCGCGGATATTCTGGTTGGCATGCAGATGGACGGACTGCCCACGGAATATGTGGTCAATCGCAACGCAAAGGTCGAGGCCGTGACGCTGGAGGACGTGCAACGCGTCGCCAAACGCCTGCTGCGCCCCGAGGATCTGCACTTCACCGTCGTGGGTCAGCCCGAAGGTCTGGACCTGCCGGGGCAGTAGCAAAAGCATCGAGACGCCGGACAATCGTCAAATCTTGGCAACAAAAAAGGCGCGTCGGAAACCCGGCGCGCCTTTTCGTTTTCAGCTCTGCTTGCGGCTCAGATCAATTCAGCAAGCCCGCGTGGCGCAGACCGTAATCGACCAGTTCCTTGGTGCCGTCTGTCAGTGGCACCAGCGGCGAGCGGACATCGTCGCTGCACAGGCCGAGACGCGACATGGCGTATTTCACACCGCAGACGCCGGGTTCGGTGAAGATGGCGCTATGCAGCGGCATCAGGCGGTCCTGGATGGTCAGCGCTTTGGCATAGTCGCCGGCCAGGGTTGCCTCTTGCAGTTCGGCGCAAAGACGTGGTGCCACATTGCCGGTGACGGTAATGCAACCAACGCCGCCCTGAGCATTGAACCCGTGCGCGGTTCCGTCCTCGCCCGAGATCTGGATGAAGTCCGTTCCGCAGGTGATCCGCTGGGCGCAGACCCGCGCCAGATCGCCAGTGGCGTCTTTCACCCCGACAATGCGCGGCAGCTTTGCCAGCAGACCCATCGTTACCGGGCTCATGTCCACGGCGGACCGGCCGGGGATGTTGTAGATGATGATCGGCAGCTCGCAGGCGTCATGCAGCGCGGTGAAATGCGCGATCAGCCCTTCTTGGGTCGGTCTGTTATAATAGGGCGTCACCACAAGCGCCGCGTTGGCACCAACCGATTCGGCATGCTGCATGAAACGCAGCGATTCGGACGTGTTGTTCGATCCGGCCCCGGCGATCACCGGAATGCGCCCGGCAGAGGCTTCGACCACGGCTTCGACCACGGCCATATGTTCGGCATGGCTCAGCGTCGGGCTTTCGCCTGTCGTGCCCACGGGAACAAGCCCGTGGCTGCCCTCATCCACATGCCAATCCACAAGTTTCTTGAGCGTCACCATATCCACTGCGCCGTCCTTGAACGGCGTGACCAGGGCAGGCATAGACCCCTTGAACATGACACGCTCCTTTTTCTGTTTCACTGTCGTCATCATTGACGGGTTCGGGATGGCGTTCTGCCGGGAATGTGAGTTGCAGGTCCGGCGAGCCACGCTATCCTGTTGCAGGTCTATCTATTTTCGGCAGGGAAATTGCAAGATCATGTGGCGCATTCTCCTGACAGTCGTGGCTTGTATGTGTGTGTCCTTGCCAGCCTTGGCGCAAACGCCGGGCGCTGCGCGGCCTTTGCAAGGGGCGCTGGACGCGATGCGCGCTGGCAACTGGGCGCAGGCGCGCATCACCGCGCGGGGCGAGGGTCAGCAGGCCGTGGATGTCATCAACTGGATGAATCTGCGGGCTGGCAATGGCAGCGCCTCCGAAGTGCAGGACTTCCTGAAACGCAACGCCGATTGGCCGGGCCTGCCCTATCTACGCATGAAAAGCGAAGAGGCGATGGCCGACGCGAGCGATGCCGAGGTGCTGGCTTTCTTCGCCGATGATCTGCCGCAAACCGGCTCTGGCGCGCTTACTCTGGCGCGCGCGCTTGAAGCGAACGCAGAGCAGGGGGCCGCAGAGGCGGATATCGTCATGGCGTGGCGCACGCTGGCGCTGTCGCAAAGCGAGCATTTGACCTTTCTGGCGCAGTATGGCGACATCCTGAAACCGCACCACGTCGCCCGCATGGATATGGCCCTGTGGAAAGGTTGGGACGGAACGGCAAAAATGATGCGCGGCCTGGTCAGCGAGGATCGCCGCGCGCTCGCAGATGCGCGCATGGCGCTTTATGCGCTGGGGCCGGCCGTCGATACGCTGATTGAGCGCGTGCCGCAGGCGTTGCAGAATGATCCGGGTCTTGCACATGCGCGGTTTGACTGGCGGGCCCGCAAGGGGCGTGACGATGCCGCGATAGAGTTGCTGTTGCAACGCTCTGTCAGTGCCGCCTCGCTGGGCGAGCCTTGGGCCTGGGCGAATCGCCGTCGCCTTCTGGCACGCGGATTGATGCGCAAGGGGGACTGGGAAACGGCTTACGAGGTGGCCTCCAGCCATCATCTGACCGAGGGCAGCGCTTATGCAGAGCTTGAGTGGATTGCGGGCTACACCGCGTTGAAACGCGAACGGCCAAGCGTGGCCGTGCAGCATTTCCAACATTTGCAATCGGGTGTCGATACGCCGATCTCGCTGGGGCGCGCAGGCTATTGGCTGGGCCGTGCCTTCGAGGCGGCCGGCGACGCCGCCGCCGCGCAAAGCGCCTATGCCGAGGGCGCGAAGTATCAGACCAGCTTTTACGGATTGCTTGCGGCGGAACGCGGTAACGTGCCGTTCAATGCCGCCCTGACTGGCGGCGATCTGCCGGAATGGCGGGGGGCGGAATTCACCCAAAGCTCTGTGTTCAAGGCAGCGGTGTTGCTGCTCGCGGCAGGCGAGGATGATCTGGGCGAGCGTTTCCTGACCCATCTTGCCGAAACCCAACCGCCCGAGGCTATCGCGCAGATGGGCGCAATGATGGAAGAGCTGAACCGCCCTCATATTCAGGTCATGCTGGGCAAACGCGCCGCGCAATACGGGATCGAGGTTCCGCGCCCCTATTACGCGCTGCACGATCTGGTGAAGGGCGACTATCCTGTGCCGAAAGAGATTGTGCTGGCTATTGCGCGTCGGGAAAGCGAGTTCGATCCCAAGGTGGTCAGCGGCGCTGGCGCGCGCGGGTTGATGCAGGTGATGCCCGCTACGGCGCAGGCCGTAGCCTCGCGGCTCGGGATTGCGCATCAGACGGAAATGCTGACCCGGAACTGGAAACACAACGCCACGCTCGGGGCGGAATATCTTGCATGGATGTCGCGCCGGTTTGACGCCAACCCGGTGATGATGGCGGCAAGCTACAACGCGGGGCCGGGGCGTCCGACGCGCTGGATGGCCGAATATGGCGATCCGCGCAAAGGCGATATCGACGTGATCGATTGGATCGAGATGATCCCTTTCGACGAGACCCGCAACTACGTGATGCGCGTCACCGAAAGCTTGCCGGCCTACCGCGCGCGCTTGGGCAAGGACCCGCATCCGGTGCCGTTCAGCAAGGAACTTGTCGGCTCAACCCTTCCGGCGCGCCCGCCAGAGGGTGAATAGCCCCGCCGCCACGATGATCGCCGCGCCGATGGCCACGTTGGGACGGATGGTCTCGGCAAAAAGAACCACGCCGATTGTTGAGGCAAAGACCAGTTGCAGATAGGCGAAGGGCTGGACCGCGCTGGCCTCTGCGACCTCGTAGGTCTTGATCAGCAACCAGTGGCCGGCCACGCCTGTCAGACACAAAGCACCCATCCAGATCCAGTCTGGTCCGGTCATCGGCTCCCAGAACCAAATGCCTGCGAGCGTCATGGCAAACGCCCCTGTCGTGCCGGTCCAGAAAAAGCTGGTCGCCGCCGTATCCGCCCGCGCCACATAGCGCGTCAGCAACCCGTAAAGCGCGAACATCGACGCCGCAGCCAGCGGGATCAGCGCGAGGGGAGAGAAGACCCCAAAGCCCGGTTCGAGAATGATCATCACCCCGACAAAGCCGATGCCGATCGCCGTCCAGCGCCGCCAGCCAACGGATTCGCCCAATACCGGCCCGGACAGCGCCGCCACCAGCAGTGGATAGCAGGCAAAAACCGCATGGCTTTCGACAAGGCCAAGATAGGTGAAGGCCGCGACCATGACGCAGATCTCTGCGGCCAGCAGGAACCCGCGAAATCCCTGCACCAGCGGTTGCGTCGTCGCGGCAGCTGCGCGCAGCCCGCCTGCCTGACGGGCGGCAATGGTCATCACGAAAGCCGCGAAGAACCAGTAGCGGATCATCACCACCATGATGACGTTATATTCGCTCGCCAGATGCTGAGAGATCCCGTCCTGCACCGCGAAGACAAGCGTGGTGGCGACCATGAACCAGATGCCAAGGGATGTGTCGTTGCGGGTCATGGGGCTTTCCGTGCGGTGGTCATATGTCTCTTGCGGCCGTATCCCGGCACGCGCGTCGTCACAAGCCCCGCCGCGTTCAGCGCCCGCCGCACGGCCCCCGCCGCCGAATAGGTCGCCGCCGTTCCGCCCGGTTTGGTATGCGCGGCAACCTCTGCTAACAGGGCAGGCTCCCATAGTTGCGGATTCTTCGCGGGTGAGAACCCATCCAGAAACCATGCATCTGCCAGACCGTCATGGGTGGGCAGGGTTTCGCGGGCATCGCCCTCGACCATGCGAAAGGCCAGATCAGGCAGATCAATCGCGCGTGCATTCGCCTGCCAGAACGGTGCCAGTTCGGCCGCAATGCCTTTCAGTTCCGGGAAACCTGCCTGTGCGCGGGTCATGTCGGCACCGCTTAACGGGAAGGCCTCGAATGTGGTGAAATGCAGCCTGCCTTGGATTTTGGTCTGCCGCCAGAGCGCCAGCGCCGCCAAAAGGTTCAACCCGGTGCCAAAGCCAAGCTCCATGATGTGGAACCCGTCCCGAAAGCGTTCCGGCAGGCGGTTGCCGGCCAGAAAGACATGCCGGGTCTCGGCCAGCCCGTCCTCCAGCGAGTAATAGGGGTCGTCAAACCGCAAGGACACGGGAATGTCGCCTGCGCGCCAGTCCAGAATGTCGCGTTGCGTGATCTTCGGGTCGTCGCTCTGGCTCTGCATGGGTTCCTGCCCTAAGACATCGCTATAGCGACACCAATCAGAAGGGGTGTGAATTGACAATGGTCGATGTCACCGTGCGCGGTGCGGGGATCTTCGGATTGGCCTGCGCCTGGGTCTGCGCGAAACGCGGTGCGCGGGTTCGCGTGGTAGATCCGCATGGCGTAGGTGCCGGGGCCAGTGGTGGCATTGTTGGCGCGTTGGCACCGCATGTGCCGGAAAACTGGAACGACAAGAAGGCGTTTCAGTTCGAGAGCCTGCGCATGTCGGGGCCGTTCTGGGCCGATGTCGCGGAAGTCGGCGGTGGCGATCCCGGCTATGCGCGCACCGGCCGCTTACAACCCGTCGTGGACGCGGCGGCGCTGGTTCTGGCGCGGGCACGGGCGGCGGGGGCTGCGGATCTGTGGCAGGGCTTTGCCGATTGGTCTGTCGAGCGCTCTGCGGATGACTGGGCACCGGCCTCGGCCAGTGGCTGGGTGATCCGCGATACGCTGAGCGCGCGTCTGCATCCGCGCCGTGCCTGCGATGCCTTGGCCCGTGCCCTGACCGCGAAGGGGGCGGATATAGTCAGGGACGCCGCCGATGAGGGTGTGGTCCTGTGGGCCACCGGCTGGCAGGGGCTGGAGGCCATGTCAGAGGCGTTGGGCCGCAGGGTGGGCAATGGTGTCAAAGGGCAGGCGCTGCTGTTGCGATATGATGCGCGGGACGCGCCGCAACTGTTCGCGGACGGGCTGCATATCGTGCCGCATGCCGATGGCACGGTGGCCGTGGGGTCGACGTCAGAGCGCGAATTCGCCGATCCGACGTCAGTGGATGTGCAGTGCGATGCCTTGCTGGAGCGGGCACGAGAGGCGCTGCCAATGCTGAAGGATGCCGAGGTCCTGGAACGCTGGGCGGGGGTGCGGCCGCGGGCGCGGTCCCGTGCGCCGATGCTGGGACGGCATCCGCTGGCAAAAGGTGCCTACATCGCAAATGGCGGTTTCAAGATCGGCTTTGGCATGACGCCCAAGGTGGCGGAAGTGATGGCCGATTTGATGCTGGAGGAGCGCGACGGCATTCCAGAAGGATTTCGGGTCAAGGCGTCCGTAAAGGATTAGTGGGCCCATGCGTGTAAAAGGGGACGGGAGCGAGGGGCCAGCCCCTCGCTCCCCGGAGTGTTTTTGCCAATGAGAACCGGCATGGGTCAGGTTTGCGCGGCGGCGATGCGGCTGATGCCTTCGGGGATGAGGTCCGCCTGGATGGAGGAATAGCCCAAGCGGCAAAAATTCGTGGGGGCATCCGCGCCGACAAAGAAGGGCTGGCCGGGTTCGATCAGGACGTCGCGGAGGCGCAGCGTTTCAGCGAGTTGCGCGGTATCAAGGCCATCGGCGAGTTTGACCCAGACGCTTGAGCCGCCATGTGTGCTTTGTCCTGCGACGGTCAGGCCGTGTCGGGTGAGTTCGGTTTCCATCACCTGACGTCTTGTATGGAGCGCCTTGGCGGTGCGCTTGATCAGGGCGTCGTAATGGCCAAGTCGCAGGAAATAGGCGGCGGTGCGCTGCATGTGTCCCGGCGGATGGCGCAGCACCGAGGCGCGCAGGGCACGCGCCTCGCGGATGAACTCGGCAGATCCGACGAGATAGCCCAGGCGCAGCCCCGGAAACAGCGATTTGGAGAAGCTGCCTGCGTAGATCACCCGCCCGTCGGTATCGAGCGATTTCAGCGCGGGGCTGGGCGGTGCGAGGTAGGCGGTTTCGAATTCGTAATCGTCCTCGACGATCAGTGCATCAAGGTCACGGGCACGGGCAAGAAGCGCGCGGCGTCGGTCCAGCGGCATGGTGACGGAGGTCGGGCAATGGTGGCTGGGCGTGGTAAAGATCACATCCGCACCCTGTGGGATCGCGTCCGGGGGCAGGCCTTTCGTGTCGACGGGAACGGGTGCCAAGCGGCAGCGCGACAGGGTCAGGATATCGCGCAGGGCAGGATAGCAGGGGGTCTCTATCGCCGCGGTCCGGCGCGGGTTCAACAGCACCTGCGTGGTCAGCCAAAGGGCGTTCTGCGCGCCCATCGTCACAAGGATTTCGTCCGGTTTGGCGATGATGCCGCGCCGGGGCAGGGTGTGGCGGGCGATGAATTCGATCAGCTCGGGGTCGTCCTGATCGTAGTAATCCGTGGTCAGCGCCTGGAAATTTGGCACCCCAAGCGCCTGAATGGCGCAGAGGCGCCAGTTGGCGTGGTCGAATAGCGTGGGATCGGCCTGCCCGTAGATGAACGGGTAACGGTAGCGGGCCCAATCCGACGGTCTGCGCGGCGTCACCCCGCCTGAAAACCGCTGCCCGATGGCGCGCGACCAGTCGACAGTTTCATGCCGTTTCTGCGGCGCGGAAAACGCGGGCGGCTCTGGTGCGCTGTCGGAGACGTAATAACCCGACCGGCCGCGCGAGGTGAGATAGTCGTTGGCCTGAAGTTCCGTGTAGGAGAGCGTCACGGTGATGCGGCTGACGCCCAGATGACGGGCAAGCGCGCGGGTCGAGGGCAGGCGTTCGCCGCGCTGAAACCGACCCGACAGGATGCCCTCGGCCACCATCTGCTGGATCTGCGCCTGCAAGGTGCCTTGTGCGTCAGGCGTAAGGAAAAAGGTTTCAACGGGGATGGCCATGGGCGTCAGGATAGGCTGGCGCTATGGCGGTTGCAATCTGGACTTATCGCAATGGATTGGTCGCGCCTGCGGCCGGGTGGGCGGCCGCAGCCAGAGGTTTCAGCCGAAAACCTTGGTCAGCGCGTTGTCCACAGCATCGGTGATCTGGTCGATATCATCGGGCGTGGCGATCAACGCAGGCGAGAAGCACAACACGTTGTTGAACCCCGGCACCGAACGGTTCATCGCCCCGATGATGACGCCTTGGGCATTGCAGGCTGCGACCACCGCGCCGACCTGTTTTTCGGTCACCGGTTCCTTGCTGCTGCGATCCGCGACCAGCTCGGCCCCAAGAAACAGCCCCTTGCCGCGGACATCGCCAATCACCCGGTGCTTTTCCATCAGCGCCTGAAGGTTGCCCAGCATCCGGTCCCCCATGGCCACGGTGTTGTCGAGCAGGTTCTCGTCCTCGATGATGCGCATGTTTTCCAGTGCGGCGGCCGGGCCGGCGGTGCAGCCACCGAAGGTCGAGATGTCGCGGAAATAGTTCAGCGGATCGTCAACGTCATCCTTGAACATCTCGAACACGCGTTCGGTGGTCACGCAGCACCCGATTGCGGCATAGCCCGAGGCGACGCCCTTGGCCATGGTCACGAAGTCCGGCTCGATCCCGTAATGCTGGTAGCCGAACCATGTGCCGGTGCGCCCGAGGCCGCAGACGACCTCGTCGATATGCAGTAGGATGTCATATTTGCGGCAGATCTCCTGCACCTTTTGCCAGTAACCTTCGGGCGGGACGATCACGCCGCCGCCGGCAGTCACCGGTTCAAGGCAAAGCCCGCCGACCGTGTCGGGGCCTTCGCGCAGGATCACCTCTTCGATCGCCTCGGCGGCGCGCTCTCCGTAGTTTTCGACATCCCATTGCGCGCGGTATTCCAGACAATGCGGGACGCGGATGAAATCAGGGGCAAGTGGCCCGTAATGTTCGACGCGCTGATCCTGGCCGCCCGCCGACATCGTGCCGATGGTGCCGCCGTGATAATCGCGGTCGCGATACAGGATCTTGGTCTTCTTGCCGCCATAGCGCTTATGCGCGATCTGGCGGATCATCTTGAAGGCCTTCTCATTCGCCTCGGAGCCAGAGTTGGCGTAGTAGATCCGGCTCATTCCCGGCATCTTCTCCATCAGCTTTTCGGCGAAGATCGCACTTGGTATGGATCCTGCGGCACCGGAGAAAAAGTTGAGCTTGATCAACTGGTCACGCACAGCGTTGGCGATGCTCTCGCGGCCATACCCTACGTTTACGGTCCAGACCCCGCCGGACACCGCGTCGAGATGTTCCTTGCCGTGCTGGTCCCAGACCCGCATGCCCTTGCCCTCGACAATGATCCGCGGATCCGTTGTCTCGAAGCCTTTGTGCTGAATCAGATGATGCCAGACATGCGCCTTGTCGGCAGCCACGACATGGCTGAGATCATTGTCTTTATACGTTCCGTCCATAGCGATTTTCATCCTTTCCTGACCGCGCGCGGTCAGGGCGCTGAGGTCAGACTGAAGCATCATGTTCTGAGTATATCAAATGCCTCAAAACACATCAGCGCTAGGTCCAGAATAAGCATGTATATAATGCCAGAGGGCGTGGGTGCTGGGTGAAATGAATGTATCCACGGCATTTTGCACGGCTTCAGGTTGCGACAGCCGAAATTGGGCCAAGTTTCAGACCACCAGATTGCCGAAAAGTGCCGCCGTATTTTCGGACATCTGCCAAGAGGTCGTCGTCGCGACAGGACTGCTGATGCAGAAAAAGGGGCGGTGATGAGGATCAAGGTTGCCTCCGGAGGTCTGCTGACTGATATTGCGCCGACGAGGATTATTCCTATCGGTGTGATTGGATTTTGGATTGGCATTTTGATGCGCAAGGCGGAACGTATCCTCGTGCCGTAGAGAGGAAAGGGCTGAGCCAGTGGATCAAAACATAGAGAGCTTTCTGACCGACCTGTTCGAGGCGGCTGTAGATGCCGCCGATCCGATGCGGGCACTTGGCCGGGCTTTGCCAGAGCGGCCATCGGGCAAGACTGTGGTGATCGGCGCTGGCAAGGGGGCCGCGCAACTCGCGCAGGCGTTTGAGCAGCTTTGGGAGGGGCCGCTGGAAGGCGTTGTCGTTACGCGTTACGGGTATAGTGCGCCTTGCAAGTATATCCGCGTCATGGAGGCCGCGCATCCTGTTCCCGACGAGGCAGGGCTGGCGGCGACCAAAGCCCTTTTCGATGCGGTCGAGGGGTTGGGGCCAGACGATCTGGTGGTTGCGCTGGTGTGCGGCGGCGGGTCGTCCTTGTTGCCCTGTCCGGCAGAGGGGCTGACCTTCGAAGACGAGATTGCGCTGAACGAATGTTTGCTCGCCTCCGGCGCGCCGATCGGTGTGATGAACATGATCCGCAAGCAGATCAGCGGCATCAAGGGCGGGCGGTTGGCTTTGGCCGCGCATCCCGCTCGGGTGGTGACGCTGGTCGTGTCGGATGTGCCGGGGGACGATCCGGCGCAGGTGGCCTCTGGCCCCACCGTCCCGGACCGCACCACGCGAGAGGCCGCAAAGGCCGCGGCGCGCACCTACGGGATTGAGCTGCCACCGAAAATCGCGGCCTTTCTGGACGGGGGTACGAACCTGCCGCCATTGCCGGACGATCCCGGATTTGATGGCAATGATGTGCGCGTGGTCGCGTCGGCGGCGCTGTCACTGGAGGCCGCTGAGAAGGCGGCCCGCGCAGCCGGCGTCGAGGCGGTGATCCTGTCCGACGCCATCGAAGGCGAAGCGCGCGAGATTGCCCGGATGCATGCCGCGATGGCGCGGGAATGCGTGGCCAAGGCCCGGCCCTTTCCGCCCCCTGTCGTGCTGCTGTCGGGCGGTGAGACGACCGTGACCCTGCGCGCCAAGGGACGTGGCGGGCGCAACACCGAATTCCTGCTGTCCTTTGCGCTGTGCATTGACGGGCAGACCGGCATATCGGCGCTGGCAGCGGATACCGATGGCATTGACGGGTCAGAGGACAATGCAGGTGCCTTTGCCGATGGCGATACGGCGGCGTCCATTCGCAAGGCAGGTGCCGATCCGGCAGAGATGCTGTCGAAAAATGACGCATGGGGGGCGTTCGACGCGGCAGGCACGCTTTTCGTGCCCGGCCCGACAGGCACCAATGTCAATGATTTCCGCGCAATCCTGATCGGCGCGCTGCCTTAGCGCATCAGCCCCTTCCGATCACGACAGCACCGGCGCGGCGAACCCTATTGCGGGTTCGCCTCAGAGGACATTCCGTCCAGCCATGCCAGCAGGTTCTGTGTCACGCCAGAAAGCCAGACACGCAAGGCGTCGATCTGGCCGACATAGGCATTCACGGCGTCGCTCAGGCCCGGCACGGCGTCCTTGATCTGCGGTGCCATCACATAAATCCCGATCAGGACGACCATCAGCAGCAGCATGGAGAAGAAGCCGCGTGCAAAGCCCGATCCGCCGTCTTTCAGCGTGCCTTGCGGGGTTTCCAGCGCGTGGGCGTCGGACCCCGCGCGCAGGGTAGAGTTGATCTCTTCAATATCCGGCAGCGCGGCGTTGCGCGTTCCGGCAGCGCCAACACCGGCAGCCGTGGTTCCGGCGGCGATTTCCACACCGGCATCCTGATTGCGAATCCGCGCCATGCGTTCACGCGCGATGCGTGCCCGCCTGCTGGCGGCATCATCATGCTGGGCAGCTTCAAGCCCCAGTTCCTGCTGGCTTTCCAGACCTTCGGCAGAGCGGACGCGCGCTTCGCGTTCGGCTTCTTCGCGCAGCAGATCCGCGACACCCGGATCAAGACTGCGGCGGGGCGGTTGCGGCGGCGCGGCCTTGTCGACCTCTTCGGCCTCATCCTCGAACTCATCGGCCCATGTGTCCGGGCTTAGCGTTGCCGGGTCTACGGCCTCTGGCGTACCAGCCGCGTCACCTGATGGGGCGTCCGTCTCCACCTCGGCGTCAGCCGGTTTCGGCGCGGGCTGCGCTTCGTCAGACAGGACCGGGTCATCCGATGAATCGGCCTGAAACCATGTGTGTCCGCAGTCCGAGCATTGCACATCGCGCCCGCTCTCCGGGATCACCTCGGCCGGTACTTCGTATTGCGCGCCGCAATTTGGGCATATAAGCCGCATCGTCCCCCCAGTCTTGCCTGCTCGTTCCTTTACGGACCCTTGAACTTGCATCATAAGGCCGCCAATGCCCTTGGAAAAGGCCGAATTGGCCGCGAGACGCATTGAAACCGTTTCGATGCTCGGGCACAACAAGGCGTTTCGGGGCGAGCCGTGAAAGAGAGTATATTTTGATCGAGCTGGAGAACGTGGCCTACAGCTATGGTGGGGGCGAGTTGTTTTCGGATATCTCGCTGAAGCTGTCGCATGGATCGTTCCATTTCCTGACGGGGCCGTCGGGCGCGGGCAAGACCACCTTTCTGAAACTGTGCTACGGCGCACTGGTCCCGACCGCGGGGCGTGTCGGCCTGTTCGGTGCTGATCTGCATGACATGAGCCGCGATGACGTCGCCCATTGTCGCCGCCGTATCGGCGTTGTCCATCAGGATTGCCAGTTTCTGGATCATTTGCCTGTGGCGGAAAACGTTGCCCTGCCACTGACCGTGTCCGGGCAGGACAAGCCGACCGAACTGGTCAACCTCAAGGAATTGATGTCCTGGGTCGGTATCACCTCGCGTGCGGGTGCCTTGCCGCCGGAACTGTCGGGCGGCGAGCGTCAGCGCGTGGCGCTGGCGCGGGCGCTGATCATGTCGCCGGATGTGATTCTGGCGGACGAGCCCACGGGCAATGTCGATTGGGAAATGTCCCAGCGGTTGATGCGTCTGCTGATAGAGCTGAATCGCATGGGCAAGACGGTGGTGATCGCCACCCATGACCTTGGCCTGATCCGCGCCACAAAAGCGCATGTCCAAAGCCGGGTTCTGCGGATCAGCGACCGGCGGATGCATTTGGCGGGGGCGGATCTGTGAAGCAATATCTTTCCGTGCTGAAGCGGGTTTTCACCCGCGACGCCGCCGCCGACCGGGTGGTTCCGCCCACCGGGATCACCGCAAGGCTGACACTGTTCTCCGCCGGGGCGATGGCGTTTCTCGCGGTGTTTGCGCTGGCACTGTCACTGGCCGCTGGCCGGTTGGCGGATCGGTGGGGCGAAGACCTTGCGCGCTCGTCCACCATCCGCATTTCCGCCCCGGCAGATCAATTGCCCGCCCAGACCGCCGCCGCGTTGCGCGTGCTGGAGGAAACGCCGGGCATTGCCAGTGTCCGCGCGCTTGATGCCGAGGAACAGCGCGCCCTGCTGGAGCCTTGGTTCGGCCCCGATCTGCCGGTCGAGACGCTGCCCATCCCGCAACTGATCGAGGTGGTAGAGGCCGATGTCGGCCTTGATGCCGAAGGATTGCGCCTGCGCCTGTCGGCAGAGGTGCCCGGTGCCGTGCTGGACGATCACACAAGGTGGCGGCGTCCGATGATCGCGGCGGCGTCGCGGCTGCGGTTGATGGGCTGGGTCTGCATTCTTCTGCTGGTCGGCGCCGTGGCGGCGATGATCACGCTGGCCGCGAATGCGGCGCTGGCGGCGAATGCGCGCGTGATTTCGGTTCTGCGGCTGGTCGGCGCGACGGATGACTATATCGCTGATGCCTTCGTGCGGCGCTTTACCCTGCGCGCCTTATTGGGCGCGGGCCTTGGCACGCTAGCAGGTCTGCTGGCGATTATGGCACTGCCGGGTGTGGGAGAGACCGGTGGCATCCTGACCGGGCTGGGCTTTCAGGGCTGGCATTGGATCCTGCCGCTTCTTGTGCCGCCGCTTGCCGCCGCTGTGGCGTTTCTGGCCACTCAGATCGCCGCCCGCCGCGTCCTGACGGAGCTTGCCTGACATGTCCTACGCAATCCAATGGCTGCGCTCCTTGTTTTTCGTGGTGCAGATGTATCTGATGATGGCGGTGCTGGCGGTGTTCTTCACCCCTTGGGCCATTTTCGACCGCAGCGGGGCCTATGCGGGTGTACGGACCTATTGCCGCTGGGTGCGCTGGACAGCTGGCTGGATGTGCGGCTTGCGCAGCGAAGTGCGCGGCATCGTGCCTACAGACGAGGTGCTGGTCGCCTCGAAACATCAAAGCTTCTTCGACATCATCATCATCGTCAGCGTGCTACCGAAGCCCAAGTTCATCATGAAAGCGTCGTTGCGCCGCGCACCGATCCTTGGCTGGTATGCCAAGCGCATCGGCTGCATCGCCGTTGATCGTGGCAAGCGTGCCGAGGCGATGCGCCAGATGATCCGCGACGTGACCCGTGGCGACGCCCCCGCTGGCCAGCTTATCATCTATCCGCAAGGAACGCGTGTCGCGCCGGACGCCACCAAGCCCTATAAGATCGGCACCGCCGTCCTGTACCGCGAAACCGGGCAGGATTGCGTGCCCGCCGCAACCAATGTCGGCGTGTTCTGGCCGCGCACCGGTATTTACCGCAAACCAGGTCTGGCCGTGGTCGAGTTTCTGGAGCCGATACGCGCAGGATTGAACAATAGCAGCTTCATGGCGCAGCTTGAAGATGTGGTTGAAAGCCGATCGATCGCGCTGATGGCGGAGGCTGGGTTTGACGCGCGTCCTGTTGAAAAAAGAGCCGACTGAGACGCTCTAAGCCAGGTTGGGGGCTGCATCGTTGCGCAAGCGCGCGCCGATTGAGGATACTCGTGCCGCGTTTGGGGCACGGGGTTGCGTGACCGGCAATGCCTCTGAAATTTGCCGGGACGCAGGAAATGACGCCCCGGCGAAAGATCACATATGGATCGCACCGTCACCGCAGGCGAGCGCGGCCTCGCGCACGGCTTCGGAGAAGGTCGGGTGGGCGTGACAGGTCATCGCCAGATCCTCGGCGCTGGCACCGAACTCCATCGCGACGCAGACCTCATGGATCAGATCGCCGGCCGCCGGGCCGATGATATGCGCGCCAAGGATACGGTCCGTTTCCTTGTCGGCGATCAGCTTGACGAAACCGTCAGCCGCGAACATCGCCTTCGCCCGACCATTGCCCATGAAAGAGAATTTTCCGACCTTGTAGGCACGGCCGCTTTCCTTGACCTGTTCTTCGGTCTGGCCAACGGTGGCGACCTCGGGGTGGGTGTAGACCACGCCGGGGATCACACCATAGTTCACATGGCCATGCTTGCCCGCGATGGTTTCCGCAGCCGCCATGCCCTCATCCTCGGCCTTATGCGCCAGCATCGGGCCTGCGATGGCATCGCCGATGGCGTAGATGCCCTTGACGTTGGTCTGCCAGTGATCGTCGGTCTTGATCTGACCACGATCCGTCATTTCGACGCCGAGAGCGTCCAGTCCAAGGCCGTCCGTGTAAGGCTTGCGTCCGGTTGCCACGAGGACGACATCGGCGTCCAGAACCTCTTCGCTGTCGTCTTTCTTCAGCTTGTAGGTGACCTTGGCCTTGGTCTTGGTCGTCTCGACGCCCTGCACGGCGGCACCAAGGATGAAATTCAGCCCCTGCTTGGCAAGGATCTTCTGGAATTGCTTCTGCACCTCGCGGTCCATGCCGGGGGTGATCGCATCCAGATATTCGACAACCGTCACCTCGGTGCCGAGACGCGCATAGACCGAGCCCATCTCCAGCCCGATGACACCCGCGCCGATCACGACCATCTTCTTGGGGATTTTTGCCAGTTCGAGCGCGCCGGTGGAGGTCACGACGATTTTTTCGTCCACCTCGACACCCGGCAGGCTGCTGGCCTCGGAGCCGGTGGCGATGATGATGTTCTTGGCGTCATGGACCTCATCGCCGACCTTGACCTTGCCCGCCTCGGGGATGGAGCCCCACCCCTTCAGCCAGTCGACCTTGTTCTTCTTGAACAGGAATTCGATGCCTTTGGTATTCTGGCCGATCACTTCGTCCTTGTAGGAAATCATCTGCTTCCAGTCGACGGAGGGGGATTTTCCCTTCAGGCCCATCTTGGCAAAATTATGCTCTGCCTCATGCAACTGATGTGTGGCGTGCAAGAGCGCCTTGGACGGGATGCAGCCGACGTTCAGGCAGGTGCCGCCCAGGGTTTCACGCCCTTCGACGCAGGCGGTTTTCAGGCCCAGCTGTGCCGCGCGGATCGCCGCGACATAGCCACCGGGACCGGAGCCGATGATGATGACATCATAATTCGCCATGGGAATTTCCTTTCTTATGAGGGGGGAAGGGGGCGCTGCCCCCCATCGCCTTGCGGCGCCTCCCCCCGGAGTATTTTCGCCAAGAAGAAGGGTGGGGCCGGGTGTTGTGTTCGGCGGGGTGGCGGTATTGTTTCATAGCAGGGTCAATACAAGCATGAGGGTTGTGGCCACAAAACCGATGAACCAGATCAGCGAACGCCAAGGGGACCACCCGAACAGATAGGCGGGGATATAGAGAAGGCGGGCGCAGAGGTAGGTCAGCGCGCAGAGGGCGGTGAGCTTGCCACCCTTGTCGGCATAGGTGACGACCAGGCAGGCGATGGAGAAGAGGATCAGCCCTTCGAAATGGTTGTTCATCGCCCGCTGCGCGCGGCCCGCGAAGCCGGTGAGTTGGCGTGGCTCGTCGCGCGGCGAGGCCGCGTATTTGCGGCCGACCTGCTTTTGGGCGCTGATCGAGTAGATCAGGAAGTGCACGACCTGAAGCAGGGCGGCGAGGGTGAGGGCGGTGAGTTCTGGGGTCATCCCGATGCCTTTCTAGCGGCCCCATGGGGCGCTTTGAATTAACGACCTGCGTTGCGGCGTGGCGCTTACGGAAGTTCGATGCCTCTTGATCCTTGCTGGAGCCGCACGGAGCCCTGCGAACCGGAGTGGGGCGGGATTTAATCCCGCCCCACCGATTACAAATCCATCAACAACCGCCGCGGATCCTCCAGCGCTTCCTTGACGCGCACAAGGAAGGTCACGGCGCCTTTGCCGTCAACGATGCGGTGATCGTAGCTGAGCGCCAGATACATCATCGGGCGGATCTTGATCTCGCCATTGACGACCATCGGGCGGTCCTGGATCTTGTGCATGCCGAGGATACCCGATTGCGGCGGGTTCAGGATCGGCGAGGACATGAGCGAGCCGTAGACACCGCCGTTGGAGATTGTGAACGTGCCGCCCTGCATCTCTGCCATGGACAGCTTGCCGTCACGGGCGCGCTTGCCCTTTTCGCCGATGGCCTTCTCGATCTCGGCAAAGGACATCTGGTCGGCATCCCGGATCACCGGGACCACCAGACCCTGCGGGGTGCCGGCCGCAATGCCCATATGCACGAAGTTCTTGTAGACGATGTCGGTGCCATCAATCTCTGCGTTGACTTCGGGAACCTCTTTTAGCGCGTGACAGCAGGCCTTGGTGAAGAAAGACATGAAGCCCAACTTGACGCCGTGCTTTTTCTCGAACAACTCCTTGTATTCCTTCCGCAACGCCATGGTTTCGGTCATGTCCACCTCGTTATAGGTGGTCAGGATGGCGGCGGCGTTCTGCGCGTCCTTGAGGCGGCGGGCAATGGTCTGGCGCAGGCGCGTCATCTTCACGCGTTCTTCGCGCGACGCATCGTCGGCGGAAACGGGGGCACGCGGGGCGGGCGCGGTCGCCGCAGGCGCCGGGGCCGATGCCGCAGCAGCCACAGCCTTTGCCACGTCCTCCTTCATCACCCGGCCGTCCCGGCCAGAGCCGCTGACCTGGTCGCGGCCGATGCCCGCTTCGGCCATGGCCTTCTTGGCAGAGGGCGCGTCCTCGACATCCTTGCCACCTTTGCTGGCAGCTTCCTCTTTTGCGGGGGCTTCTTCAGAGGATGCCGCCGCGCCTGCGCTGTCGCCGATCACGGCCAGCTTGGCAGAGGCATCGACGGTGGTGCCTTCTGGTGCCACGATTTCCGACAACACACCGGCGGCTGGAGAAGGCACCTCGACGGAGACCTTGTCTGTTTCCAACTCGCAGAGCATTTCGTCCTGCGCGACACTGTCTCCGACCTTCTTGAACCAGGTCGAAACCGTCGCCTCGGACACAGACTCGCCCAGCGTGGGAACCATGACGTCAACAGACTTGCCGCCGCTTTTGGGGGCCTCGGCGGCCTTTTCCGCTTTTTCGGAAGGGCGTTCCTCAGGGGTCTCGGGGCCAGCTTCACCAGCCTCGGCGATATTGGCCAATAGCGCGTCAACGCCAACGGTCTCGCCCTCTTGTGCGACAATATCGGCCAGCTTGCCAGCAACGGGCGAGGGCACTTCGACGGTCACCTTGTCGGTTTCCAGCTCGCACAGCATTTCATCAACGGTCACTGTGTCGCCGGGTTTCTTGAACCAGGTTGCGACGGTGGCCTCTGTCACGGATTCGCCCAAGGTAGGGACGCGTACTTCGGTCGTCATCGGTTATTTCCCTTCAATGGTCAGCGCCTGATCGACGAGCGCTTCTTGTTGTGCTTTGTGCTGGCTTGCCAGACCTGTCGCGGGCGAGGCCGTGGCCGAACGGCCTGCATAGACCGGGCGCAGATGCTTGGCCTTGATCCGGCCCAGCACCCATTCGATATTGGGTTCGATGAAGTTCCAGCCGCCCTGGTTCTTGGGCTCTTCCTGGCACCAGACCATCTCGGCCCCCTTGAAGCGTTCAAGCTCCTTCACAAGGCTGATCGCCGGGAAGGGATAGAACTGTTCGATCCGCAACAAGTAGATGTCGTCGATGCCGCGGGCGTCGCGCTCTTCCAGAAGGTCGAAGTACACCTTGCCGGAACACATCACCACGCGCTTGATCTTGTCGTCGGCCACCAGTTGGGTGTCCGAATTGCCCTTCTCGGCATCGTCCCACAGCACCCGGTGAAAGCTCGACCCGGTGATGAAATCTTCTCTGGTCGAGACTGCCAACTTGTGGCGCAGCAGCGATTTGGGCGTCATCAGGATCAGCGGCTTGCGGAAACTGCGATGCAACTGGCGGCGCAGGATGTGGAAATAGTTGGCCGGTGTCGTGCAGTTGGCCACGATCCAGTTGTCCTGTCCGCACATCGTCAGAAACCGTTCCAGCCGGGCGGAAGAGTGTTCCGGCCCCTGACCTTCATAGCCATGCGGCAACAGGCAAACGAGGCCCGACATGCGCAGCCATTTGGATTCGCCTGAACTGATGAACTGGTCGAACATGATCTGCGCGCCATTGGCAAAATCGCCGAACTGTGCCTCCCACAGGGTCAGCGCGTTGGGTTCGGACAATGAATAACCGTATTCGAAACCCAGCACCGCATATTCCGACAACATCGAATCGATGGCGTCGAAATGTGCCTGCCCTTCGCGGACATGGTTCAGCGGATAGTAACGCTCTTCGGTTTCCTGGTTCACCAGCCCGGAATGGCGCTGGCTGAACGTGCCGCGCGTGCTGTCCTGACCCGACAGGCGCACCGGGTAGCCCTCGGTCAGCAACGAGCCAAAGGCCAGCGCCTCGCCGGTTGCCCAGTCGAACCCTTTGCCGGTCTTGAACATCTCGGCCTTGGAGTCCAGCAAGCGTCCCACGGTCTTGTGCAGCGGAAACCCCTCGGGCGCGGAGGTCAGAGCCTTGCCGACGTCGTCAAAGGTCTCTTCCTTGATCGCCGTTTTCCCGCGCTGGTATTTGCCCTCTTTATGCTTGTCGAGATGCGACCAGCGACCGTCCAGCCAGTCGGCCTTGTTGGGTCGGTATTCCTTGCCTGCCTCGAACTCTTCGTTCAGCTTGGCCTGGAAGGCGGCCTTCATATCCTCGATTTCGCCCTCGGGGATCAGTCCATCCTTGACCAGCCGTTCCGTATACAGGCTGAGCGTGGTCTTGTGGCCTTTGATCTTCTTGTACATCAAGGGGTTGGTAAACATCGGCTCGTCGCCTTCGTTATGTCCGAAGCGGCGATAACAGATGATGTCAAGCACCACATCCTTGTGGAATTTCTGGCGGAACTCCGTGGCCACCTTGGCGGCGTGAACCACGGCCTCCGGGTCGTCGCCGTTGACGTGGAAGATCGGTGCCTCGACCACCAGCGCGTTGTCGGTGGGGTAGGGGCTGGAGCGGCTGAAATGCGGCGCGGTGGTGAAGCCGATCTGGTTGTTCACCACGATATGCATCGTGCCGCCGGTGCGGTGTCCGCGCAGGCCTGACAGAGCGAAACATTCCGCCACCACGCCTTGCCCGGCAAAGGCCGCATCGCCGTGCAGCAACACCGGCAGAACCGTTTTGCGGTCAGTGTCTTTCAACTGATCCTGCTTGGCGCGGGCCTTGCCCAGAACGACCGGGTTCACCGCCTCCAGATGGCTGGGGTTGGCGGTCAGCGACAGGTGTACATTGTTGCCGTCAAATTCGCGGTCGGAACTGGCGCCGAGGTGATATTTCACGTCGCCCGACCCGTCGACATCCTCGGGCTTGAAGCTGCCGCCCTGGAATTCGTTGAAGATTGCACGGTAGGGCTTGCCCATCACGTTCGCCAGAACCGACAGACGCCCGCGGTGAGGCATCCCGATAACGATGTCCTGTACCCCAAGCGCACCGCCGCGCTTGATGATCTGCTCCATCGCCGGGATCAGAGACTCGCCGCCGTCCAGACCGAAGCGCTTGGTTCCCATGTATTTGACATGCAGGAATTTCTCAAACCCCTCGGCCTCGACCATCTTGTTCAGGATCGCCCTGCGGCCTTCACGCGTGAACTCGGTCTCCTTGCCGAAGCCCTCGATGCGTTCCTTCAGCCAGGCGGATTGTTCGGGATCGGAAATATGCATGTATTGCAGCGCGAAAGTGCCGCAATAGGTGCGTTTCACGATCTCCAGAATCTGCCGGAGCGACGCGATCTGAAGTCCCAGCACGTTGTCGATAAAGATCGGGCGGTCCATGTCCGCCTCGGTGAAGCCATAGGTCTTTGCATCAAGCTCGGGATGCGGGGTCTCGTCCCGGATGTCCAGAGGATCAAGGTCGGCGGCCAGATGTCCGCGAATCCGATAGGCGCGAATGATCATCAGTGCGCGAATGCTGTCGAGCACAGCGCGCTTGATCGCATCATCCGAAACCGCAACGCCGGTCTCTTCGGCCTTGGCTTTGATCTTGTCGCCCGCGCCTTTCAGCTCGGTCGTTTCGGGCCATTCGCCGGTCAGTGCCGATGTCAGGTCGTCGCCAGGTAGTGGCGGCCAGTCAGCACGCGCCCAGGACGGACCGGCCGCATCGGCCTTGATGCTCAGGTCATCGTCCCCCAACTGTCGGAAGAACGCCTGCCATGCCTCGTCGACCGCGGAGGGATCGTTGGCATAGCGGGCATACATCTGTTCGAGGTATTCCGCATTGTGTCCCTGCATGAAGCTGGAAGCGTGGAAAAGGTCGTTCGGGCTTTGGTCGGTCACTGGAGGTCCTCCAACCTTGTTATTGAAAGCAGCCAGAAAGAGGATCGCCTGCGATCCGCTGTCTAGCGGCTTTGGCTTTTGGCGGTCACGCGCCCCGGGCTTGACCCGGGGCCTCGTGGTTGTCTTGGTGCCCATGAAGGGCGAGGTCCCGGGTCAAGCCCGGGACCGGTATCCCTACCCCTTGCTGATCGCTTCCAGCACGGCTTCGCCCAGCGTGGCGGGGCTGTCGGCGACGACGATACCAGCGGCTTTCATCGCTTCGATCTTGTCCTCGGCACCACCCTTGCCACCGGCGACAATAGCACCTGCGTGGCCCATGCGGCGGCCCGGAGGTGCTGTGCGGCCGGCAATGAAGCCAGCGGTTGGCTTCCAGCGGCCTTTCTTGCGTTCATCGGCGAGGAACTGCGCGGCATCCTCTTCGGCCGACCCGCCGATTTCACCGATCATGATGATCGACTGGGTTTCGTCATCCGCCAGGAACATTTCCAGCACGTCGATATGCTCTGTCCCCTTAATGGGGTCGCCGCCGATACCCACGGCGGTGGACTGGCCCAGACCCGCATCGGCGGTCTGTTTGACGGCCTCATAGGTCAGCGTGCCAGAGCGTGACACAACCCCGACGCTGCCGCGTTTGTGGATGTGGCCCGGCATGATGCCGATCTTGCAGGCATCGGGTGTGATGACACCGGGGCAGTTCGGCCCGATCAAGCGGCTTTTGGACCCTTCCAGCGCGCGTTTGACACGCATCATGTCCAGTACCGGGATGCCTTCGGTGATGCAGACGATCAGCTCCATCTCGGCGTCGATCGCCTCGAGGATCGAGTCCGCAGCGAAGGGCGGCGGCACATAGATGACGGACGCGTTCGCCTCTGTCACCTGCCTGGCCTCATGGACCGAGTTGAACACCGGCAGGTCCAGATGCGTCTGCCCCCCTTTGCCGGGGGTCACGCCGCCGACCATCTTGGTGCCATAGGCAATTGCCTGTTCAGTGTGGAATGTGCCCTGCGAGCCGGTGAGGCCCTGACAGATTACCTTGGTATTTTCGTCTACGAGGACTGCCATGTTTTTGGCTCCTATCCTTGAAATTCTGCATTGGCGGTATGCCAACAAGTGAAGCAAAAGGCGGCTAGTGTAGCGGCACGCAAAACCCATACCTGAATTTCAAGCGCATAAGGGTGCTGCTGAATTTTCTCCTGGCTACCCCAGCCAAAACGGTCAGCAATTTCACGTCGCCATTGCAACAAGCTGCTTTCATGGCTTGTTCTTTTCTTGGTTTCGGCTCCAAGCAGGAGCAAAACCAAGAAGATGAACAGCGCGAAACCTACAGCCGCGAGTGCGACGTAATTGACCATCTTATCCCTTCACCGCCTTCACGATCTTCTCGGCACCGTCGCTCAGGTTATCAGCGGCGATGACGTTCAGGCCGGAGCTGTTGATGATTTCCTTGCCCTTTTCGACATTGGTGCCTTCAAGGCGCACAACCAGCGGCACCTGAAGGCCCACTTCTTTCACGGCTGCCACGACGCCCTCTGCGATGACGTCGCAGCGCATGATGCCGCCGAAGATGTTCACCAGAATGCCTTTGACCTGCGGGTCAGAGGTGATGATCTTGAACGCCTCGGTCACCTTTTCCTTCGTGGCACCGCCACCAACGTCCAGGAAGTTGGCAGGCTCGGCACCGTACAGCTTGATGATGTCCATCGTCGCCATCGCCAGACCTGCACCGTTGACCATGCAGCCGATCTCGCCATCCAGCGCGATATAGTTGAGATCATATTTCGAGGCTTCGAGTTCCTTGGAATCTTCCTCGGTCGTGTCGCGCAGTTCGGCAATATCGGCGTGGCGGTAAACCGCGTTGCCGTCAAAGCTGACCTTGGCGTCCAGAACCTTCAGATCGCCGCTATCGGTGACGATCAGCGGGTTGATCTCCAGCATCTCCATGTCTTTTTCGATGAACGCCTTGTACAGCAGCCCCATCAGGCCGACACATTGCTTGACCTGCTTGCCGGACAGACCCAGCGCAAATGCGATGCGGCGTCCGTGAAACGCCTGATAGCCGGCGGCCGGATCAACGCTGAAGGACAGGATCTTTTCGGGGGTCGAGGCTGCGACCTCTTCGATGTCCATGCCGCCCTCGGTCGAGCAGACAAAGGACACGCGGCTGGTCTGGCGATCCACCAGAAGCGCCAGGTAAAGTTCCGTCTCGATGCCGGAACCGTCTTCGATATAGATGCGGTTGACCTGCTTGCCCGCCGGGCCGGTCTGATGCGTGACCAGCGTGCGGCCCAGCATACGCTTGGCCTCGTCGGCGGCCTCTTCGACCGACTTGGTCAGGCGGACACCGCCCTTTTCACCGGCGTCAGCCTCTTTGAAAGAGCCCTTGCCGCGGCCGCCCGCGTGGATCTGCGCCTTGACCACCCAAAGTGGGCCGTCCATTTCGCCGGCCGCCGATTTCGCTTCCTCGGCGCGCAGTACAACGCGGCCGTCCGAAACCGGAGCCCCGTAGCTGCGCAAAAGCGCCTTCGCCTGATATTCGTGGATGTTCATTGATAAACTGTCCCGTCTTGCTGCGATTACCCTGTTAGTGGCACAAGCTTTCACAGCTATTAAGTGCTTTTTGCTGGAAAGTGAGCATTTGCTACTGATTTGACGCGTTTGTGATCACAGTCTCGAATGGTGTGATCACAAAGCGTCGATCAAGGCTAATATGGTAGCGAGAACACCAGATCAGAATCATCCGCATGGCCTCCGTCATTTGTTGAATGCCGCTTCCCGTCAGGATTTGATGCGATCTCAGCGTGGCGCAGCAACTGTGCGGTGTCAAATGCTGCAACACGCGGATCAAAACGTTGGCCGACAGCATTTATTTGCGGCAGCGGAACAACGCCATGATCGCAAATCAACCGGCACCATACGACGTCCGGCGATAGGCATTCGCAGCCTGCGATGCCGGTTCTGATGATCTGTCTGTTGCTGTTTGCGTGCCAAAACGCATTGCTCTGCCAAACCTTTGTCAACGTCACAGAGTCGCATGGAATCTCGTAGGGTTTTCAACCAGCCAAACGCTTTGACGACCCGCACGCGATGCGGCCCGCAGCATGGCGGGATTTGTTGGTTCTCATGTCAGGATATGGGGATTCTGGCGCGGCATATCGCAGCCAAATGGTGCGAACCTGCCAGAAACTGAACCGTCGGCGAAGCATGTTCGCCGACGGTCTATTCAAATCGGCTCAGGCGAGCGAGGGGTCGATTTCCTTGCAGGCTTTGACAAGCCCCTTCACCGCGTTGACGGAGTTGTCGAACATTGCCTGTTCGTCCTTCGTCAGCTTGATGTCGATGATTTTCTCGATCCCGTCCGCACCAATCACGGTTGGCACGCCGACGTAGAACCCGTTCAGGCCAAATTCGCCGTCACAATAGGCCGCACAGGGCAGGACGCGCTTCTGGTCTTTCAGATAGGCTTCGGCCATTTCGATGGCGCTGGTGGCCGGCGCGTAGAAGGCCGAACCGGTCTTCAGCAGGCCGACGATCTCGGCACCGCCATCGCGGGTGCGCTGGATGATCGCGTCCAGCTTTTCCTGCGTGGTCCAGCCCATGCTGACCAGATCGGGCAGCGGAATGCCTGCAACGGTGGAATAGCGCGCAAGCGGCACCATCGTATCGCCGTGGCCACCCAGCACAAAGGCCGACACGTCGCGCATCGACACACCGAATTCGAGGCTGAGGAAATGGCGGAAGCGTGCCGAATCCAGAACGCCAGCCATGCCGACGACCTTGTTATGCGGCATGCCCGAAAATTCGCGCAGCGCCCAGACCATCGCATCCAGCGGATTGGTGATGCAGATCACGAACGCGTCGGGTGCATTGGCGGCGATGCCTTCACCGACGGATTTCATCACTTTGAGGTTGATGCCCAGCAGGTCGTCGCGGCTCATGCCGGGTTTGCGCGCGACACCGGCGGTGACGATGCAGACGTCTGCGCCGGCGATGTCCTCGTAGGACTGCGTGCCCGACATTGCCGCGTCAAAACCCTCGGAAGGGCCGGATTCGGCGATGTCGAGCGCTTTGCCCTCGGGCGTGCCTTCGGCGATGTCGAACATAACGACGTCGCCCAGTTCCTTGAGTGCAGCGAGGTGAGCAAGCGTGCCACCGATCTGTCCCGCGCCGATCAGCGCGATCTTGGGTCTGGCCATGGAAGGTCTCTCCGGTCCGTTGAAATTCTGCCGCTTGGCCTAGAACTTTCGGACCGGGCTGGCAAGAGTGCGGCAATGGCGCATGATTTAGCTGAAATGCCGTGTTCGCGTGAATGACGCCAATTAAGCCAATCACAATTGAGAGTTATGCCCACAAGACGGACGGCATTCAGCCCATGATTAATCTGCTGGCTGCCTTGTTTCGACCGATACGAACCGCTCAAACATGCCTCCAAACTGCTGAGTTATGCCTTATCGATGCGTACACGATGCTGCGTAACCCCGATTTTTCTGCGACGCGGCGAAAATAGCCTTGCACTTATCGGCAAAAAATGCCCCATTCTGCGCAACATTCTTTCGCCAGGAGACTCAGATGGACATGCGTGCCCGCCCCTACCGTTCGGTACTCTATATCCCCGGTTCAAAGGGCCGGGCGCTGGACAAGGCTCGCAGCTTACCGGTCGACGCGATCATCATGGATCTCGAAGACGCCGTATCCGTCGATGAGAAACCCAATGCCCGGGCCACTCTGGCGGCAGCGCTTGCCGAAGGCGGTTATGGCGCTCGCATGCGGATCGTCCGGATCAACGGTCTGGACACAGAATGGGGCGAGGACGATGCGCGCGCCGCCAATGAGATGGAGTGCGACGCGGTTCTGCTGCCCAAGGTCGAAACCACCGAACAGCTCGACGCGCTGGCCGCCCTGACTGACAAGCCGCTTTGGGCGATGATGGAAACGCCCAAAGGCATGCTGAACGCCGCTGCAATCGCCGCCCATCCGAAACTTGCGGGCATGGTGCTGGGCACCAATGATCTGGCGAAGGAACTACAAAGCCGCTTCCGTCCCGACCGTTTGCCGATGGCCACCTCGCTTGGCCTGTGCCTGCTGGCGGCCAAGGCTCATGGCGCGATCATCGTCGATGGCGTCTATAATGCCTTCAAGGACGAGGACGGGTTGCGCGCCGAATGCAAACAGGGCCGCGACATGGGCTTTGACGGCAAGACGCTGATTCATCCGGCACAGATAGACATCGCCAATGCCGCGTTTGCCCCGACGGACGCGGAAACAGACCTCGCCCGCCGCCAGATTGCCGCCTTTGAAGAGGCGCATGCCGAAGGGCAGGGGGTGGCCGTGGTGGATGGCCGGATCGTCGAGAACCTGCACATCGTCACCGCCCGCGAAATCCTTGCGAAAGCGGATGCAATCGGCGCGCTGAACGGCTAGCAATAGGCCAACGCAGCTGACGAAAGGGCTACGCATGGCACTTCTTATTCTTGGCGTCCTGCTTTGGGCCGCCGCGCATTTCTTCAAACGCGCCGCACCCGATCTGCGCGCCAGCCTTGGTGACAAGGGCAAGGGGATGGTTGCCCTTGCTCTCGCCCTGTCGGTTGTTCTGATGGTGGTGGGGTATCGCATGGCCGATGGCGCGGTCTTCTGGGGCCGTCACCCGGCCACGGTGGGCATCAACAACCTGCTGGTGCTGGTCGCCATCTTCATGCTGAGTCCCGCGCCCAAAAAGGGCAAACTCCTCGCCGGGATGCGCCACCCGATGCTGACCGGCTTTGCCCTTTGGGCGGCGGCGCATCTGCTGGTCAATGGCGACGTGCCGTCCTTCATCCTGTTCGGCGGTCTGCTGGTCTGGGCCTTGGCCGAGATGATCGTCATCAACCGGGCAGAGCCCGCATGGACCCCGCGCACCCCCGGCCCGATCTCGAAGGACCTCATCTTCCTTGGGGCCAGCATCGTGCTGCTGGGGGTGATCGGCTACATTCACGGCCTTCTGGGCTACCCCGTATTTGGATAACGCCATGAAACTCTATCGCTTTCTGACCGCTGACGACACGTCCGCCTTTTGCCACAAGGTCACCGCCGCCCTGAACAAGGGCTGGGCGCTGCACGGCGATCCCACCTACGCCTTCGACGCGGCCAACGGCGTCATGCGCTGCGGACAGGCCGTGGTGAAGGACGCGGACGGCACCTACAGCCCCGACACCAAGCTGGGAGAGCATTGATGGTCAAGACCAATCCAGGATGGTTTTTCGAGGATTACACGCTGGGGCAGGTGATCAATCATGCGGTGCCGCGCACTGTCGGTCCGGGCGAACGCGCGCTGTACCATGCGCTGTATCCGGCGCGCCACGCGCTGTATTCCTCGGATCAATTCGCGCGCGCCAGCGGCCTGCCGCAAAGCCCGTTGGACGATCTGGCGGCTTTTCATGTGGTGTTCGGCAAGACCGTACCGGACGTGTCGCTGAACGCGGTGGCCAATCTTGGCTATGCCGAGGGCCGTTGGCTGAAGCCGGTTTATCCCGGCGATACCCTCCGCTCCACCTCCGAAGTGATCGGACTGAAGCAGAACTCCAACGGCAAGACCGGGGTGGTCTGGGTCCGCACCCGCGGGCTGAACCAGAATGACGAAGCGGTCATTTCCTTCGTCCGCTGGGTCATGGTGCGAAAGCGCGACGTGGATGCGCCCGCACCCGAAACCCTCGTGCCGGATCTCAAACCGGCGCTTGACGCCGCCGATCTGACAATTCCGGACGGGCTGGATTTCAGCGACTATGATCTGACCCTGGCAGGCGAACCGCACCGGATGGCCGATTACGAGATTGGCGAACAGATCGACCATGTCGATGGCGTGACGATAGAAGAGGCCGAACACATGATGGCCACGCGCCTGTGGCAGAACACCGCCAAGGTGCATTTCGATGCCACCAATCGCGAGGACGGCAAGCGGTTGATCTATGGCGGGCATATTATCTCGATGGCCCGCACGCTCAGCTTCAACGGGCTGGCTAATGCGCAGATGATCGCCGGGCTGAACGGCGGGGCGCATGCCAATCCCTGTTTTGCAGGCGATACCGTCCGAGCCTGGTCCGAGGTGCTGGACAAGGCACAAACCGTGGCTCCGGGTGTTGGGGCGATCCGTTTGCGACTGGTCGCAACGCGCGGCGGTGCGCCTTTCGTGTTGAAGGGTGAGGACGGAAAATACCTGCCGCATGTCCTGCTTGATCTCGATTATTGGGCGCTGATGCCGGTCTGAGACAAGCGAACCGTGCAGGTGCAGAATCATCCGGGGCGCGTAGCGTATCGGACCGCCCCTGTTAGCGCCAAAACTGTGATCACACCCGTCGATAGTGTGATCACAAAGTCTTCACAATCCGCCTGATGCGCCAAAAAACCGCGTCTCGCATGGCGCTTGACGGGTGACACTGGCGCAAAAAAAGGTATCAACGGTGCAAGGGAACCGAAAGGACTTGCACCATGGCCGAGTTTAAACAGGGTGATCGCCCACTTTCGCCATTCATGTTCGGGGCGTATTATCGCCCGCAAATGACATCGATGTCCTCGATCATGGTCCGTATCACAGGGATCGCGTCGCTGGGCACCGCGTTTCTGCTGGTACTTTGGCTGCTGACAGCGGCCACATCCGAAACGGCCTTTGCCAAAGTGGACTGGTTTTTGACCAGCTTCATCGGCGATGTGATCCTGCTGCTGGCAACATGGGCCATCTGGTATCATGTGCTGGGCCGCCTGCGTCATGTGATCTGGGATCTGGGCTACGGCCTTGAGATCGGCATCGCCGAGAAAATGGGCATGGCCATGTTCATCGGTGCCACTGTCCTTACGCTTCTGACCGCCATCATCGTCTAAGGAGACATCGCATGCGCTATATCACCGATCGCAAACGCGCGCAGGGCCTTGGCTCCGGACGCAGCGGCACGCATCATCACTGGCACATGCTGGTCAGCTCCATTTGTCTGGTCATCCTTGTGCCGCTTTTCGTGTTTACCTTCGGATCGGGTCTGAGCCGTGACTACGCAGATGTGCTGGCATTCTTCTCGCGCCCCTTTCCCGCAATCGTCACCGGGTTGATGTTGATCGTCGGCATTAATCACTTCATGAACGAGACCCGCGAAGCGATCGAGGATTACATGCACGGCGTCGCAGAGCGGTTGGCAACGGTTGCCGTCTCCGCCTTCGGCTACACATTGATTGCGGCAGGGCTGTTCGCCCTCGTGAAACTCGCCCTGTAACCGCGCCCCCAAGGACAAGAAAAAATGACAGCAGCATACGAATACGAGACGCATGAATATGACGTCGTGGTCGTGGGGGCGGGCGGTGCTGGCCTTCGCGCGACGCTTGGCATGGCCGAACAGGGGTTGCGCACCGCCTGTGTGACCAAGGTTTTCCCGACCCGCTCGCACACGGTTGCGGCACAGGGCGGCATCGCCGCGTCGCTGTCGAACATGGGGCCGGACCACTGGCAATGGCACATGTATGACACCGTCAAGGGGTCGGACTGGCTGGGCGATACGGATGCGATGGAATACCTCGCCCGCGAAGCCCCCAAGGCCGTGTACGAGCTTGAACATTACGGCGTGCCCTTCAGCCGCACCGAAGAGGGCAAGATCTACCAGCGCCCCTTTGGCGGCCACACCACCGAATTTGGCGAAGGCCCCGCCGTGCAGCGCACCTGCGCCGCCGCCGACCGGACCGGCCACGCCATCCTGCACACGCTCTATGGTCAGTCGCTGAAAAACAACGCTGAATTCTACATCGAGTATTTCGCGATTGACCTTATCATGTCCGAGGACGGGCAGTGTCAGGGTGTGGTCTGCTGGAAGCTTGATGACGGCACCATGCATGTCTTCAACGCCAAGATGGTCGTGCTGGCCACCGGCGGTTATGGCCGTGCCTATTTCTCTGCAACCTCTGCGCATACCTGCACCGGCGACGGCGGCGGCATGGTGGCGCGCGCGGGCCTGCCGCTTCAGGATATGGAGTTCGTGCAGTTCCACCCCACCGGTATCTACGGGTCTGGCTGTCTGATCACCGAAGGCGCGCGCGGCGAGGGCGGCTACCTGACCAACTCCGAAGGCGAACGGTTCATGGAGCGGTATGCGCCACAGTATAAAGACCTCGCCCCGCGCGACTATGTCTCACGCTCCATGACGATGGAGATCCGCGAAGGGCGCGGCGTCGGCAAGGACAGCGATCACATCCACCTCAACCTGTCGCACCTTCCCAAGGAAGCGCTGGCCGAGCGCCTGCCGGGGATTTCGGAAAGCGCGCGTATTTTTGCGGGCGTCGATGTCACCAAGGAACCGATCCCGGTTATTCCGACGGTGCATTACAACATGGGCGGCATTCCCACCAACTATTGGGGTGAGGTGCTGAACCCCACCGCCGAGGACGCAAACGCCGTCGTGCCGGGCCTGATGGCCGTGGGCGAGGCGGGCTGCGCCTCTGTGCATGGTGCCAACCGTCTGGGCTCGAACTCGCTGATCGACCTCGTGGTCTTTGGCCGCGCCGCCGCCATCCGCGCGGGCAAGGTGGTGGACCACGAGTCCGCCAATCCGGTGCTGAACAAAGCCACGATTGACAAGGCGTTTGACCGCTTTGACGGGCTGCGCAACGCGGATGGCGGCACACCCACGGCAGAGCTGCGGCTGGGGATGCAGAAAACCATGCAGGCCGATGCCGCCGTGTTCCGTACCGCCAAGACCATGGCCGAGGGCGTCGAGAAGATGACCGCCATCGCCGCAAAGCTGGACGATCTGAAAGTCACCGACCGCAGCCTTGTGTGGAACTCCGACCTGATGGAGACGCTGGAACTGACCAACCTGATGCCCAACGCGCTGGCCACCATCGTCGGCGCCGAGGCGCGCAAGGAATCCCGCGGTGCCCATGCGCATGAAGATTTCAGCAAGCGTGATGACGAAAACTGGCGCGTGCACACGATCAGCCGGGTGGATGGCAACAAGGTCGACCTCAGCCACCGCCCCGTTGTGACCGACCCGCTGACCACCGAGGACGAAGGGGGCATCGCACTTAAGCGGATCGCGCCCAAGGCCCGGACGTTCTGATGCGCTTGGCCGGTCTCCTTGGCATGGCCGTTGCGCTTTCCGGCTGCGCCGTCGCGAATGACGTGGCGGATCAGCTTGCTCGGGACCGGGCGAAATCGGTCGTCAACTCTGTCGTCGCGCGCAACCTTCCGGGCGTCGATGCCGCGCCGGTGACGGACTGTGTCATTGATGCGGCCTCGGCGTCTGAAATCATCTCCATCGCGGGCGATTCCGTCACCGGTGTCACCGAAACCACCGCCTCCAAGGTGCTGGACATCGCGCAACGCCCGCAAGCGGTCGAATGCATCGCCTCGGTCGCCATAAGCGGCCTGCTGCGATGAGTTGCGGGTTGACCGGGGCACAGACATATTCCGCGCGGGCGCTGATCGCCCGCCGCTTCATCCACGAACGGCCCACCGGGGCCCTTGTTCATTGCACGGGGTAGAGACATGGTACAACTGACACTTCCCAAGAACAGCCGCATCAAGACGGGCAAGACATGGCCCAAACCTTCCGGTGCCGCCAATGCCCGCAAGGTGCAGATCTACCGCTGGAGCCCGGAAGACGGCGACAATCCCCGGCTGGACACCTATTTCGTCGATCTCGACGATTGCGGGCCAATGGTTCTGGACGTGCTGATCAAGATCAAGAACGAGATTGACCCCACGCTGACCTTCCGCCGGTCCTGCCGCGAAGGCATCTGTGGCTCCTGCGCGATGAATATCGACGGGATCAACACCTTGGCCTGCATCTACGGGCTGGACGAGATCAAGGGCGACATCAAGATCTACCCGCTGCCGCATATGGAAGTGGTCAAGGATCTGATCCCAGACCTCACGCATTTCTATGCCCAGCATGCCAGCATCATGCCCTGGCTGGAAACCAAGACCAACCGGCCCCAGAAAGAATGGCGCCAGTCGATCGACGACCGCAAGAAGCTGGACGGTCTGTATGAATGCGTCATGTGCGCGTCCTGCTCGACGGCCTGCCCGTCCTACTGGTGGAACTCCGATCGCTACCTTGGTCCGGCAGCGTTGCTGCACGCCTACCGCTGGATCATCGACAGCCGCGACGAGGCCACGGGCGAGCGTCTGGACGAGTTGGAAGACCCGTTCAAGCTGTATCGCTGCCACACCATCATGAACTGCACCAAGACCTGCCCCAAGGGTCTGAACCCTGCAAAGGCGATTGCCGAAATCAAGAAAATGATGGTCGAACGCGCCGTTTGACCCGAAAGCGACAGCCCGCCGCAACGCGGGCTGTGGCGCTGACGGATTGAGGCAGCCTGCCTTGCGTGGGGCACGCGGTTTCCCTTGTGCCTGGGCGCCGCAAAGACGCGCTATGCGCTTAAAGTCCGAAATTTTATCAGAAAACGGGGGCCGCCTTGCAGCCAAGGCATGGCGGGGCTGTCTTTTTGGCCGATGCGCTTCGATAGCCGAATGCGCATATACCATGGCATGGGAGAGAATGAGTAAGGCATAGAGGCACACATGTCACAAACAGCAAACACCCCGACACGCAGCGCACAAGACGCGCTAAAGCACCTTGAGCAATCGCTGGCCTATTATTCCCCTGAACCGCAGACCGAGACCCAGCCTGCGGCACGGGCCCAACCAAAGCCTGCCCATGACGCTTTCGCGGCACGACTGGCGTCATGGTTTTCGGACTACAAGGCTGCCTGACCCGTTGCCTTGATCCGGCGCGCCGCCTAAGTCCTGTACCAGGAGGTCAGGTTGTGGCGGGCGCATACAAAACACACGGAAGGCGACGACAGGCATGGTGATCGTACTCGGCCTGATCGTCGCATTCATCCTCGTGGCGCTGTTTTCCAATCGCGCGACACGGGGCTGCCGGTGGCGGGAATATCCCGGAGAGGACCACAGCGTCTGGCGCTGCGCATTCTGCGGAGAGCAGACCACCGGCGCGCGTGGCAAACCGCCGAAAATCTGTTTGCGCCCGCGTGGCTGAGCAGCGCTTGCCGGATGTGGCCGATGTCGGAGCGAGGGGCCAGCCCCTCGCGCTCCCCGGAGTATTTTTGCCAAGAAGAAGTTGGAACGGGACGGCGCGATAGTGTGCGGGGTCTGTCTGTTATAGATTGCCTGGCAAGGATGGTGAGTCTTGTTCCGGAGGCCGAAATGTCGAAAATACCTGAAGATGCCGCAGAGCGCCGCGCCATTGCGCCGGTCATCTGCTATCCGGTCGAGACGCTGCCTGCGCCCGATCTGGGGCTGTACCGCGCGGCGCGGGCCGGGGCACGCAAAGTGGCCGAGTGGCGCGTGCCGCCAAGAGAGGCATCGGATTTCAGCGTTCCCGCCGGGCAGTTCTTTCGGATCAGCAGTATCGAGGGGCCGCAGGTTGGTGATCTGAACCTGTGGAACGCGGATGATATGACCGAGCGGTTTTATTCCGGCAAGACGCGGGCGCTGCATGGGACCCATCTGACCGAAGGCCATCGGCTGTGGTCGTCTTTTCCGGCACTGCGCCCGATGGCGACCGTGGTGACGGACAGTCTGGCCTGGTACGGTGTGGATGCGTTTGGGGGTCGGGTGCATGATGTGATTGGCACGCGCTGCGATCCTTATACCGGCAATCTTTTATCGGGGACGCAGTATCATCACTGCTGCCATTCCAATCTGACGCGCGCCGTGGCGGATGCGCGCGGTATGACATTGGAGGATGCCGAGACGCACGTTCACGATGTGCTCAACGTGTTCATGTGCACCGGCTTCACGCGCGACACCGGACAGTATTTCATGAAAGCCAGCCCGGTGCGGCCCGGCGATCATCTGGAATTCTTCGCCGAGATCGATCTTCTGGGCGCGCTTAGCGCCTGTCCCGGCGGTGATTGCGGCGATAAGCATTCCAGCGACGCTGCCGCCTGCCACCCGCTTCTGGTCGAGGTCTTTGCGCCGGAAGACGGGGCATTGCAGGGCTGGGTGCCGCCCGCGCGCAACGGATATGATCGCAGTCACGGGCGGTAGATTGAGGAGCTGTCAGGCGAAGGCGGATTCCAGCGCGATTTCGACCATATCGCCAAAGGACTTCTCGCGATCTTCCGAGGGTAGTGCCTCGCCGGTCAGAAGGTGATCGCTGACCGTCAGCACGGCCAATGCGCGCACCCCGTGGCGGGCGGCAACATTGTAAAGTTCCGCCGCTTCCATTTCGACACCCAGAATACCGTGGCGGGTCATCTGTTCATTCAGATCGGGGCGTTCGTCATAGAAGATATCGGCCGAATATATCCCGCCGACATGGGTCGTGACGCCCCTCGCTTCGGCCGCCGCAACAGCCGCGCGTAGCAATGACCAATCCGCACAGGGCGCGAAATTCAATTCGCGAAAGATCCCGCGCGACGGTGTTGATACGGAGCTTGCAGTCATGGCCACGATAACATCGCGGATGCCGACGCTATCCTGCATTCCCCCGCAGGAACCGATACGGATCAGCGTTTTTGCATTGTAATCGCGGATCAGCTCATTGGCATAGATCGACAGCGAGGGCATTCCCATACCGGAGCCGTGAATCGTCACGTCATTGCCGCGCCATGTGCCGGTAAAGCCCAGCATCCCGCGAACTTCATTGACCAGTCGCGGAGAGTCCAGAAATGTCTCGGCTGCCCATTTTGCCCGGTATGGATCGCCCGGCATAAGGACAGTTTCCGCAATGTCACCAGGTTTGGCACCGATATGGATTGTCATCTGTCTTGGGTCCTTGACGGGTCAGAGTGCGAGGTCTTCCAGAGGCTTGCCCGCATCCAGATGAACGACAACCCAATTCGGCTTGCGCCCGCGTCCAGTCCATGTCTGGCTTGGATCTTCGGGGTTCACGAATTTCGGGGCACCTTTTGTTTTCTTGCTGCTTGCAGTGGAGGAATTCAGTTCGCTCAGTGAAAACCCGAATTCCTTGGCCGCGTCTTCAGCCGCTTTCAGCGCTTCGGCTCTGCGGCGGGCTTCCAGCGTATCGAGGGCTTTATCGACATTCTTTCTCAAGGCTGTCAGTTCTTGGCGGGACAGTGCAGACAAATCAATAGACATTCTTCTCTCCGTCTTTTTTGAGGTGAATAAAAAGATTGATTTAGCAGAACACAAGAGCACATTTTGTGTCACCTCCCATCTACAACTATGAGTCTAGCCCGAAAAAAAATGAACGACACATCCAAAAGGAGATGTCGGCCAAAGAAATCACAATTATAGGCTGATTTTCGCCGGTACGCCTATTCGGCGGCAACAGTTTCAGGATCTACCAAGGTCACGATATCCTGCATGATCGTATTCAATTCGAAATCTTTTGGCGTATAGACACGGGTCACGCCCATTTCCAAAAGACGGCGGGCATCATCGCTGGGAATGATGCCGCCGACAATAACCGGAATATGGCCAAGGCCTGCGTCGCGCATGCGCGCGATCAGATCCTCGACCAGCGGGATATGGCTGCCCGACAGGATAGACAGGCCCACGACATGCGCGCCGTCCTGTGCCGCCTCGACAATCTGTTCCGGCGTCAGGCGGATACCCTCATAGTCGATTTCCATGCCGCAATCGCGCGCCCGGAAGGCGATCTGTTCGGCACCGTTGGAATGCCCGTCCAGCCCCGGCTTGCCGACGAGAAAGCGCAGCCGCTTGCCCAGCCGGTCGCTGACCGCATCCACCGCGGCGCGCAGATCGTCCAGCCCTTCGATGCGGTTGCTGACCGACCGCGACACGCCGGTTGGTCCGCGATATTCGCCATGCACGGCGCGCATCTGTTGCGCCCATTCGCCGGTGGTGACGCCTGCCTTGGCGGCGGCGATTGACGGTTCCATGATGTTGCGGCCCTCGCGCGCGGCGCTGCGCAGATCGGCCAGCGCCTTTTCCACCGCTCCGGCATCCCGTTCGGCACGCCATTCGGTCAGCCGGTCAATCTGTTCCTGCTCAACCGCCGGATCGACAACCATGATGCCGCCGTCCTCGTCCATCAGCGGGCTGGGCTCGGTTTGTGTCCAGCGGTTCACACCCACAACGACGGTTTCATTCCGTTCGATCCGGTTCACACGTTCGGCGTTTGATTCAACCAGACGCGATTTCATATAGTCGATGGCCCCGATCGCGCCGCCCATACTGTCGATATTGGCCAGCTCTGCCCGCGCGCCCTCTTTCAGTGCCTCGACTTTGCGTTCAACTGCCGGGTTGCCCTCGAACAGATCGTCATATTCCAGAAGGTCGGTTTCATAGGCCATGATCTGCTGCATCCGCATCGACCACTGCTGATCCCAGGGGCGGGGCAGGCCAAGCGCCTCGTTCCAGGCGGGCAATTGCACGGCGCGGGCGCGCGCGTCTTTGGACAGGGTGACGGCCAGCATCTCTATCAGGATACGGTAGACGTTGTTTTCCGGCTGCTGCTCGGTCAGGCCAAGCGAGTTCACCTGCACGCCATAGCGGAAGCGGCGGAATTTCGGGTTCTCCACGCCATATCGCTCGCGCAGGATCTCGTCCCACAGATCGACAAAGGCACGCATTTTGCACATCTCGGTCACGAAGCGAATGCCGGCATTCACGAAAAACGAAATCCGCCCGCAAAGTGCCGGGAAATCCGCCGCCGGAACCCGTGTTTTCAACTCATCCAATACCGCAACGGCCGTGGCCAGGGCGAAAGACAATTCCTGTTCCGGCGTCGCGCCCGCCTCTTGCAGGTGGTAGGAACACACGTTCATCGGGTTCCATTTCGGCACATGCCGGTAGCAGTATTCCGCGACATCGCCGATCATCTTCAGCGAGGGTTTCGGCGGACATATATATGTGCCGCGTGACAGGTATTCCTTGATCAGATCGTTCTGCACGGTGCCTTGCAGCTTCGACACATCCGCGCCCTGCTGTTCGGCCACCGCGATATACAGCGCGAGCAGCCAGGGTGCCGTCGCGTTGATCGTCATCGAGGTGTTCATCTGGTCCAGCGGGATCTGGTCGAACAGCGCGGCCATATCGCCCAGATGACTGACCGGCACGCCAACCTTGCCAACCTCGCCGCGCGCCAGCACATGATCGCTGTCATAGCCTGTCTGCGTCGGCAGATCGAAGGCCACCGAAAGGCCGGTCTGTCCGCGTGACAGGTTCGCGCGATACAGCTCGTTCGACGCCTTGGCAGTGGAGTGGCCGGCATAGGTGCGGATCAGCCAGGGTTTGTCCTTCGGGCGATCGGTCGATGTGTCGGTCATGGTCAGTCCTCGCGTTTCGGGCGTCGCACACTCTGCGCGTAACATTATTTCGTCAGAGTGTGGATATGCGAAACTTTATGGCAATGTCAATTCGCCGCGCCGCGGCATCAGCCAAATTATGGGCTTTTGTACATTTTGCAGGTACAAAAAGCACAAATGGCCCCAAACGCAGGCGCAATCTACGGACTTGCCCAATGACGTTGGGGCTGCGATTTTGCCCGTATGACGCGCATTGTCGAGCTGCCGCTATGGCTTTTTCTGCTGATCCTTCTGTTTGCCGCCGTCACCGCGGCGAGCCATTTGTTGTTTCCCTCTGTGCGCTGGTTCCTGAGGCGGCGGATGGAACGTGTCGTTGCCAAATTAAATCAAAGGCTTGCGCGTCCGATTGAGCCGTTCAAACTGCTGCGCCGCACAGATGCGATAAAACGACTGGTCTATGATCCCGAAGTCACCAAGGCGATAGTGGAGCACGCCCGCGACACGGGCGAGAGAGAGGATGTCTCCTTTCAGAGGGCAACCCGTTATGCGCATGAAATCGTTCCGTCTTTTTCGGCATTTGCCTATTTCAGTATCGGGATTCGGGCCGCGCGATGGCTTTCCAACGCCATTTACAATGTCCGGATCGGACAGTTCGACGAGGCCACGTTCCGCAGTATTGACCGGGAGTCGACGTTGATTTTCGTCATCAATCACCGCTCAAACATGGATTATGTGCTTGTCACCTATCTTGCCGCGCAGCAATCGGCGCTCAGTTACGCGGTCGGAGAATGGGCACGGATCTGGCCTTTATCCTGGCTTATCAAGAGCATGGGAGCCTATTTCATACGTCGCCGGTCGCGCAACGCGCTTTATCGCAAGGTCATGGCCCGCTATGTTCAGATGGCGACACAAGCAGGCGTCGCGCAGGCGATCTTTCCCGAAGGTGGCCTAAGCCTGACCGGCGCGCCAGCTCAGCCGAAATTGGGTCTTCTTCGTTATATATCAGAGGCTTATGATCCGGAGGGTCGCGATATCGTCTTTGTCCCGGTGGCATTGAACTATGACCGTGTGCTTGAAGACACGATCCTGGTTGCGGCCAATCGGTCCGGCGAACGCCGGTTCCGCGCGAAGCTGTGGGAGATTGGCGGCTTCCTTCTGCGGCAGGTCTGGCGCAAGCTGCGCGGCCGGCTGAAACCTTTCGGGAATGCCGTGGTGAATTTTGGCAAACCATTGTCCATGCGCGATTATCTGGCGCAGGTCAGCGCCCCGAGTACGGACGATCTGGCCGATATATTGACGGGCCGTATCGCCGGCGCCGTCCCGATCCTTCCCATTCCCGCGATCTCGACATGCCTTCTTGCGCATCCACACAGCCGAGAGGAGCTGATCGTTGCGATTTCCACCATGTTGAAGACAGAGCCGCAGGCCGACATTGGTCTATCCTCAGAAAACCTGCACGAAGAGGTGGATCTGGCACTTGAACAATTGCTCGGTCGCAACCTGATCACTCTTCAGGGAACCCAATTCACTCCAACCCCCGACCGCATCGACATCCTGCGGTACTACGCCAACTCCATCGCGCATCTACTGGCTGCTGACGCTGCGGCTGCACAGTAGTTTCTGCATTCGCTCGGTCATAAAGTTCCAAAATATACGCTAATGTTGTTGCATAATTTCGCGAAGGTCGATATTTCCGAAGAAACGCCGCGATTCTGCATTGCGGCACAGATATCAGCAGCGAAGGAGGCTCACATGGCTCTGGATAAACAAAGCGGCATTGCGGCCTACGATGCCCCGGAAAAAGACCTTTATGAGCTCGGGGAAATGCCCCCGATGGGCTATGTGCCAAAGCAGATGTACGCGTGGAATATCCGTCGCGAACGCCATGGTGAGCCCGACGTGTCGTTCAAGCAGGAAGTTGTGGACACATGGCAGATCGACAGCCAGGAAGTTCTGGTGCTGGTGATGGCCGCGGGCGTCAACTATAATGGCGTCTGGGCCGGTCTTGGCCAGCCGATCAGCCCCTTCGACGTTCACAAGCAGGATTATCATATCGCGGGTTCCGACGCGTCCGGCATCGTCTGGGCGGTGGGCGACAAGGTGAACACCTGGAAGGTCGGCGACGAGGTCGTGATCCATTGCAATCAGGACGACGGCGACGACGAGGAATGCAACGGCGGCGACCCGATGTTCTCGCCCACCCAGCGGATCTGGGGCTATGAGACAGGCGATGGCTCTTTCGCGCAGTTCACCCGCGTGCAGGCGCAGCAGTTGATGCCGCGCCCCAAGCACCTGACCTGGGAAGAAAGCGCCTGCTACACGCTGACTCTGGCAACCGCATACCGGATGCTGTTCGGTCACCATCCGCACGAGCTGAAACCCGGTCAGAACGTGCTGGTCTGGGGCGCGTCCGGCGGTCTTGGATCCTACGCTATTCAATTGGCGAATACGGCGGGCGCCAACGCGATCGGCGTGATCTCGGACGAAAGCAAGCGGCAATTCGTGATGGATCAAGGTGCCAAGGGCGTCATCAACCGCAAGGACTTCAATTGCTGGGGTCAGTTGCCGACGGTGAACAGCCCCGAGTATAATGAATGGCTGAAAGAGGCCCGTAAGTTCGGCAAGGCAATCTGGGAGATCACCGGCAAAGGCGTCAGCGTCGATATGGTGTTTGAACATCCGGGCGAAGCGACCTTCCCGGTCTCGACCCTTGTGGTCAAGAAGGGTGGCATTGTTGTGATCTGCGCCGGAACGTCGGGTTTCAACTGCACATTTGACGTCCGCTATATGTGGATGCACCAGAAGCGTTTGCAGGGTTCGCATTTCGCCAACCTCAAGCAGGCCGCGTCAGCGAACCGACTGATGATCGACCGCCGCCTTGATCCGTGCATGTCCGAAGTGTTCCCGTGGGATGAGATCCCCGGCGCGCATATGAAGATGCTGCGCAACGAGCACAAGCCCGGCAACATGGCCGTTCTGGTGCAGGCACCCCGCACCGGTTTGCGGACCTTCGAGGAAGCGCTTGAAGCCAAAGGCTGAACAATCGGCCTTCGCCCAGCCAACAATCGCCCGCGAATCGGCTGTCGCCGTCGCGGGCGATTCGCGTTTTTGGGGGCCGGTGCTTGTCGTTCAGAGGGTTAGAATTTGCCGTCTCGCCATTTTTGGGGAGTTGGAATTCGCGAATTTATTAACGTCAATTGCTCGTGGTATAGTTGTATTAACCATTCATTAACTGGCGTGAAAGAGAGTCAACCATGAACCACGACTGGATACTCGACGTACTCACGGATCTGACAACCTTCGCTCAGTCAAACGGACTGGACGGACTGGCCCAACAACTGGACAATACCCAGAAGTTTGCGTTGGCAGAACTGGCGTCACGCGCGAAAGGGAAACCGATTGGGCTATGCGGCAATGACGCAGCGGCTGGACACCATCCTGCACGGATTGGAGCAAGCCGATCAGCATGACGCGCTACAGCGCGCGATCGAGGCATTATGCGCCTTCTACGGCGTCGACCACATGGTCTATCACTGGGTCAGCAGCAGCGGCGAACAATACGGTTGTGGAACCTACGAAGACGTTTGGGTAGAACGCTATATCGAAAAGAAATACCTGCGTGTTGATCCTGTAATTTCTGGTTGTTATCAAAGGTTTCACCCTGTCGACTGGAAGCGGCTGGACTGGTCAAGCAAGGCGGCGAGGGCGTTCCAGAAAGACGCGATCGAACATGGGGTGGGGAATCAGGGTTTCTCGATTCCCATCCGGGGTCCGAACGGTCAGTTTGCCCTCTTCAGCCTCAGCCACAATTGTACCGATGATGAATGGGATGCATTCACCGAAACCAACCGTCGCGACCTGATCCTGGTCGCCCATTACTTCAACAAGAAAGCCCTGGATCTGGAGCCCGGGCGCAGCCCTGAACCATCCCAGCCCCTGTCTCCCAGAGAGATTGATGCGATGACCCTTCTGGCGGTGGGTTACAGCCGCGCCCAGGTGGCAGAGACGCTGACGATTTCGGAACACACATTGCGAGTTTATATCGAAAGCGCGCGCTTCAAACTGGGCGCTTTGAACACCACTCATGCTGTCGCACGCGCCCTTGCAAGGGGCATTATCGTGGTCTGAAAGGTTAACGTGCGGATCAGGGCGAAAAGCGCGTGTTAACGATTTGCGGACAAGGCTGATCCTGCTCAGACAGGAGAAGCTGCAATGATCCGTTACATCTATGCCAACGATCTGAACACGGAACCGAAGCTGCGCGACAGCATGTTCCGCGACCGTGCCGACCAGTTCAAGGCACGTTTGGGGTGGGAGGTCGCCGTCGACGCCAAGGGCTACGAACGCGACGAATATGACGACCTGAACCCGCTTTATGTGATCTGGCAGAAACCCTGCGGTTCGCATGGGGGTTCGATGCGGCTGTTGCCGACGACCGGGCGCACCATGGTCAACGACCATTTCAAGGACATCACCGATGGCGTGCATATCGAAAGCCCGCTGATCTGGGAATGCACACGGTTCTGTCTGGCGCGCGACACAGCCCCCGGTACGGCTGCGGCGTTGATGCTGGCTGGCGGCGAGGTGATGAACGGCTTTGGTCTGCGCCACTATGTTGGTGTGTTCGACGCGCGCATGGTGCGCATCTACCGTCTGATCGGCGCACAGCCGGATGTTCTTGGCACAACGGGCGAAGGTCGCGATGCGATCAGCGTCGGCCTATGGGAGTTCACGCCGGAATCGCAGGCGCGCGTCGCTGCGCGCGCAGGTTTGTCGCCTAGCGTTTCGCGTCAGTGGTTCGAAGCGGCGTTTGGTGCTGCTGTTCCGATCGCGCAACACTGCGCAGCTTGACTCTGGTGCCTGTCCGGCGAGGGCTGTAGGGTCCGCCGCATGACCGTTCCAGCCCTGCAATTTTCCGACGATCAGGCAGAAGCCTATGACCGAGTGGCGGATATCCTCCGCGCCTCGGGGATCGACCTGACCGATGGCCTTGTGCTGCCCGCCCGTGACGCGGGCGACCGGTTGATGGCGCTTATGGGCAAGGCCGGATCGGGCAAGACCCTGTTGCTGGCAGAACTTTACAAGGCGCTGGAGGCCGCGGGGGTCGAGATTGTCTCGGGCGATTACGAAAGCCGCCGTCGCAAGGATCGCCGGACGCTGGCCATTCTGGCACCCACCAACAAGGCGGCGAGCGTGTTGCGGATGCGCGGTGTGCCCGCGACCACGATTCACCGCATCCTGTATACGCCGGTTTACGACCCGGAATACGAACGCATCGCCGAATGGCTGATGGGCAATGGGGAACGCCCCGACATCGAAGCGCTGACCGACGCGGCGCTGGATCGGGCTGCGACATCCTTTGCCGGTCACAAATCGGTACCTGCCGCGCTCGCGGCGGCGGGGCTGCGCGGATCGGATTTCATTACCGGCTGGAAACGGCGCGAAGAGCCGCTGGATGTCGGGTTTGTCGACGAATCCTCGATGCTGGACGACCGTCAGTTCGACGATCTGAAAGAGATTTTCCCCACCCTCGTGCTTTTCGGCGATCCGGCACAGCTTGCCCCGGTCAACCAGTCCGGAACGATGGTCTTTGACAAGCTGAAAACCACCCAGAAAATGGAGCTTCACCGCATTCACCGGCAGGACGCCGGCAACCCAATCCTTGATCTGGCCCATGCTCTGTCCGACCCGGCGTTGGAGTTTCAAGATTTCGAACGCATGATCCAGGAAAAGGCCGCGCAGGATGACCGCGTGGTCTGGGGTCAGCGGGTAGAGGTTGATCTGATGGCGCGCAGTCCGGTGCTGGTTTGGCGCAATGCCACCCGTATTCGCCTGATAAGCGCCTTTCGTGCCGTTCACGGTGCCCCGGATACCGAGCTTCTGGAGGGCGAACCGCTGATCTGCGATGGGATCGAACTTCCGCTCAAACATCGCAAAAAACGGCTGGATCTGGAAGCGCGCGGCCTGATCAAAGGCGCGCAAGTGGTCTATCTCGGCCCCGGTCGCAAGCCGGGGTTTTCCCGTTTGCATGTGATGGGTGCCGAAGACCCGCAGGTCAGTGCGGCCTCCATCGTCAAGATCGAGAAGCCGGATGAAGAAGAGCCGTTCATCCCCTTTGCCGCCCGGATGGGTGCCACCTTTCTGCATGGCGCTGCCGTTACGATCCACAAGGCGCAGGGGTCGCAATGGGAAACCGTGCAGGTCTTTGCGCCCGACCTGTTCGTCGCCGCCCGCATGGGCCGGGTCGAGGCGGGCCAGCCGCTTTGGAAACGTCTGGCCTATGTCGCCATCACCCGCGCGCAGGAGCGGCTGATCTGGGTCGTTCGCAACCGGCTGTCGCGCCCGACCGGGCCTTTGAATGTCGCGGATCTGAAGGCCCCGGTCGTGCCGCTTGAATTGCAAATCGAGACGGCCCCCGGAACGGAGGTCGACGGCGCAAGTTAAAGGTTGGCAATCACCCTGCCAGTCCGCATGTTGTCTTTATCATAGCAAGACAGGCAAGGGAGGGTCGGAAATGCTAGGCCAAATGATGACGCGTCCGCTATCGATCATCGAGATTCTGCGATACGGTGCCGAGTGTCATCCGGGGGGAGGGATCGTTTCGGTCCGTACCGAAGGGGACGTTCACCGCGAAACCTATGCCGAAGCCTACGCGCGTGCTGCACACCTGGCGCATGGGCTGGCAAAGCTGGGCGTGCAGGAAGGCGACCGTATAGCCACGCTGGCCTGGAACGGATATCGTCATTTCGAGCTTTACTACGCTGTTTCGGGGATGGGCGGCGTTTGCCACACCATCAATCCCCGACTGTCGGCCGAACAGATGAGCTATATCATCAACCATGCTGAAGACAGCGTGCTTTGCGTAGATCTGACCTTCCTTCCGATCATCGAGGCGCTGCGCCCGACCCTGCCCGATGGGTTGAAGCTGGTGGTGCTGACCGACCGCGCGCATATGCCGGAAAGTGACCTCGACTTGCTGTGCTATGAGGAATTGCTGGAGGGTCAGCCCACAACATACGACTGGCCGGACCTTCCTGAGGATACCGCCGCGTCGCTTTGCTATACATCGGGAACCACCGGCAACCCGAAAGGCGCGCTGTTTTCACATCGCTCCACGGTTCTACATGCGCTGACCGTGTCCATCGCCCTGAAGGACGGGTTGAAGGAAGGCGCGCGCATCCTGCCTGTGGTGCCGATGTTCCATGTCAACGCCTGGGGGCTGCCCTATTCCGCGCCATTGGTCGGCGCGTCGCTGATCATGCCGGGAGCGAAACTGGATGGCGCGTCGCTTTATGATCTGATGGACACTGAAGGCGTGACCGCGGCCTGGGGCGTGCCGACAATCTGGCAAGGCCTGTTGGCGGAGATCAAGAAACGCTGCAGCAACCCGAAGGGTTTCCGTCAGGTCGTGGTGGGTGGCTCTGCCGCGCCAGCCAGCATGATCGAGGCATTCGAGAAAAGCGGTGCCGAAGTGTGCCACGCCTGGGGAATGACGGAAATGAGCCCGGTTGGCACGCAAGGCCTGTTGTCCGCGCCGATGAAGGATCTGCCCTGGGACGAACAGATGCGCCTGAAGGCCAAGCAGGGGCGGCGTCTCTTTGGTGTGGATCTCAAGATTGTTGATGATGACGGCAATGCGCTGCCGCATGACGGAACGGCTTCGGGAGAGTTGTATGTGCGCGGCAACACGGTCGTGTCGGGCTATTTCCGCAATGAAAAGGCAAGCGCTGCGGCGATCGACGCGGATGGCTGGTTCGGCACGGGCGATGTCGCCGCGATTGACGAGCTTGGCTTTGTATCGGTGCAGGACCGGGCCAAGGATCTTATAAAATCGGGTGGCGAATGGATCAGTTCTATTGATCTGGAAAACATCGTCATGGGCAGCCCGAAGGTGGCAAGCTGCGCGGTGATCGCCGTGCCGCATCCGAAATGGGGAGAGCGTCCATTGCTTGTGGTCGTGCCAGAGGAAGGCGAGGCACCGGAACTGGCAGAGCTGCACGACCTGTTGATGAAACATGTCGCGAAATGGCAGTTGCCCGATGACATGGTCATTGTCGACGACCTGCCGCTGACGGCGACGGGCAAAGTGTCCAAACTGGCATTGAGGGACCGCTTTGACGACTATAAGCTGCCCGATGCAGACTAGGATCTCTTTGGCGCAGTTGCGCGCTATGGACGGGAAAGACATCGGCTGCTCTGACTGGCAGTTGCTGGATCAGGACCGCATCAGCGCCTTTGCCGATGCCACCGGCGACCATGCCGACATCCACGTTCGACCCGACAGCGCGGCTGCGCAAGAGCTTGGCAGTACCATCGCGCATGGCTTTCTGACGCTGTCGCTTTTGCCGTCAATGATCTACGCATTCCTGCCGGGGGTCGAAGGCTACACCGGCCTCAACTCCGGTCTGGACCGTGTGCGTTTCATCAGCCCGGTGCCGGTCGGGTCGCGCGTGCGGGGCCGTTTTACGCTGGATCGGCTGAAAGAGGCGCCGACCGGGGGGCTGGCGCTGCGGCTGTCCGCCACGGTCGAGATCGAAGGCCAGACCCGGCCCGCACTGGTGGCCATCTGGCTCAACCGTTTCATTCAAAGCAAGAGCGCCTGACCACGGTGCCAAAGGAGACAGTACATGGATCTCGGAGTTTCAGACAAGGTCCGTCCGCTGATCGCGCAGGTCCGCGCGATGGTCGAGACGGATATCGCGCCGCTTGATGCAGAGTTTCACGCCGAGGTCGGCAAGCATCCCTCGGGCGACCGGTTCAGGCATACCGACCGCCAGTTGGAAATCCTGAACGGATTGAAGGCACTGGCGCGGGAACGCGGCTTGTGGAACTTCTGGCTGACCGACAGTGATCACGGCTATGGCCTCAGCACCGTTGAATACGCCTATCTGGCCGAGGAAATGGGCAAGGTGTCCATCGCCGCCGAGGTATTCAACTGCAACGCGCCTGACACGGGCAATATGGAAGTGCTGGAACGCTATGGCACGCAGGCCCATAAAGACCGCTGGTTGGGGCGGCTGCTGGAGGGCGAAATCCGGTCGGCCTATGTGATGACCGAACCCGGCACCGCCTCGTCCGATGCCGCGCAACTGTCATTCGCAGCGCGGCGCGACGGCGACGACTGGGTGCTGAACGGCGAAAAATGGTGGATCAGCGGCGCAGGTGATCCGCGTTGCGGCCTGTATATCGTCATGGCCTGTTCGGACCCGGACGCCGCCAAGCACCAGCGCCACACGATGTTCGTGCTGGATCCCGACACGTCCGGTATCGAGGTGCTGCGCCCGATGCAGGTTTTCGGGCAGGATGACGCGCCGCATGGGCATATGCATCTGCGGTTCACCGATGTTCGGATCGGCGCGGATGCTGTCGTGCTGGGCGAGGGGCGCGGGTTTGAGGTGGCGCAGGGGCGTCTGGGGCCGGGGCGTATCCACCATTGCATGCGCGCCATCGGACAGGCGGAAAAGGCGCTGGAAATGATGTGCACGCGCGGGCTGGAGCGAGAAGCCTTTGGCAAGCCGCTGGTCGAACTGGGCGCGAATTACGACATCATCGCGGATGCCCGGATGGAGATAGAGATGGCGCGATTGTTGTGCCTGAAAGCCGCGTGGATGATGGACACGGCGGGCGTCCGCGCCGCGCAGCCGTGGATCTCGCAGATCAAGGTCGTGGCGCCGCTGATGGCCGGGCGGGTGATTGACGAGGCGATGCAGATGCATGGTGCGGCCGGGATCAGTCAGGATTTCGATCTGGCCCATATGTGGACGCATGTGCGGACCCTGCGTTTTGCCGACGGGCCGGATGCCGTCCACCGCCGACAGGTGGCGCGCGCGGAACTGCGTAAATACGCGGAGCAGTAGGGATGGATAAGGACGAACGCGATGCCGTTGCGCAGTGGATGGCGAAGAACGTAAACGGCTTTCGCGGGCCTCTGACGACGCAGAAATTCGATGTCGGACAATCCAACCCGACCTATCTGCTGCGTGCGGAATCCGGTGCTTATGTGCTGCGCCGCAAGCCGCCCGGCGTGTTGTTGAAATCCGCCCATGCCGTCGACCGGGAATTTCGGGTTCAGCGCGCTCTGTCGGGCAGTGACGTGCCTGTGCCGCGCATGTTGGCGCTTTGCGAGGATGAAAGCGTCCTTGGGGCGATGTTCTATGTGATGGAGCATGTCGAAGGCCGCAGTTTCCTTGATCCGACCCTGCCCGATATGTCGCCCACGCAACGCCGCGCAGTGATCAAAGAGATGAACCGGGTTCTGGCCGCGATCCATTCGGTCGATATTGTGGCGGCTGGATTGGCCGATTACGGTCCCGAAGGCAGCTATTATGCGCGCCAGCTTGGACGTTGGACTAAACAGTATCGCGCGTCGGAAACCGGGCCGCTGCCGGATATGGACCGGCTCATTTCATGGCTGGAGACGCATCTGCCGCCCGATGATGGCCAGCGCACGTTGGTGCATGGCGACTACCGGATCGACAATCTGCTGTTTGCGAAGGACGGCTCTGACATCCGCGCCGTGCTGGATTGGGAACTGTCGACCATCGGCCATCCGTTCGCCGATCTGGCCGGGGTTCTCATGCAGTGGCAACTGCCGCCGGGTCCAGAGGGGCGTGGGCTGGCAGGGGTGGATCGCGAAGCGCTCGGCCTGCCAACGGACGCCGAATTTGTCGCCGACTATTGTCAGCGCCGTGGGATCGACCGGATCGACAACCTTGGCTTTTACGTCGCTTTTGCGTTTTTCCGCATGGCCGCGATCCTGCAAGGCGTGAAGAAGCGCGCGCTTGACGGCAATGCCTCAAACCCTGACAAAGCGCTGAAACTGGGCGGGTTTGTCCCGCGCTTTGCCGAATTGGGCCTGGAGGTCGCCGCGACATGAGCACAGATGATCCGCTTCTGGGCGAGGCCACCTACGCGTTTTCGCGCTACATCGGGCTGGAACTTGTGGGCTGGTCCAAGGATTACGCACGGATGAGCCTGCCGGTCGAGGCATTTTTGCGCAACCGTCATGGCGCGATACATGGGGGCGTGCATGCCAGTATGCTGGACACGGTGATGGGCTATGCCGGGTGCTGGACCGGAGACGCGGATCAGCCGCAGATGTGCCTGACGCTCTCGCTCAATGTGCAATATCTGTCGCGCCCGCTTGGCACCGTGCTGTTTGCCGAAGGCCGCAGAACCGGCGGCGGCAAGGGCACATTCTTCGCAGAAGCCGAGATCAAGGACGACACTGGTGAGTTGATCGCCAAAGGCACAGGCGTTTTCCGCTATCGCAAGCGCTAGGGGTTCTTACCAAAGTCTCGATCGTTTCGGCGTCAAAGCGGGCGGGCAGACGCTATGGCAGCAAGGTTTCCAGTGCCTTGCGAGCGGCATCGGGCAGGGGACTTGGCCGATTGTCCGCGCTGGTATGAACCTGGGTAAAGAAGCCCTCGGCGCAGGCTATGGTTTCATCGTTGCGAAACAACCCGACCTCATACCGGAAAGAGCTGTTGCCGATATGCGCCAGTCGCAGCCCGCAATGAATAAGGTCCGGAAACGCAGCCTCGAAATGATAGCGGCAGCCGTTTTCGACCACGACGAAGCGATAGGCATCCGGTCCCACAATCGGCAAGCCGTTGGCATTTTGCCACTGGCTGAGGGCGGTGTCGAAAAGCGCATAGTAAATTGCGTTGTTCAGATGGCCGTAGGCATCATTGTCATGCCAGCGCGTCGGCAGTTCGACGAAAGCGCGATATTCCGCGCGTTTGCCGGGGGCGATCCGTGCCATCAGCCATTCCTCAACATGCGAAACGCGGTTGAGGCACCCCAACCGGCAAGGATTGCGATGGTCAGCGATAACAACCCGTAAGCCATCGGATTGCTGCGTGACAGGCTGAACAGCCAGCGTTCAAGGCCAACTTTCTGCACGTCGATCACCGTGTCGAACTGGTTGATCACGCGGCCCTCGCGGGTCAGGAAAATACGGGCCTCATAGGCACCTTCGGTCAGATTGGCGGGCATCTTGATCGAAGTCCGAAACAGTGTTTGCTGATCGACGGCGACTGTATTTTCCAACAGTTGATACAGTCCGTTTTCTTTACGGATGCGAATGATCGCGTCTGAAAATGCCTGCGCATTCATCACCGACATCGGCGCGCCCACTGACCGGATCGCCCGGGGAATCGAGACCCGGTATCGCAAATCCTCGGTCTGGGTGATGGCTTCGCGCCAGGGCGCGCTGGTGGCCACGGCGTAAAAGCTGGGGGCGGCATCAACGACCACCGACTCCGTATTTACCCAGATCCCGAACCGCCGTTCCTTGCGGCGGACGGTCTCTTCCCTGGAAGGGCCGGCCAAGGATACGATGACCTGAAGCGGCGGACCTTCGGGAATTTTTGTTTCGCGTTTGATCGCGCCGAAGATCAGGATCTCGGATCCGTTGAAATCGGCGGTGATCGACACACGGTCATGGCTGAGCCCCAGCACGACTTCTTCTTCGGCCCACGCGGGCAAGGCCATCAGGACAAGCAGGAACAGCCAGCGCATCATGCCCCCCCGATTCCGGCGATGGAGAACAGCTCATTGGGTTGCAGCACCAGTTCAAGCCCGAGTTTGGCGCAGACCAGCATGACCAGAAGGGCCAGCAGGATGCGCAACTGTTCGGCCTTCATCCGCAATCCGATAACCGTGCCGATCTGTGCGCCCACGACCCCGCCCAGAAGCAGCAGGACCGCCAGCGGCATATCGACGGTCTGGTTGGTGACGGCATGCAGCATGGTGGTGAAGGCGGTGACAAAGATGATCTGGAACAGTGACGTGCCGATCACCACCTTGGTGGGCATTCCCAGCAGGTAGATCATCGCCGGGACCATGATGAACCCGCCACCGACACCCATCACCGCAGCCAATACCCCGACCGCCAGCCCGACGAGGATCGGCGGGATCACCGAGATATACAGGCCCGAGGTCCGAAACCGCATTTTCAGCGGCAGGCCGTGAATCCAGTTGTGCTTGTGCCGCTTTGCCTTGCGGCCCTTGCGGGTGTTGCGAATGGCATTCAGGCTTTCGACAAACATCAGCGTGCCGATGATGCCCAGAAAGACAACGTAGCACAGCCGCACCAGCAGATCGACCTGGCCAAGGCTGCGCAGGTAATTGAACAGCATCACGCCAAGCGCCGCGCCCACAAGCCCGCCAATCAGCAGCACCACGCCCATTTGCAAATCAACGGTCTTGCGCCGGAGATGTGCCAGAAGCCCGGAAAAGGACGAGGCGACGATCTGGTTCGCCCCCGTGGCAACGGCCACTGCCGGCGAAATTCCCATGAAAAACAGCAGCGGGGTTATCAGGAACCCGCCGCCAACCCCGAACATCCCCGAAAGCACGCCGACAAGTGTCCCCGCCCCGAGAAGCAGGAACAAATTGACCGACACCTCGGCGATGGGGAGGAAAATCTGCATGGGATGACTTTGCGGCAGGGCAACAGGCGATGCAACATGCGAGCGCGCCTTAACAGCGTATCAAACCGCCCCGCGGGATATGTCGCGGGGCGGATCTGTTCAGCGTTCTTTCACATAGGGCTCGCCACCCGCGCGTGGCGGGATCGCCTTGCCGACAAAGCCTGCAAGGATCACCACCGTCAGGATATAGGGCAGCGCGTCCATGAACTGCACGGGGATCACCAGCCCGCCGACCTCGATACTCTGGTATCGCAGGGCGACGGCTTGCAGAAGTCCGAACAGCAGGCAGGAATACAGCGCGTACCACGGCCGCCATTTCGCAAAAATCAGCGCCGCCAAGGCGATAAAGCCACGTCCGGCCGTCATGTCCTTGACAAAGCCCGCCTGCAAGCCCGTCGCCAGATAGGCACCCGCGATGCCGCAGAGTACCCCGCAAATCGCGACCGCCGCAAAACGCAGCCCCACAACCGACACGCCTGCCGTATCCACCGCTGCCGGGTTCTCGCCCACCGCGCGCAACCGCAGCCCAAACCGGGTGCGAAACAGGATCCACCAGGTCAGCGGGACTGTCAGAAATCCGACATAGACAAGGATTGAATGCCCCGAAATCAGCTCATAGTAGATCGGCCCGATCACCGGGAGGTCGCGCAGTGCCTCGGCGAAGGGCAAGGTGATGCCGTCAAACCGGCCTCCGGCGATCAAGGACGGCGTGCGCCCGCCTTGGCTGAACCAATCCTCGGCAATCAGGACGGTCATGCCCGCGGCAAGAAAGTTGATCGCCACGCCCGAAATCAGCTGATTGCCCCGGAAGGTAATCGAGGCCAGCCCGTGAATGCCCGACAGCACCAGCGACGCGCCGATGCCCGCCGATAGACCCAGCCAGACCGATCCGGTCAGCGAAGCGACGGCGGCAGAGAAAAAGGCCGCAGCCAGCATCTTGCCTTCAAGCCCGATGTCGAAAATGCCCGCGCGTTCGGAAAACAGCCCCGCCAGACAAGCCAGCAGCAACGGTGTCGCCAGCCGGACGGTCGAGTCGAGCACCTGAAGGACGGTCATCAGATCCATCAGCTTTTCCTCCGGCGCAAGGACAGGAATATCCGCTCAAGCGGCATGCGCACCATATTGTCCAGCGCGCCGGTGAACAGGATCACGAGCGCCTGAATGACAACGATCAGTTCGCGCGGGATGGTGGTCCAAAGTGCCAGTTCCGCCCCGCCCTGATAAAGAAACCCGAACAGGATCGCGGCCAGAAAGACACCAAGCGGGTGGTTGCGTCCCATCAGCGCCACGGCGATCCCGATAAAGCCCGCACCCTCGATGGAGTTCAGGATCAGACGTTCGGCCTCGCCCTGGGTGGTGTTGACAGACATAAGCCCCGCCAGTCCGCCAGAGATCAGCATCGCGATGACAACGGTACGCACCGGGCTGATTCCGGCATAGCGCGCAGCAGGTTCGGAATGGCCCAGGGCGCGGATCTCATAGCCAAGTCGCGTGCGCCAGATCAGCAGCCAGACCAGCACGCAGGCAATCACCGCCAGAAAGAAGGTCACATTTGCAGGCGCGCCGCGAAACATTGGCGCGGCTGCGGTCGAAAACATGTCCTGAAAGGTCGGCAGATGCGTGGCGTCGGGGAATTTTGCGGTGGCCGGGTCCATCGCGCCCACGGGCCGCAGCACGTTGACCAGCACATAGTTCAGCAGGGCGGCGGCGATGAAGTTGAACATGATCGTGGTGATCACGATATGGCTGCCGCGCTTGGCCTGAAGATAGGCCGGGATCAGCGCCCATGCGGCACCGAACAGGGATGCGCCCACGGCCGATCCCAGCAGTGCCAGTGACCAATGCGGCCACGGGATATAAAGACAGACCAGCGCCACACCCAGCCCGCCGATCATCGCCTGACCTTCGCCACCGATGTTGAACATCCGTGCGTGAAAGGCGACGGCGACGGCCAGCCCGGTGAAGATGAAATTCGTGGCGTAATAGAGCGTATAGCCCCAGCCCGCCGACCGCATCAACGCGCCCTCGACCATCAGTTTGAACGCGGCCACGGGGCTTTCGCCGATGCCGATGATCACAAGCGCCGACAGGAACGCCGCCAGCAACAGCGAAATCAGGGGCACAAGGATCGCATCGGCCCAGCCTGGCATCCTATCCATGCGCGCCACCATTCAGCCCGGCATCAAATGTCTTGCGTTCAGCCATTTTTTCTGGCCTCCCGAGCCTCTTTCGCGTGTAACTTTTCGTCCACCGCCTCGATCAGAGATTTGCTTGGATCGACGGGTTCTGCGCTTGCGGCATCGGAGATCGTCCAGCCCTGCATCGCCTCTGTATCGGCACCGCCCAAACCGGCCATAAGACAGCCCAAGCCGACCTGATTGGCGGTTTCTGCGGGGCCGTAGCCCATGATCTCGCCGTCGAACATCACAACGATGCGGTCCGACAAGGACAGGATTTCGTCCAGCTCGACTGAGACCAGAAGCACGGCCTTGCCCTGATCGCGCAGTGCCACGATCTGCTGGTGGATAAACTCGATCGCGCCAATGTCCACACCGCGCGTTGGCTGCCCGACCAGCAGCAGATCCGGGTCACGCTCGATCTCTCGGGCCACGACGATCTTTTGCTGGTTCCCGCCCGAGAAATTCTTGGCGGTCAGATGCGCGTTGGGGGGGCGGACATCGAATTTCTCGATCTTTCGCTCCGTATCCTCGATCATCGCGCGGTGGTTCATCAGCAGGCCGGATTGGTATTTCGGATCGCGGTGATAGCCGAAGGCCGCGTTTTCCCAGGCAAAGTAGTTCATGATAAGGCCTTCGCGCTGGCGGTCCTCTGGCACATGGGCGATACCCCGTGCACGGCGCGACTGGCCGTCGGATTGGCTGCCTGTCAGATCAAGCGGCTGGCCGTTCAGGGTGATCTGGCCCGTCCCGTCAGCATAGCCGCCCAGCACTTCGAGCAACTCTGACTGACCATTGCCCGACACGCCGGCAATGCCGACGATCTCTCCGGCATGGACGTCAAGGTCGACGCCTTTCAGCCGGACAATGCCCTTGTCGTCTTTCACGCGCAGGTCGCGGACCTCCAGCACGTTCTTGCCGGGTGTGGCGGCTGTCTTGTCGACCCGCAGCAGCACCTTGCGGCCGACCATCAGCTCTGCCAGTTCGGCGGGATCGGTCTCGGCGGTTTTGACCGTGGCCGTCATCTCGCCGCGTCGCATGACGCTGACCGTGTCGGTGATCTCCATGATCTCGCGCAGTTTATGGGTGATCAGGATGATCGTCTTGCCCTCGCGGCGCAGGTTGTCGAGGATACGAAACAGGTGGTCGGCCTCGGCCGGGGTCAGCACGCCCGTGGGCTCGTCCAGAATGAGAATATCGGCCTGACGGTACAGGGATTTGAGGATTTCGACCCGCTGTTGATGCCCGACGCTCAGGTTCTGGATCAGCGCGTCCGGATCGACGTTCAACTCATATTCTGCGGCCAGTTGTTTCAGCACGCCGCGCGCTTTGGCAAGGCTGGGACGCAGCAAGGGGCCGTCCTCGGCACCCAGGATGACATTCTCAAGAACGCTGAAATTCTCGACCAGTTTGAAATGCTGGAAGACCATGCCGATGCCCGCCGAAATAGCGGCCTGGCTATCGGGGATCTCGGTCTTGCGACCGTGGATGAATACCTCGCCCGCATCGGCCTTGTAAAAGCCGTAGAGGATCGACATCAGCGTGGATTTGCCAGCGCCGTTTTCGCCGATGATGCCGTGGATGGTGCCCGGCATCACGCGGATCGCAATATCCTTGTTGGCCTGCACCGGACCAAAGGCTTTGGAGATGCCTTTAAGCTCGATCGCCGGCGCGGTGGAAGCGGCCTGATCCGGCCGCCCCCCTGTTGTCACGTCCACCACCGGGCTTACTCGACCGGGCAGGCGTTGTCCGACATGTAGTCGTGAACCATCAACTCGCCCGAGCCGATCTTGGCTGCGGCGTCGTCCACGGCAGCCTGCATATCGGCGCTGACCAGATCTGCGTTGAATTCATCCATCGCATATCCGACACCTTCATTGCCGACGCCCATGACGTAAATGCCGGTTTCGATGTCTGTGCCCGCTTCCATCGCGTCATAGACCGCGTTGTCGACACGTTTTGTCATGGATGTCAGGATCTTGCCGGGATGCATGTAATTCTGGTTGCTGTCGACGCCGATGGACAGGATGCCTTCGTCCGCCGCTGTCTGAAGCACACCAACGCCGGTGCCGCCTGCGGCCGCATAGATCACATCCGCGCCCTGGCTGATCTGCGATTTGGTCAGTTCGGACCCTTTGACCGGGTCGTTCCACGCCGCAGGGGTGGTGCCGGTCATGTTCTGGATAACCGTTGCCTCTGGCTTCACGGCTTTTACACCCTGCACATAGCCGCAGGCGAATTTGCGGATCAGCGGAATGTCCATGCCGCCGATAAAGCCGACAGTGTCCGATTCCGATGCCATCGCGGCCATCATGCCGACAAGGTAGCTGCCTTCATGTTCGTTGAACACGACAGAGCGCACGTTGGGCGCATCCACAACCATGTCGATGATCGCGAATTTGGTGTCGGGGTAGTCGGGCGCAACCTCGCCCAGCACGTTGCCAAAGGCAAAGCCGGTCATGATGATCGGATCATTGCCATTTTCGGCAAAGCGGCGCAGGGCTTGTTCACGCTGCGCTTCGGACTGAAGCTCGATTTCGCGGAAGGTTCCGCCGGTTTCGTCTGCCCAGCGTTTCGCGCCGCTAAAGGCTGCTTCGTTGAAGGATTTGTCGAATTTCCCGCCAAGGTCGAAGATCAGCGCGGGCTCTGCCGCGGCGGCACCGGCGCTGAGGGACAGCACGGCGGCTGTGGCAAGGAATTTGTGCATAAGGGTCATGGATCGCTCCCAGGTGTTGGTCATGCGGGGGCCACGCATGGCCGCACCGTCAATTCTCGGATCGTGTCCGATCAGCCGCAATTAAGGATGGGCAGGCCGACAGGGTCAACTCATTTTTCGCTTAGATGCCGTCACGTTGGCACCGTAGGTGAATTAACCCAAGGTAAGCGCCTTCGACATAACCAACGCATCGATGGCGGGGCCGTCCGCTTGGCGGTAATACCCGCCGCGCTTGCCGATCCCCTTGTAGCCAAGCGCAGCGTAGAAGGCGCGGGCCGGGGCGTTTGTTTCCGCCACTTCCAGAAAGCAGGTGACCGCACCGCGCGTGCGGGCTGTCGTCTCGAACCGGTTCATCAGTGTGCGGGCGATACCGTGGCGCTGGTAGTCGGGGTTCACTGCAAGCGCCAACAGTTCAGCCTCGTCCAGCACGACGCGACCAAGGGCAAAACCCTGCGGATCGGAGATGCAAAGCGCATGCGCCGAGGCAATCATCTCGGCCAGGGCCAGCGCCGACCAGGGCGGCATATGTTGGTAGGCGCGGGCCTGAAGGGCGGCCATGTCGTCCGGCGACATCACCGCGATGGTCATGGCAGAATGACCGGCGGCGCATCGCGCGGCGGTGCGGCATCGGCGCTGCGGACATAAAGCGGCGCGGGCGGCTGCGGCAATGTGCCGGGCGCTGCCAGGCTGTCCTGTGCGACGCGGGTCAAGGTTTCGGGCAGTGTGGTGATGGTCGCAACAGTGGCGGGCAAAGCAGCACCGGCAAACGCATTGGCAATCTGTGTGGCCTGCGCGCCGATCACCTGACAACCCGAAGGAAGCAGCAGATCGGCTGGCGGCTTGTGCGGCTCGATCTGGCGGGGTGGTTCTGAGGCGCGCCCGCCTGTGAAGAGTTGAACATAGACCGACCCGCGCGGGGCGGGCAGGGAAACAAGCTGGTGCTCTGCCGGTTCGGCCTCGGCCGCGAGCAGTTCGAATGCCGAAATGCCAACTGCCGGGATGCCTAGCGCCAGCGCAAGGCCGCGTGCGGCAGAGACGGAAATGCGGATGCCGGTGAAATTGCCGGGCCCAGTGCCAACCCCGAGGGCATCGAGGTCGCACCATCCCAAACCTTCTGCGGTCAGCATGTCCTCCAGCAGCGGCATCAGCCGTTCGGCCTGTCCCCGGGTCATGTCTTCGGTTCGGCTGAGCAGGATATTGTCGCCGTGTCGCAACGCGGCCGCGCAATGCGCGACCGACGTGTCAAAGCCGAGGATCAGCGGGACGTTCATGATGTGCGTGCCGTTGGCGGTCAGACCGCGACGGGGCGCACTTCTGTGACTTCGGGGATATAATGGCGCAGCAGGTTCTCGATCCCCATCTTCAGCGTCAGCGTGGACGACGGGCAACCCGCGCAGGCACCTTGCATATGCAGGTAGACAACGCCTCGATCAAAGCCGTGGAAAGTGATGTCGCCACCATCCTGGGCCACGGCAGGCCGTACACGGCTGTCCAGCAACTCTTTGATCTGACCGACGATTTCGGAATCTTCGCCGCTGTGTTCGGCATGGCCGGAGGACGCCTGCACATCACCGGCCATCACCGGCTGACCGGATTGGAAATGTTCCATGATCGCACCCAGCAGGGCTGGTTTCACATGGTCCCATTCGGTGTCGTCACCCTTTGTCACGGTGATAAAATCGGTGCCGAAGAACACGCCTGTGACGCCGTTCACCGCAAAGATCCGCTGTGCCAGAGGCGAGGCAGAGGCACCATCCGCGTTCGGAAAATCAGCTGTTCCGACCTCAAGCACTGTCTGGCCGGGCAGAAATTTCAACGTTGCGGGGTTCGGGGTGGATTCGGTCTGAATGAACATGGGACATGCACCTTTTTATGGCTTGTCTTGGATATGCGCCCGGCATCGCCCGGAGTCAAGGTTTGGAACGATTCTAAACCTGTTTCTGCGTTTCTGAACGGAGTTGGACTGGGCGGGCGGTGGAGCGAGGGGCCAGCCCCTCGCGCTCCCCGGAGTATTTTTGCCAAGAAGAAGGGGAGGGTTGATCAGGTGATCGCTTCGAGCCGTTCCTTGGACAAATCGCCCGGCACGATGGTGATTGGAATCGGCAGGGTGCCGGAGTTTCGGGTCAGTTGTGTGACGAGCGGACCGGGGCCTTTGTTTCCGCTGCCGGCCCCTAGCACCAGGACGCCGATTTCAGGATCTTCGCTGATCTGCGCCATGATTTCGGTGACTGGCTCGCCTTCGCGAATCACCAGTTCCGGGTCGACATTCTGCTTGTCGCGCATCCATTTCGCAAAAACCTCGAAATGCGCCTCGATGCGTTCGCGAGCCTCCTCACGCATGATGTCGCCGACGCCGATCCAGTGATTGAATTCATCCGGCGGGATCACCGACAGCACCGCGACGCCGCCGCCGGAATTGGAGGCGCGCATCGCGGCGAAACGCAGGGCATTCAGGCATTCGCGACTGTCATCAAGGACGACGAGGAACTTGCGCATTTGTGGACTCCTGTGGTGCCGATCATGGCGGTTTCTGGAGGCATGTGCAATTCTTCGATTGCGGTGTTTTAGGCGCTGGGTGGCGATCTGTTGCAGGGTTGTGGTGGTCTATTCCTGGTTCAAGGCGGCCCAGTCCCAATACAATTCGCGGACACGTCGGGTGACGGGACCGACCTGATATTGACGCGCGTCGAAGGCGGTGACCGGCGTGATCTTGTTCATGTTGCCGGACAGGAAGACCTCGTCGGCGTCGTTGAAATCATCGAAGCTCAGCACACATTCATGCACCTTCATGCCATCGGCGCGCATATTGGCAAGGTGGCGGGCGCGCGTGATTCCCGCAAGGAAGGTGCCATTGGCAACGGGAGTGAAAACCTCGCCGTCGCGGGTCATGAAAACGTTGGATGTGGCGGTTTCGGCGACATTGCCGATCGCGTCTGCGACCAGAGCGTTGTTGAAGCCCTTGGCGCGGGCTTCGGCCAGCATGCGCGCATTGTTGGGGTAGAGGCAGCCGGCCTTGGCGTCGACCACCGCATCTTCCAGCACCGGGCGTCGAAATCGCGTGCGGGTCAGGGTGACAGAGGCTGTTTCTGGAGCCATGGGGATGGCTTCAAGGCAGATCGCAAAGCCGGTCTTGTCCGGTGTGGGGACAATGGCGGTGGCGTCGCCGTCGATGCCCCAATACATCGGGCGGATATAGACGGCTTGATCCAGCGTGTAGGCGGCGAGCCCGTCGGCGATGATTTCGAGCATCGCATCGGTGGTCACGGTGGGTTGCAGCATCATCGCCTTGGCCGAGCGGTTCACACGGGCACAATGGGCGCGCAGATCGGGGGTGCGGCCGTTCACCATCCGGGCACCGTCGAATACGCCCGAGCCAAGCCATGCACCGTGATCGGCGGCACGCATGATCATGATGTCGCCGTCATGCCACTGCCCGTTGAAATAGGTGCGGATATCCGTGCCGGTTGCCATTTTGAATGCCCTTTGCTGTCTTGACCAGAACGTATGGCGTGCGTCGGCAGAGGTCCAGAGCGGATGCTCTTCGATCAGGCAGCGATCAAAGAGCATCCGGAGACAGGCAGCGGCGCGAGGGGGTGCGACCGCAGGTTGGGACATGCGCAAACTGTCACGGCGATGTGACGTTGGTATGACAGGCGAACAAGTGTGGCGGATGGGTCGAGGCCCCGGCTCGGGGGCCGGGGCGGGGTGCGTTTACCGCAATGTTTGGCGCTGGACGGACGACAGTGCCGCAGGAGAGGCTGCGGGGCGCGTTAGCTACCGACCAGACCGACGATCTCGTAGGTCTGCTTGATGACAGGCGTTGCGATTTCCCGGGCGCGGGCGGCGCCCCGGCCAAGAATGGCGTCAATTTCGTCGGTGTGCTGCATCAGGTGTGCCATCTCCGTCGAGATCGGGGCCAGACGATCTACCGCGAGTTCGGATAGCTTCGGTTTGAAGGCCGAGAATTGTTGCCCGCCAAACTCGTGCAGCACGGCGTCCACCGTCGAATCTGACAGGGCTGCGTAAATGTTGACGAGGTTGCGCGCCTCTGGCCGCCCGTCCAGCCCCTTCGCGTCTGAGGGGAGCGCGTCGGGATCGGTCTTGGCCTTGCGGATCTTCGCCGCGATCGTGTCGGCATCGTCGGTCATGTTGATCCGGCTGGCATCGGACGGATCAGATTTCGACATTTTTTTGGACCCGTCCCGCAGAGACATGACGCGGGTCGCGGCACCCTCGATCACCGGTTCCGGCATCGGGAAGAAATCGGTGCCGTAGTCGTGGTTGAACTTGGCGGCAATGTCGCGGGTCAGCTCGACATGCTGTTTCTGGTCCTCGCCCACCGGCACATGCGTCGCGTGGTAGATCAGGATGTCGGCAGCCATCAGCGCGGGGTAGGCATACAGGCCAAGGCTGGCCTTCTCGGCATTCTTGCCGGCCTTGTCCTTGAACTGGGTCATGCGGTTCATCCAGCCAAGTCGTGCGACGCAATTGAAGATCCAGGCCAGTTGGGCATGCTCGGGCACCTGGCTTTGGTTGAACAGGATGGATTTTTCCGGATCAATGCCGCTGGCGATAAAGCCTGCGGCCAGTTCGCGCGTGGCATTGCGCAGATCCGCAGGGTCTTGCCAGACGGTGATCGCGTGCAGGTCCACCATGCAGTAGATCGATTGAACACCACGCTCCTGCGCATCGGCAAAGCGCTTTAGCGCGCCAAGGTAATTGCCTAGGTGCAATTGCCCGGAAGGCTGGATGCCCGAAAACACACGCGGCGTGAAACCCGCATTGGCGGCGGGAGGAGTTTGGACCCCCTCGGTCATGGCAATTCTCCGTCTGGATTAATTTGTCCGGCTGGCTTACCCACGGGGCCAAGTCCCGTCAAGCAAAGGTCAAAGCGATGGCACATCCCGACGATACCAGCCCCCTGAACCCGTTGCCGCCTGTCGTGGCGGCGCTGGCCTTGGTCATCATCGGCATCGAGGTGGTTTTTTCGCTGGGTGCGCGCGGGCTGATCGGCGGCGCGGATGCAGTGGGGTGGCGGCTGGCCGCGATGCAGCGTTTCGCCTTCTCGGGCGAGGTGGTGGATTGGATGATCGGCACCGGGCAATATCCGGTGCAGCATCTGATCCGCTTTGTGACCTATCCGTTTGTGCATGCCTCCTTCACACATGGATTGTTCGCGGCCGTCATGCTGCTGGCGCTTGGCAAAATGGTGGGCGAGGTGATCGGCAGCGTTCGGACTTTGGTGATTTTCGTGGTGTCAGGGATTGGTGGCGCGCTGTGCTATGCGCTGTTCCTGAATGCAGGCACACCGCTGATCGGGGCGTTTCCACCGGTCTACGGCATGATCGGGGCCTTCACCTATCTGCTTTGGCTGCGGCTGGGCATGATGGGGGCAAGCCAGATCCGCGCCTTCAACCTGATCGGCGTGTTGCTTGGCATCCAGTTGATCTTTGGCCTGCTGTTCGGCGCAAGCAACGATTGGGTGGCGGATCTGGGCGGCTTTGTCACCGGTTTCGTGCTGATCGTGTTTCTGGTGCCGGGAGGCTGGGCACGCATCCTGAGCAAATTGCGCCAGCAGGACTGACCGACCTGAAAACTGACCGGGCCTAGAACATGTCGTCCGGGAACAGCGGCATCAGACGTGCGAAGCGCTTGTTGCGTTCATAAGGATAGGGCAGCAGGAAGCCGCGCCGGTCCTCGGGGGAAATATTGGCATTTTTTTCGGCATAGCTGCGCCAGTCTGCGGCGCGAGTCGTGTCGAGCCCGTGGCCATCGCCCAACCACTTATTGGCCAGCCGCTCCCGCGTGTGGCGCACGGCCTGCGGATCGCGGAACAGCACCGAGGCTTCGGTGTCCCAGCGCAGTGAGCGCCCGTTTAGGTTTGCCGAACCGACCATGCCCACCGCGTCGTCAATCAGTAACACCTTGGAATGCACATAGATCGGCCCGGCCCCGTTGATGCGCCCATCCGCGCCCTTGGGGGCTGTTTCCGTTTTGGCGGGAGACAACATCATCAGCCGGTCGCCAAACGCCTTGCGCAACTGATCCAGTGCCGAGATTTGCAGCGATTGGGCATGGCGGGCGTTCCAGCTTCTATCGCCGTCAAACAGGATGCGGTCCGGCTCTGTCGGCATGACAATGATCAATTGCAGGTCGTCACGGGCGGTCCCGGCAGATGCCAGTGCCTTGGCGATCGGGGCATGGCGGAAAAATTGCGTCTCGATATAAACGTAATCGCGCGCATCCTCGAAAAGCTGAACCAGCGTTTCTTCGTGTTCGGTCACATTGGGCAACGGACCCAGCACTGTCGGCCCCTGACAGGGCCGCGACAGGGTGCGCACCAGCCGGATATTGTCGCTGGAGGCCGGTTCCTTGGCCTCTTCGGGGGCTTCTTCGCCCAGAAGAACCGGCGCGCCGCAGGCCAGCGCCTCGTTCCAGGTGTCGGTAAAGTGCGCGCGCAGGATGGTGCAGAACGGTCCTGTGATGCGCATGCTGACGTCGTGCCAAGTCTCATCGGACGGAAGATCGTGCGATTTGTCATCCCACCGGCGTTCATTGACGTCCAGCCCGCCGATCACCGCGCGGGCGCTGTCGGCGACCGCGAATTTCTGGTGGATCGTGACAGGCCGCAAATGCGGTGTGGCGGCCAGGATTGCCTGCTCCACCGGGGTGAGGTCCTCGGCCGGGCGCTCGCGCCATTCGCGCAGCTTGGCAGCGATGCCGCGCCGCATCAAAAGGTGCCAAAGCTTGCCTGCCATCTGGCCATGTGGGGCACAGGTCAGATGCACATCGCCTTTCAGGCGCTTTTCCAGCAACCGGGCGGCCTGCCATGCCTGTTCATGCAGATCGTCGGTGAATATCGGGTCGAAATCCGACAGCACGATGCGCAGAGCGACCCCGTTGCTCGCTAGATGTTCGAGAATATCGCCCCAAGTGTTCAGGCCCAGCTTTTTGGCCTCGGGGCTGCGGGTGCGGGTTTCGGGATCGAAGATCCGAAACGACATGACATATTCCTGCTCTGCGGACAGGGCCAACCGCTCCAGCGCCGGAAATCCTTCGGCGGCGGTGATCAGCGGTGTGATTTCTGCCATGATGTCTCCTTATCTGCGGCGCCGCAGCGCGAGTTTGAATTCCGAAAGACGGAACGCACCAAGTGCCTGTCCGGTTGCAAAATAGCTGACGATGCCCACACAAATCAGCGCGATCAGGGCGATGTAGCGCAGGCCAGGCATGCCCAGAAACGGCCCGATGACCAGCATTGCTGCCCAAAGTATGACACCCATGACGACAGCGGCCAGACAAATCCGCCAGATCCGGCGGCGGAAACGCGCGTCGAACCGGGCGACATCGCCCATGCGCCGCCCGCCGCGCGCCAGCAGGAAGACGATGACCCAGCCCGCAACCGTCGTGGCAATCGCCGGAGCGATCCAACCGATGACTTGTGCAAGGCCGATTGCCAGCACTGCGTTCACGGCCATTGCCCAGACCGCGTAGCGAAAGGGCGAACGCGTATCTTCGCGTGCGAAGAACAGCGGTTGCAGCAGCTTTTGCAATACGAAAGCCGGCAGGCCCAGCCCGTAGATCGCCACGGCAATCGCCATGGCGGCGGCGTCGTCTGCACTTGTGGCTCCGCGTTGAAACAGCACCGAGACCAGCGGCAGGGGGATCACCACCAGTGCCACCGAGGCCGGGATGGTCAGCGCCATGCTGATCTCACCAGCGCGCGAGAACGCCTCGCGCGCGCCGGTGTCATCTTCGGCTTTCAGGCGGCGGGACAGGTCCGGCAGCAGCACGATACCCACCGCGATACCGACCACGCCCAACGGCAGTTGATACAGACGGTCAGCGGCATAAAGCCAGCCCACGGCCTTTTCGAAATGGCTTGCGACCTGCTGCCCGACCAGAAGGTTGATCTGCATCACACCACTGGCAAGCGCGGCGGGCACGGCTACCACGATGAGGCGCCGCATATCGGGTGTGAAACGGGGGCGGGCGACACGCAGGCGCACGCCCGCGCGCTCGGCCGCGATCCAGACCAGCACCAGTTGCGCCACACCGGCCAGCGGCACTGTCCAGATCAGCGCCATGACCACATCGCCGCCCATAAACGCGGCCCATCCCATTGCGGCGATAACGAAGATATTCAGCAAGACGGGCGCCGCAGCGGCGGCCGCAAAATGCCCGGTGGCGTTCAACGCGCCGGAAAACAGCGCCGCCAGCGAGATGAACAGGATATAGGGAAACACCACACGCCCGAAGCCAACGGTCAGATCGAACCGCGCGCTGCCCTCGAACCCGCCCGCCGTGGCCCAGACCAGCGCGGGCATGAAGATCATCGCCAGTGCGGTCAGCGCCAGCAGCACCAGAGCAAGGCCGTTCATCGCGTCGCGGGCAAAGCCCAACGGATCCTCGCCAGCCTCGTATTTTTTCGAAAACATCGGCACGAAAGCCGCGTTGAAGGCACCTTCGGCGAAAAAGCGGCGGAACATGTTGGGCAGGCGGAAGGCGGCGACGAAGGCGTCCATTACCGGGCCGGGGCCGATCAGGCCAAGGATCAGCACCTCGCGCACCACGCCCAGAATGCGGCTCATCAAGGTCCAGAAGCCAACGGTCAGGACACCGGACATCAGGCGGATGGGTTTCATGACATCAGGCGGATGGGTTTCATGTTTGCGGTGCCTTTTTGCGTCCGGTCAGCTTGGCGGTGGCTTATATCATCGGCAAGAGCGGCGGAAGAGGGCGCGGCGGGACCGGTTCAGGATCGCGCCCGCGCCGATCCGGCAGCAATGGCCTCGCGCAGCTTTTTCTCCAAGGATTTCTGCTTGGAAGTGGACCGAAATTTCAGCCCGAACATATCCTTGACGTAAAAACTGTCCACCACCTGTTCGCCATAGGTCGCGATCACTGCCGAGGCGATATAGATATTCTGGTTCGCCAGCGTGCGCGTCAGGTCATACAGAAGGCCCGGACGGTCGCGGGTGTCCACCTCGATGATGGTGTAGATTTCCGAGCCATCATTGTCGAAGGTGATCGAGGTCGGCACCCGGAAAGCACGTTCGCGCTTTTTCATCTTGTCACGGTCTTTGATCGCGTCCTGCGGCACCACTTCGCCCAGCAACGTTTGGTGAATGGTCTTGAGCAGACGGGGCAGGCGCGCTTCCTCGAAAGGATGGCCATCGGCATCCTGTATCCAGAACACCGCCGTGGCATAGCCATCCTTCGACGTGTAGGTGCGTGCGTCCACGACATTGGCACCAACCAGCGCCAGAGCGCCGGCAAGGCGGCTGAAAATGCCGGGATGATCGACCAGCGCGAAACAGACGCGGGTGGCGTCGCGGTCAATATCGGGATGCAGGTCGATGCGGATCTCGTCGTCGTCGATGTCTTTCAGAAGCTTCGCAAAAATCACATGGGCGGTGAGGTGCAGACCTTGCCAATAGGGCGGATAATGCCGAGTGGTTTCGATGCGCAAATCCTTGCTGTTCCAATCATGGAGCGCGTCGCGCAGCGCCTTCTTGGCCTCGACCCCGCGATTTTCGCGGTTGAGGATCTCCAGCCCATCCTCCAGCGCCCGGCGGGTCTGCCGGTAGAGCGCGCGCAACAATGCGGCTTTCCAGTTGTTCCAGGTGTTCGGACCGACCCCGCGAATGTCGCAGACGGTCAGCACGCAAAGCAGATCCAGCCGCTCGCGTGTCTGAACGGCCTTGGCAAAATCGCGCACGGTGCGCGGATCGGCGATGTCGCGTTTCTGCGCCATGTCCGACATCAGCAGATGATAGCGCACCAGCCATTCAACCGTGGCGCATTCGGCCTTTTTCAACCCCAGCCGTGGCGCGACCTTGCGGGCGATCTTGGCACCCAGAACGGCGTGATCCTCGTCCCGGCCCTTGCCGATGTCATGCAGCAGCAGCGCCACATACAGCACTTTGCGGTTGATGCCCTCCTTCAGGATCGAGGATGCCACCGGCAGTTCCTCAATCAGGTTTTCATGCTCGATCTCGGACAGGTTCCAGATGCACTGGATCGTGTGTTCGTCCACCGTGTAATGGTGGTACATGTTGAACTGCATCATCGCGACGATCGTTTCGAATTCCGGGATGAACGCTCCAAGAAAACCCAGCTCGTTCATCCGGCGCAACGCGCGGTCGGGATTGCCGTGTTTAAGCAGCAGATCAAGAAAGATGCGGCGCGCTTCCTTGTCGTTGCGCATCTCGTCGTCGATCAGATGCAGGTTGGCCGCGACGAGCCGCATCGCATCCGGATGGATCAACAGACCTGTGCGCAGCGCTTCTTCGAACAGCCGCAGCATGTTCAGCTTGTCGGACAGAAACGCCGCGTCATCGACCAGCGCCAGCCGGTTGTTCACGACGGTATAGGCTTTCTTGACGCGCGGCGGGCGGTTGAAGATCCGCATCAGCAGCGGTGCGCTTTTGGTGTGGTCCGCCTCCAGCGATGTCAGGAAGATCCGCGTCATGTCGCCAACAGTGGTGGCGTGGCGAAAATAGGTTTGCATGAACCATTCCACAGCGCGTCGCCCGCCCTTGTCGGTATAGCCCATCGCCTCGGCCACCTCGACCTGCATGTCGAAGGTCAGTTGCTCCATCGGGCGACCTGCAATCAGATGCAGGTGACAGCGCACCCCCCACAGGAAGCGTTCGGCGACGATGAAACTATGGTATTCCTCGGGGCGGAATACGCCCTTGCCGATCAGTTCTTCGGTGGTGTCGACCCGGTGGACGTATTTGGCGATCCAATACAGCGACTGGATGTCCCGCAGCCCGCCCTTGCCCTCTTTGACGTTGGGTTCGACCATGTAACGCTGGCCGCCCTGCTTTTCGTGCCGCGCGTCACGTTCGGCAAGTTTGGCTTCGACGAACTCGCGGGCGGTGCCTTTGAACAGCTCGTCCCAAAGACGCGCGTCCAACTCGTCCGCGAGGGCCGCGTTGCCACACAGAAAACGGTGTTCCAGCATGGCGGTGCGGATGGTGAAATCTTCGGCCCCCAGACGCAGGCAATCCTCGACCGTGCGGCTGGAATGCCCCACCTTCATGCGCAGGTCCCACAGGATGTACAGCATCGCCTCGATGACGCTTTCGGCCCAAGGGGTGATCTTGTAGGGCGTCAGAAACAGCAGATCGACATCGGAATGCGGTGCCATCTCTCCGCGACCGTAGCCGCCAACTGCCATGACGGCGATCCGTTCGCCTTCGGTCGGGTTGGGGTTGGGGTAAAGCCGTTCTGTCGCGACCGTCCAGATTTCACGGATCAGGCAATCGGTCAGCCAAGTGTAAGAGCGGGTGGTGGGACGTCCCTTGAACGGATCGGCCCGAAACGCCTCGGCGATCACGGCACGACCGCGCTTTTGGGTCTCGGCCAGAACCTTGACCAGGGCGGGACGCGCCGGTTGGCCAGCCTCGACCCCGTCCAGAGCTGCGCTCAGCTCAGCGCGCAGCATATCCGGATCACAGATCTCGGATGCCGGACAAATCAGGTTTGCCGGCATCCCGTTGTTTGTCTGGGTTATCTGTTCAGAATCCGGCGCCGCCGAAGCTTCTTGGGGCAGGGTCAAGGATCACCACCTGGTTGTTGCGCACCGTCGCGACGGCGAGCCCGCGTTCGTTGGTGCCATCCGCTTTCAGGCGGAATACACCGGACGTCCCCTGGAAGCCAGCCGATTGCGTCAGCGCACCACGGGTCAGGGCATTGCTTTTGCCACGCGATGCAAGCGCGCCGATGGCCGCGATGCCATCATAGGCCAGACCCCCCAACTGGTGCGGGGCAGATCCGAACGCGCCGGCGTAGCGACCTTCGAATGCCGCCACCGTCTGTTGATTGGGCAATGCGAACCAGCCGCCCTGCGCCCCGCGCAGTTGCAGCGTTTGCGCGGGCACATCCCAGCGCGAAAGACCCAGATACTGGGTGCTGGCTGTCGCGACTCCGGCCTCGGGCAGCAATTGCAGCAGAAGCGGCAGGGCACCAGCGGGCGTCGAGGTCAGGAAGACCGAATCGGCGCCTGTCGAATTGACTGTTCCCGCAATACGCGGCGCGGCGGCGGCCACGGCTTGTTGCGAGAAAGGAAAGCTCTCGACCGCAGCAACATTCACCCCGTTGCGAGACGCGGCCCTTTGGATGGCATTGCGCCCGAATGTGCCTTCGGTATTGTCAGGATGCACGATGACGACACTGCGTTTGCCTTGCCGCGCTGCAAACCCCATCAACCGGTTCGCATTGTCGTCGAAAGTTGGACCCAGGATGAACAGGTTGCCCCCGGCGATCGAGCTGTTGTTGGAGAAGGCCAGCACGTTGATGCCTTCATCCGCCACCGCGTTGCTTGCGGCCACGGCATTGTCGGCAAAAAGCGGTCCGAGGATGATTTTCGCACCCTCGTCGGCGGCGCGTTGCGCAAGTGCTGCGCTTTGTGCCTGATCGCCTGCCGTGTCATAGACCCGCAGGTCAATCCGAACGCCGTTCAGGTCCGCGATGGCGAGTCGCGCCGCGTTTTCCAGGCTGCGCCCCACTGCGCCCGCGCTGGAATGGCTTTTGGGGACCAGCAGCGCGACCGGGATCGGTGCCTTGGGATCGATTTTCTGACCGCCACCGCCCGACATGGAAACGCCACCTTCGGGAAGGCAGCCGGCAAGCGCGATGACAGATGCCAGTGCGGCAATTTTTGCCAGCGCCTTGCGGATAGGGGTGAAAACGGCAAACATGAAATGGTGACTCCCTCGATGATGCGGGTTTCCGATCCGGGCCCGCGTTTGTACATAACAGATCATAAACGTCCCGAAGAGAGGGTCCAGCGATGAATCCCGGTGAGCAGAAATTGGCGGGTGGCCTTTACTTCGTCGCCACGCCGATCGGCAATGCGCGCGACATCACCCTGCGCGCTCTTGACGTGCTGGCAACAGCCGATGTGCTGGCCGCAGAAGACACCCGCAGCCTGCGCAAATTGATGGAGATTCACGGCGTCAGCCTGGGGGAGCGGCCTTTGCTGGCCTATCACGACCACAACGGCGGCAAGATGCGGCCACGAATCATGGCGGAAATAGCGGCAGGAAAATCCGTGGCCTACGCGTCCGAGGCAGGAACACCACTGATTTCAGATCCGGGTTTCGATCTGTCGCGGGCAGCGGCCGAGGAAGGCTTGCCGGTGCATTCCCTGCCCGGCGCGTCGGCGGTTCTGGCGGCGCTGACGATGGCCGGGTTGCCCACAGACCGGTTCCTGTTTGCAGGATTTTTGCCCAATGCGCGGGGGCAGCGGAAATCCGCACTCAAGGCCCTGGCGGGGGTGCAGGCGACGCTGGTATTCTACGAATCGCCCAAGCGCACCGCCGCGATGCTGGCCGACGCGGCAGAGATGCTGGGTGCCGACCGTCCCGCCGCGATGTGCCGAGAATTGACCAAGCGGTTCGAGGAATGCAGGCGCGGCACGCTTGCGGAACTGGCCGCCAACATCGCCGCCGGTCCGATCAAGGGCGAGGTCGTGGTCGTGATCGGACGTGGCGAGATCAAGGCCGTTAGCGAATCGGTAATGACCGAGATGCTAGAAGACGCGCTGAAGCGGATGTCGGTGCGCGATGCTGCGGATATCGTCGCCGAGGGCACGGGCGCCCCCCGGCGGCAAGTCTACCAGATGGCGCTGAAGCTGGGGCAGGGTGATGAACCGGAGGATGACGGGTGAGGTTTCATACCTTGCCGGAGAAGCCGCAGAAAAATCGGTCGCGCGCGACTATGAACGGCGCGGCTACCGCGTTGCCCGGGCTCGCTGGCGCGCCGCTGGTGGCGAAATTGACCTGATCCTTGAGCGTGACGGGATGGTCGTTTTCGTCGAGGTCAAGAAAAGCCGCAGTTTCACGCGCGCGGCCATGCGGATCAGCGCGGCGCAGCAGCAGCGCATCTTTGATGCTGCCGAAACATATCTTGCCTCCTGCCCGAACGGCGCGATGACCGACTGTCGTGTGGACGCGGCATTGGTGGATGCCTTTGGCCGGATAGAGGTGATCGAGAATGCCTTCGGCCCCTGACGTCAATCGCACGACCATTGCCTAACCCCGCGCCTTGCGGCATGTAGTTCCCAAATCCGCAAGCGAAGGGGCAAGCATGAAGATCGCGTTTCAGATGGATCCCATCGAGCAGGTCAATATCGAGGCAGACAGCACCTTCCGGCTTGCCGAAGAGGCTCAGGCGCGCGGGCACGAGCTGTTTTACTACCTGCCCGACCAGTTGGCCTATCAGGAGGGGCGCATCACCGCCCGCGGGCAATCGCTGCAAGTTCAGCGCAAACAGGGTGCCCATGCCACGCTGGGCGAGATGCAGGAAGTCGATCTGTCGGATTTCGATGTCGTCTGGCTGCGGCAAGACCCGCCGTTCGACATGCATTACATCACGCTGACGCACCTGCTGGACCGGATTCATCCCGGCACGCTGGTGGTCAATGATCCGTTCTGGGTGCGCAACTATCCCGAAAAACTGCTCGTGCTGGATTTTCCGGACCTGACGCCGCCAACGACGGTTGCCCGCGACCTTGCCACGATCAAGGCGTTCAAGGCCAAGCACGGCGACGTCATCCTCAAGCCGCTTTACGGCAATGGGGGCGCGGGCGTGTTCCGGCTGGATGCCAATGACCGCAATCTGTCGTCGTTGCACGAGCTGTTCACCGGGTTCAGCCGTGAGCCTCTGATTGTGCAGAAATTTCTGCCCGATGTGTCCAAGGGCGACAAGCGCGTGATCCTTGTGGATGGCGAACCCGTCGGTGCGATCAACCGCGTACCTGCCAAAGGCGAGACCCGTTCCAATATGCATGTCGGCGGGCGGCCTGAAAAAGTGTCCCTGACAGAGCGTGATCTGGAAATCTGCGCGCGGATCGGGCCGACCCTGCGTGAAAAAGGGCAGATCTTTGTCGGCATAGACGTGATCGGCGAGTGGCTGACCGAGATCAACGTGACCTCGCCCACTGGCATTCAGGAGCTTGAGAGGTTCGATGGCGTCAATATCGCGGCCAAGATCTGGGAGGCCATCGAGGCGCGCCGCGCATGAGCCTGCGCAGTGCCCTGCTCAATCACTGGCTGCGTTTGACTGAAAAACGGCATCTTGCCCGCGCGAAAACACCAGAGGCCCTGCGCGTCAGCTTTGAGCGTAAGGCGCGACTCTTCTTCCGTGCGCCAAAGGGCAGCGCCTTCCAGCGCGGCTCTGTTGCCGAGGTGCCGGTGCTGTGGGTTTCGGCGCCGGAGGCGGATGACGATCTACTGATCCTTTACTTCCACGGCGGCGGCTATGTCTTCGGTTCGCCGCGCACGCATCGCGCGATGCTGGCCTGGATCTCGTCAATGTGCAGCGCCTGGACCTGTTTGCCCGAGTATCGGTTGGCACCGGAACACGCGTTCCCCGCCCCGGTCGAGGATGCGGTCGCCATCTATACCGACCTGCTTGGCGGCGGCACGCTGCCGGACCGTATCATCCTTGGGGGTGACAGTGCCGGCGGTGGTTTGGCGCTGGCGCTTCTGGCCGAGATTTGCCGTCAGGATCTGCCACGGCCAGCGGGATGCTTTGCCTTTTCACCGCTGACCGATCTGCGCTACGCTGGCGCGTCTGTTCGCGAAAATGCCGATAGCGATGTCGTCCTGCCCGCCGAGCGTGTGGACGAAATGGCCGACATGTATCTGCAAGGCGCTGATCCGGACGATCCGCGCGCCTCGCCGCTGCATGGCGACTTCACGGGGGCTTGTCCGGTCTGGCTGACCGCAAGCGATACCGAGATTCTGCTGGATGATACCCGGCGCATGGCCGAGGTCTTGCGCGCACAGGGCGTGGAGGTGGAGATGTTGATCGAGCGCGACCTGCCGCATGTCTGGCCCCTGTTTCGCGGGTTGATCCCCGAAGCGGATGCCACGTTGCGGACGCTGGCCAAATGGATCACGCGTCTCGCGCGACCGTCAGCCGGTAACTGATCGCCTCGGCGACATGCGGGCGGCGCACATCGGTTGAGCCGTCCAGATCGGCGATCGTGCGGGCCACGCGCATCACCCGGTGATAGCCACGCGCGGACAGCCCCATGCGGTCGGCGGCGCGGCCCAGCAGCTCTTTACCTTCCGCATCGGGGCGGGCGATGTCTTCCAGAACCTCGCCTGAAGCGTCGGCATTGGTGCGCATGCCGTCATGGCCGTCGAACCGCGACGATTGCACGTCGCGCGCCATAGAAACCCGCGCCGCAACCTCGGCAGAGCTGTCGCCGGACGGTGGCAGGTCCAGATCGGTGAAGCCAACGGGCGGTACTTCGATCCGCAGGTCGAACCTGTCCATCAGCGGGCCGGAAATGCGGCCCATGTAATCCTCGCCGCAGGATGGCGCGCGCGCACAGGACCGGTCCGGTTCGCTGAGATAGCCGCAGCGACAGGGATTGGCCGCCGCAATCAGCATGAACCGGCAGGGATAGCGGAAATGGGCGTTGGCGCGCGAAATCATCACCTCGCCCGATTCGATGGGCTGGCGCAGCGTTTCCAGCACGTTGCGCGGAAATTCCGGGAACTCGTCCATGAACAGCACGCCGTTATGCGCCAGGCTGATCTCGCCGGGTTTGGCGCTGCGACCGCCGCCGACAATCGCCGCCATAGAGGCGGTGTGATGGGGTTCCCGAAACGGTCGGTGCCGCGAAATCCCGCCTTCGTCCAGCAACCCGGCCAGCGAGTGGATCATCGACGTCTCCAACGCCTCGGCCGCGCTGAGCGGCGGCAGAATGCCGGGCAGGCGGCTGGCCAGCATCGATTTTCCGGAACCGGGCGAGCCGACGAACATCAGATGGTGACGCCCTGCGGCGGCGATTTCCAGCGCCCGTTTTGCACGTTCCTGTCCGCGCACGTCCCGTAGGTCCCGACCCGAAGGTGCGGGCTGGACTTCGCCGGGTTCGGATGGCGGCAAGGGCGACTGCCCGGTGAAATGCCGCACCACGTCTGACAGCGAGTTGGCACCAATGACCTGACAACTGCCAACCCAGGCGGCCTCTGCCCCCGAGGCGCGCGGGCACAAAAGCGCGCGGTCATCCTCTGCGGCGGCCATCGCAGCGGGAAGGGCACCCAGCACCGGCACCAGCGTGCCGTCCAGCGACAATTCCCCCAGCGACACGATCCCGGCCACGGCATCATGCGGGATGATCTCCAGCGCGGCCAGCAGCCCCAAAGCGATCGGCAAATCGAAATGCGAGCCTTCCTTTGGCAGGTCGGCGGGCGACAGGTTGATGGTGATGCGCTTGGAGGGCAGGGCAATTGCCATCGACGCCAGCGCCGTGCGCACCCGGTCGCGCGCCTCTGACACGGCCTTGTCGGGCAGACCAACGATGGAAAACGCGGGCAGGCCCGGTGTCACCGCGCATTGCACCTCGACGGTGCGCGCCTCCACCCCTTCGAAGGCGACTGTGTAGGCGTGTGAGACCATTCTGTCCTGTTCCGGCAAGATTTGGTTAACGCTATGCCGGGGCGGGTTTCAGAATGGTTAACGGCGGGCAGCCATGTCAGAATACGATGCACTTTTGGCTGGTGTCCTGCGTTGAATAGCTGTTTTACGGCTGGCTGGCGCGGCGTTCTGGTCGATAATCGTGCCGCTACCCCGCGCTACGGCTGGGTCGGATGGGGCCACCAAAAGGTGCGCAGTGTCATCATCGGTCCGGATAAAACTCTTCTGGCACGGTTAGTTTTTCCTCAACGAGGGAACCGTACGCAACTTTCTTGCGTTTGTCTCTCTGAGATGGTGCCTCGCGCACCCAGTCTATGAACAGTGATCTGTTTTCGATGTGAAGCCGTATCAATATTATTATTCGGTTGATCCAGAAACCCATCACTGGGGAGCGCATGATGGCACTAGACGCATTCAACGACCGCACCTTGACCCGCCGCGCCATGAAGGCAGAGCTGCTGGACGCAGAGACAGAGCTGGCTTTGGCCTATGCTTGGCGCGACAACAGGGACGAGCGTGCCTTACACCGTTTGATCACCGCCTATATGCGCTTGGCGATTTCGATGGCATCGAAGTTCAAACGCTATGGCGCGCCGATGAACGACCTGATCCAAGAGGCCGGGCTGGGCTTGATGAAAGCTGCTGACAAATTCGACCCGGATCGCGGTGTGCGGTTTTCGACCTACGCGGTCTGGTGGATCAAGGCGAGCATTCAGGATTATGTGATGCGCAACTGGTCGATGGTGCGCACCGGATCCACGTCCAGCCAGAAATCGCTGTTTTTCAACATGCGCCGGGTGCAGGCACGACTGGAGCGGGAAGCGGCCGCCGAGGGGCGCAAATTGCCGCGCCATGAACTGCGTCAGATGATCTCGACCGAGGTCGGCGTGCCGTTGCATGATGTGGAGATGATGGAAGGCCGCCTGTCGGGGTCGGATTTTTCGCTGAATGCAACGCAGTCTGTCGATGAGGATGGCCGCGAATGGATTGATGCGCTGGAGGATGACGGCGCACAGGCGGCCGAGATCGTCGAGAACTCGTTAGATAACGCGCAGCTGCGTGAATGGCTGATGCATGCGCTGGAGAACCTCAACGAGCGCGAACGCTTTATCGTGCGCGAACGAAAGATGCGCGACAGCCCGCGAACGCTTGAAAGCCTTGGGACAGAGATGGGGCTGTCAAAAGAACGTGTTCGCCAGCTTGAGGCTGCGGCGTTTCTGAAAATGCGCAAGAACCTCGAATCGCAATCTGAGGAAGTGTTTGAATTTCTTGGATGACGTGCGGGTTGTCTTCTTCGGCTTGGCTTGTCTCGGGCCTTGCAGGTGCGGAAAGCTATGATGTGGCATTTTTGATGAGGCGCAGGGCGACGTAGTTTGACCGAGCGCGGTAACGCCTGCGTTGCGTGCAGCAAATTGCAGAGCATTGACAGCACCGATTGAGTTTCCCTGCGCGGCTGCGTAACACTGTTGCGCAATCAGGCGAGGGGACGACATGCTGGCGGGAAAACGCATTCTGCTTATCATCGGGGGTGGTATAGCGGCCTTCAAGATACCCGCACTTATTCGGCTTTTGCGGCAGCAGGGGGCTGCGGTCACGCCGGTGATGACCACAGCGTCGGAGCAATTCGTGACACCGTTGACCGTCTCGGCACTGGCCGGAGAGAAGGTTTACGGGGATCTGTTCGATCTCACCGACGAGGCCGAGATGGGCCATATCCAGCTATCGCGCGTGGCGGATCTGGTGCTTGTGGCACCTGCAACGGCGGACCTTATGGCGAAGATGGCGCAGGGGTTAGCAGGGGATCTGGCCTCGACCCTGCTGCTGGCGACCGATACCCCGGTGATGATTGCGCCCGCGATGAATGTGCGGATGTGGCTGCACCCCGCGACGCAGCGCAATCTGGCGCTGCTGAAGGGCGACGGTGTGCAGGTGGTCGGCCCGGATGAAGGCGACATGGCCTGCGGTGAATTCGGTCCCGGTCGGATGGCCGAACCGGAAGAGATTGCCGCCGCTTGCGCCGCTGCCTTGACGGTCGGGCCTTTGAGAGGGCGTCGGGTGCTGGTCACTTCAGGGCCGACGCATGAGCCGATTGATCCGGTGCGTTACATTGCCAACAGGTCATCCGGTGCGCAGGGCACGGCGATTGCCCGTGCGCTTGTCGGTCTGGGGGCAGAAGTTATCTTTGTCACCGGTCCCGCAGAGGTGCCGCCGCCGGAAGGCGTGACGCTGGTGCAGGTCGAAACCGCACGTCAGATGCGCGATGCGGTTCAGGCGGCTCTGCCGGTTGATGCAGGGGTATTTGCCGCCGCTGTGGCCGATTGGCGGATGGCAACGCAGAGCGCCTCGAAGATCAAAAAAGGCGCGTCCGGGTTGCCGGTGCTGGAATTTGCCGAGAACCCCGACATTCTGGCCGAGGTGTCCCAGATGACCGAGGGGCGTCCGGGTCTGGTTGTAGGCTTCGCCGCCGAGACGGATGACGTGGTGACCCATGCCACTGCCAAGCGGATCCGCAAGGGATGTGACTGGATTCTGGCCAATGATGTCAGTCCGGAGGCCGGGATCATGGGCGGCAGTGAAAACGCAGTTGTGTTGATCTCGGAGACCGGGGCGGAGCCGTGGCCCCGCATGGGCAAGGCCGAAGTGGCACAGCGTTTGGCGGCGCGCATCACGGAGGCTTTGGGTGCAGGGTGAGACGGCAGGAGTTGAGTATTTGAGCCAAGAAGAAGCGCAAAGCGGTGTGGCTCTACGGATCAGTTGGGTTGAGGGAGCGGACAGGGCGCTTGGATTGCCACGCTATGAGACTGACGGCGCGGCCGGGGCGGACCTGCGCGCGAATCTGCCGGGACGGAGCGCGATTGAAGTGCAGGCGGGCGCCCGGGTTCTGGTGGCCACCGGGCTTCGGCTGGCGGTGCCGGACGGGTATGAGGTGCAAATCCGGCCTCGGTCCGGGTTGGCGCTGAAGCACGGGATCACGCTGCCCAACAGTCCCGGCACGATTGACAGTGATTATCGCGGACCGCTCGGGGTGATCGTGATGAATGCGGGTGCCAAGCCTTTTGTGATCGAGCATGGGATGCGGATCGCGCAGATGGTGGTGGCACCGGTGGTGCGGGCTGTTTTTGAAGAGGTCGCGACGCTGGAAGATACGTCGCGCGGCGCGGGCGGCTTCGGCTCTACCGGAGTCGCTTGATGTTGCCGGTACTGCTGATCGCAGGTGTTCTTTGGGGGATCGGTGCCGCGATGGGCGCGCCATATCGCTTGCGCTGGGGAATGATCGGGCTGCTTTATCTCGCCGTGATTCTGGCGCATTTTGTGCTGCCCGCAGGCAACCCGGTTCGGATGGCAACCGGAGAGGACGCCTCGGGCTGGTTGATCCTGGCGGGTTTCATCGTGATCGTGATGATCTATCGTTGGGCGCTGGGCCTGCTGCGGGCGCGGGCGCGCGACGAAGCGCCAACCAGCGCGACCGAACGAGCCGGGGCGTTTACCGAGACCGAACTTGAACGCTATGCGAGGCACATCGTCCTGCGGGAGCTTGGCGGGCCGGGGCAGCGCAAGCTGAAAGATGCGCGTGTGCTGGTGATCGGAGCAGGCGGATTGGGCGCGCCTGTGTTGCAATATCTGGCGGCGGCGGGTGTCGGCAGCATTGGCGTCATTGACGATGATGTCGTCGAGAATGCCAATCTGCAACGGCAGGTCATTCACCGCGACAAGGATATTGGCAGGGCCAAGGTGTTTTCGGCGCAAGAGGCAATGCAGACGCAAAACCCTGCCGTACAGGTCCGCCCCTACAATCGCCGATTGGACGACGACATCGCCGGGGCGTTGATCGCCGATCACGATGTGATCCTTGACGGCACCGACAATGCCGAAACGCGCTATCTGGTGAACCGCGCCTGTGTGGCGGCGGGAAAGCCGCTGGTCTCCGGCGCGCTGAGCCAGTGGGAGGGGCAGTTGAGTGTCTTTCATCCAGCCTCTGACGCGCCCTGCTATCAATGCATCTTTCCGAAGGCCGCAGCACCGGGGCTGGCACCGTCCTGCGCCGAGGCGGGCGTTCTGGGGCCGTTGCCGGGTGTCGTGGGCGCGATGATGGCGGTGGAGGCGGTGAAGCTGATCACCGGGGCCGGCAAGGCGTTGACCGGCGAGATGCTGATATACGACGCGCTGTGGGGAGAAACGCGCAAGATCGCGTTGAAGCGTCGCGCCGATTGTCCGGTCTGCGGGCAGGGGTGATCGGTCAATCAGCTCTGGAAGACAGGTGCCGCAGCACATAGCTTGACGCTCAAAGGAGACCCTGATGACAAACCCGCTTTTGCAGGACTGGACCACGCCATTTGGTCTGCCACCCTTCGATCAGATTGACGACGAGGATTTCGCGCCCGCGCTGGATGTCGCGTTGGCCCGCCATATGGACGAAATTCATGCGATTGCCGATAGCGCCGACGCGCCGACATTCGCCAACACGATCGAGGCTCTGGAAGGCGCGGGGAAGGAGTTGGACAAGGTCCTGTCGCCTTTCTTTGCGCTTGCCGGTGCGGACAGCACGCCGCGCCGTCGGGAATTGCAGCGCGAATTTACACCCAAACTGTCCGCGCATAGTTCGGCGATCTATGCAAACCGGGCGCTGTTTGATCGGATCCGCCAGTTATGGAACGCACGCGAGACGCTTAGCCTTTCTGCCGAAGAAGCCCGCGTGCTGATGCTGACCCATCGCGGCTTTGTCCGTGCGGGTGCCGCGCTGGAGGGCGATGAGGCAGACCGCATGAAGGCGATCAAGGCGCGGCTTGCCGATCTTGGCACCAGTTTTACGCAAAATCTGCTGGCGGATGAGGCCGGTTGGTCGATGACATTGGCCGAGGATGATCTTGAAGGCTTGCCTGTTTTTGTGCGCGCGACGGCGCGGGCAGCGGGTGAGGAACAAGGTGCGGATGGCCCGGTGATCACGCTCAGCCGGTCGCTGATCGTGCCTTTCTTGCAATTCTCGCCACGCAGGGAACTGCGCGAGAAGGCCTGGCAGGCCTGGGTTTCGCGTGGTGCCAATGGCGGCGAGACCGACAACCGGGAGATTGCCGCCGAAGTGCTTGCCCTGCGCGAAGAGCGCGCCAAGCTGTTGGGCTATGACAGTTTCGCTGCCTATAAGCTGGAGACAGAGATGGCGGGCAGCCCGGACCGGGTGCACGACCTGCTGATGGCCGTGTGGGAGCCTGCCCGCGCGCGGGCCGAGGCTGACGCGCAGGTGCTGTCGGACATGATGCATGCGGACGGTACGAATGGCGATCTGGAACCGTGGGATTGGCGGTACTATTCCGAGAAACGCCGCCGGGTCGAGCATGATCTGGATGAGGCGGCGCTGAAACCCTATCTGCAACTCGACCGGATGATCGAAGCAGCCTTTGACTGCGCGAACCGCCTGTTCGGGCTGGAGTTTCGCGCGCTAGAGGTGCCGCTTTACCACCCGGATTGCCGGGCGTGGGACGTCACGCGGAATGGCAAACACATGGCCGTGTTCATCGGGGATTACTTTGCGCGGGCGTCAAAGCGGTCCGGCGCGTGGTGCTCGGCCATGCGGATGCAGGCCAAACGGCCCGAGACGCGCAGCCCGATTGTGATCAACGTGTGCAACTTTGCCAAATCCGATCCGGCGCTGCTGTCCTATGACGATGCGCGCACCTTGTTTCACGAATTTGGCCATGCGTTGCACCAGATCCTGTCGGATGTGGAATTCGGCTCTGTCGCGGGCACATCCGTGGCGCGCGATTTTGTCGAACTGCCCAGCCAGCTTTACGAACACTGGCTGGAGGTGCCGGAGGTGCTGGAACGCTTTGCCACCCATGTCGAGACGGGCGAACCGATGCCGCGCGACATGCTGGACAAGGTGCTTGGCGCTGCCACTTATGACATGGGTTTTCAAACCGTCGAATATGTCGCCTCGGCGATGGTCGATCTGGATTTCCACGCCGGTTCCGCCCCTGCCGATCCGATGCAGGCGCAGGCAGAGACGTTGGAGCGGCTGGGGCTGCCCCACGCCATCGCGATGCGCCACGCCACACCGCATTTCGCGCATGTCTTTGCGGGGGACGGCTATTCCAGCGGTTACTACAGCTATATGTGGTCCGAGGTCATGGATGCCGATGCCTTTGCCGCCTTTGAAGAGGCGGGCGGAGCGTTTGACGCGGACACGGCGCAGCGGCTGGAAAAGCATATCCTGTCCGCTGGTGGGTCGGCCGAGGCAGAGGACCTGTACAAGGCGTTTCGCGGCAGGATGCCGGGGGTCGAGGCGCTTCTCAAGGGGCGCGGCCTCGCTGCCTGATCTTGTGCATTGCATGAAGGGGATTTCTCGGCGGCGTGCTCTGGACAAGGCGGGCCGCGCGGGCATGATCGCGCAATGAACCGTGAAAGCGATCTATATCCGCCAGTCAAGGCGCTGCTGGAACGTCAGGGCTATGCGGTCAAGGGCGAGGTCGGCGCCGCCGATCTGGTGGCGCGCCGCGGCGACGATCCGCCGGTGATCGTGGAGTTGAAGCTGCGCTTTGCGCTGACGCTGTTCCATCAGGCAGTGCGACGGCTTTCGATAACAGAGGCAGTGTATATCGCCGTGCCCAGGCCCACCGGCAAGACCGCGCGACGGATGCTGAAGGACAACTTGTCGCTCTGCCGAAGGCTGGGCTTGGGGCTGATGACGGTGCGGGGGGATGGCCGGGTCGAGGTGCATTGCGATCCCGGTCGTTTCGCGCCGCGCCGTAACCGCAAGGCGCAAACCCGGTTGCTGCGTGAATTCGACAGGCTGGAAGGCGATCCCAATGAGGGGGGTGCCACGCGGCACGGCATTGTCACCGGCTACCGGCAGGACGCGCTGCGCTGTGCCGGCTATCTGGCGCAGGCCGGTGCCAGTCGCGGTCGCGATGTGGTGCGTGCCACCAATGTGGCAACCGCCACGCGGATCATGCGTGAAAACCACTATGGCTGGTTCGAGAAGATCAGCACCGGCGTCTATGCCCTGACCGATCAGGGGCGCGAGGGGCTGGTCCACTGGGCCTATAGTTGGGACTAGAAAGGGCGCGGACTTAGTCCTTGGGTGATGCGGTTCCGATCTTGCGTTCCTTCTGGCGCGCGCGAAACCGTTCCCGGCTAAGCGTGAAAAGACCCGAGGCGACGATGATGGCGCAGCCGATCAGGGTCCAACGGTCCGGCAAATCGCCAAACGCGAAATATCCGTAAAGCGTCGCCCAGATGATCAGTGAATATTGCAGCGGGGCGACAACAACGGCTTGGGCCATCTCAAGCGCGCGGATGATCAGCAATTCGCCAATGGCTGCGGCAATCGCAATTGCGATCAGATAGGCTATCACCCGTGGATCGGTCGGTGTGATCCAGACAAACGGCATGGCCAGCGAAATCAGCACGGTCGCCGAGATCGAGGTGTAGGCGACGGTCGTGGCAATGCCGTCTTCCCCGGACAACAACCGCGACAGAATTTGCCGGGTGGCGAAGCACAAAGCGGCAAGGACGATGAAAAAGATTGCCGGGTCAAACACGCCAAAGCCTGGACGGATCACGATCAGCATCCCTAGAAAGCCGGTTGCCACAGCCAACCAGCGACGCATGCCGACGGGCTCTTTCAATACCAGTGCCCCTGCGACGGTTACAACAAACGGGGCGATGAAGGTCACGGCGGTCGCGTCCGCAAGCGGCACTTTGCTGACGCCGAAGATGAACAGGGTTGCAGAGACGGCCGCGAGTGTGCCGCGCGAAATCTGTATGCCGGGATGCGCCGTCCGCAGAATTTTAGGGCCTTTGATGCATAGCAGGACCAGTACGCCCAGAAACAACCCGATCAGGCGGAACCAGACAATCTGGCCCGGATGCAACGATTCCGTCAGCAGCTTTGCCAGCAGATCGGTGCCGGCAAAGGCAAAAAATCCCAAAGCCATGAGGATGGTGCCACGCGTATTGTCGGACGGCGCAGGATTGCGCTGCGCCCGCAGGGGGGCAGAGGGATGAATTGCCATATCGGAGCCTTGTGCGAATCTTCCCGGCAAGCGGGGCGTGGCCATCCAATCACGAAACCGCGCGCATTGCACGGCACCCCCGCGGATTTGAGGCAGGGGCCTTCTGGCGAAGATCGTTTCTGCAAGAAATCTGGAACCCGACCGTTGACACGGCCCTGCGACATGCCTACCTAAGCGTCGTTAGCACTCGACCGATGCGAGTGATAACGATCCTGCCGGATGCCACCGGAGGGTCTGAGGAAACTTAAGAGCCAGGGAGCTTCTTACAATGGCATTCAAACCGCTTCATGACCGTGTGCTGGTCCGCCGTGTAGAAAGCGACGAAAAAACCAAGGGTGGCCTGATCATTCCAGACAGTGCCAAGGAAAAGCCCGCTGAAGGTATCGTCGTTTCTTGTGGCGAAGGCGCACGCAAGGATTCAGGCGAACTGATCGACATGGCCGTATCGGCCGGCGACAAGATCCTGTTCGGCAAATGGTCCGGCACCGAGGTCACCGTAGATGGCGAAGAACTTCTTATCATGAAGGAAAGCGACATTCTCGGGATCATCGAGGACGACGCAGCCGCCAAGGCCGCCTGATCCATCGCGATCAACCCCATATCCAGAAATTTACGGAAACCTGAGGAGTAATCCCGAATGTCCGCTAAAGACGTCAAATTCGATACAGACGCCCGCAATCGCATGCTTAAAGGCGTCAACATCCTGGCCGATGCGGTCAAGGTGACGCTCGGCCCCAAGGGCCGCAACGTTGTGATCGACAAATCCTTCGGCGCACCGCGCATCACGAAGGACGGTGTCACTGTCGCCAAGGAAATCGAACTGGAAGACAAGTTCGAAAACATGGGCGCGCAGATGGTCAAGGAAGTGGCCAGCCGCACCAATGACGAGGCCGGCGACGGCACAACAACCGCGACGGTTCTGGCTCAGGCCATCGTCAAGGAAGGTCTGAAATCGGTTGCCGCTGGCATGAACCCGATGGACCTGAAGCGCGGCATCGATCTGGCAACCTCCAAGGTTGTTGAAGGGATCAAAGCAGCGTCCCGTCCGGTCAACGACAGCGCCGAAGTCGCGCAGGTCGGCACCATCTCTGCCAACGGCGAAGCTGAAATCGGTCGTCAGATCGCAGACGCGATGCAGAAAGTCGGCAACGAGGGTGTCATCACCGTCGAAGAAAACAAAGGTCTGGAAACAGAGACCGATGTTGTCGAAGGTATGCAGTTCGACCGTGGCTACCTCAGCCCCTACTTCGTCACCAACTCCGACAAGATGATTGCAGATCTCGAAGACTGCATGATCCTGCTGCACGAGAAGAAACTGTCGTCGCTTCAGCCGATGGTTCCGCTGCTCGAGCAGGTGATCCAGTCGCAGAAGCCGCTGCTGATCATTGCAGAAGACGTCGAAGGCGAAGCGCTGGCGACCCTCGTGGTCAACAAGCTGCGCGGCGGCCTGAAGATTGCTGCTGTCAAGGCACCTGGCTTCGGTGATCGTCGCAAGGCCATGCTGCAGGACATCGCGATCCTGACAGGCGGTCAGGTGATCTCGGAAGATCTGGGCATGAAGCTGGAATCCGTGACCATGGACATGCTTGGCACCGCCAAGAAGGTCACGATCACCAAGGATGAGACCACCATCGTTGACGGTGCAGGCGAGAAGGCCGAGATCGAGGCACGCGTTGCCCAGGTCCGCAACCAGATCGAAGAAACCACCAGCGATTACGACCGTGAGAAGCTGCAGGAACGTGTTGCGAAGCTCGCAGGCGGTGTTGCTGTCATCCGCGTCGGTGGCATGACCGAAGTCGAAGTCAAAGAGCGTAAGGACCGTGTCGACGACGCGCTGAACGCAACCCGCGCTGCCGTTCAAGAAGGCATCGTGGTTGGCGGTGGCGTCAGCCTGATCCAGGCGGCCAAGGCGCTTGCAGGCCTGACCGGTGAAAATGCCGACCAGAACGCCGGCATCACCATCGTGCGCCGCGCGCTGGAAGCACCGCTGCGCCAGATCGCGCAGAACGCCGGTGTCGACGGATCCGTCGTGGCTGGCAAGGTCCGCGAATCCGATGACCTGAAGTTCGGCTACAACGCGCAGACCGACGAATATGGCGACATGTTCAAGTTCGGCGTGATCGACCCGGCCAAAGTGGTCCGCACCGCGCTTGAGGACGCTGCCTCGATCGCCGGTCTGCTGATCACCACCGAGGCGATGGTTGCCGACAAGCCTTCGAAAGAAGGCGCAGGTGCCGGTGGCGGCATGCCCGACATGGGCGGCATGGGCGGCATGATGTAATCTGCCCCTTTGGCAAACTGATTGGGGGTCGCCTTCGGGCGGCCCCCTTTTCGTTTCTGCAAACCGCATCAAATCTTTGATTGACCAAGCGTCAACTTTATCCTTTTCGCGGTGCGTTATTTCATCTTATGGTTGTTGTGATTTGGTTGATTGCAATCAAATTTCGAACTATCAGGAGAGAAAATGTTGAAATCACTGGCAATTATTGCCGCCGCAGCCGGAATGATGTTGACCAGCGCGCCGGGAGCGGCGCTCGCAGGTCCGGACCCCTATATGGGGGATATCGTCATGGTCGGAGAAAACTACTGCCCGCGCGGCTGGGCCGAAACCAACGGTCAACTCATGCCCATCTCTCAGTATTCAGCGCTGTTTTCGTTGTTGGGCACGACCTACGGCGGCGATGGACGCACCACATTCGCCTTGCCGAACCTGCAATCGCGGGTCGTGGTCGGTATGGGGCAGGGCGCAGGACTAGCCAACATCCGTCAAGGTCAGATGGGCGGGGTCGAGACAGTGACGATCACGCAGGCACAACTGCCGAACCACACCCATGTGGCGACCAGCACGGCCTCGACGGTGCTGAATGCGACCAATGAAGGCGCGACCGAACAAAGCCCCGAGGGCGCAATCCTTGCCGAGGGCAGCGGGGCCAATTACGATAGCGGTGCCGCAGTCGATGCCACTTTGCGCAGCGATGCGGCGACCACAACCGTCAGCACGACGATCGGCGCAACCGGCGGAAGCCAACCCATGACCGTGGTGCAGCCCTATGTCGGGATGAAGTTCTGCATCGCCATCACGGGTGCGTATCCCAGCCGCTCGTGACGCTGAAGGAAACATGCAAATCGAAACGATGGGGCGCCCGGTGCGCCCCTTCCGACAGGAGAAACCTCTGGTGATCCGACGTCCGGGATTTTTGCGCGAAATGCGCGGCACGGAACTGTCTCAGGTGGACCGTTTGCTGCAAAACGCGTTCGGGCGTCGCGAAGAGGCCGATCTGGTCAAGAAGCTGCGCAGTGACCGGGTGCTGGCAGGGGAGCAGGTGTTGCCGTTTGAGGACGGCATTGCGGGCTACGCCGCCCTGTCTGAAATGCGCAGCCCGGAGGGCTGGCTTTGCCTTGCCCCGGTTGCCATCGCGCCGGATTTTCAAGGCTTCGGCCATGGCCGTCGTATGGTGGGGATTCTGGCGGAATGGGCGCGCAGGTCGGGCGTATTCCTTGTGGTTCTGGGCGAACCGGAGTTTTACCGTCGCTGCGGGTTTTCGTCAGAACGCGCCGCAGGTCTGAGCGCACCCTATCCCGCGTCACACCTGTTGTTGGCCGGGCCGGGCGAAGACGCGCCGAAGGAAACGCTGAAATATCCCCACGCTTTCGGCTGAGCAATCAGTAGGCCAGCGGCTCGATCGGATCATACAGCGGCAGCGAGGGCGGCCCGAATGCCACTTGCGCAAGGCTGTCGGGTTTGTGTCGCAGGTCGGCCAGTTCGGTCTGCGTGACCCACAGACGCCGGTTCACCACGCCTTCGGGATCTGTCCAGGCACCGTGACGGTCGCCGGCGATAATCCGGCAGTGAAAGAACAGCTCTACCTGATGAAAGCCGCGCGCTTCATCGTGATATTCGTTGAGCAGGCAGACCGGACCGACATCGACCGTAAGGCCGCATTCCTCCCATACTTCGCGCGCAAGATTTTCCGGCAAGGACTGATGCATTTCCGCGCCGCCACCGGGGGCGCACCACAGGTCACTGTCTTTCCATGCGTTGACGATCAACAGGCGCGCATCTTCGACAATGACGGCGCGCAGGGCAAGACGTGGCGGCATAAGGTGGCTCCGTGTGCGATTGCCCCTGTTGTAGGGCCGCCGGGCGGACTATCTCAAGACGCATGCGGTGGATTTTCCTCATTCTCTTTCTGCTTCCCGGCGCGGCGCTGGCCGATTGCGTGGTGTTGTTGCACGGGCTGGCGCGGACGCAGGCAAGCCTGACACCAATGGCATGGAGCCTTGAGGCCGCAGGCTACCGCACCGTCAATCCCGGCTACGATTCCACGCATGAGCCGCTGGAGCCGCTGATGCGGGAAACCCTGCCCGCCGCAGTTGCGCAATGCGGCGAGGACCGCGTGCATTTCGTCACCCATTCGATGGGGGGTATCCTGCTGCGCCTTTGGCTGGCCGAGGGCAACCGGCCGGAAAACATGGGCCGCGTCGTGATGCTTGGCCCGCCAAACGCGGGCAGTGAACTGGTGGACCATCTGCGCAGTCTGGCGGCTTTTGGATGGGTCAATGGCCCGGCGGGCGACCAGCTTGCCAGCGATGGGCCGGTGCCGGATTTGCCCCCGGTGGATGCCGATCTTGGAGTGATTGCTGGCAATCGCTCGCTGAATCCCATCTTCTCGCTGATGATCGACGGCGCGGATGACGGCAAGGTTTCGGTCGAGTCCACCCGTGTCGCGGGCATGGACGATTTCATCGTGCTGCCCGTCACCCACACGTTCATGATGCAAAGTCCGCTGGTGATTGCGCAGGTTCTGGAATATCTGGGCACCGGCCATTTCAGGCCGGATATGGGATGGGCAGAAGTGCTGGATCGCAGCGGCCTGACCTGTGCCGTGAAGGGCTGTCTGGAGGATGACGATGACCCGACCGACTTTGGGCCCAGCCCTTGACCTGACGCTGACAGGCGCGCGTGTCCTTCGCCCCGGTGGGTTCGATGGCGGCGCGCTTTCTGTGTCGGGCGGGGTGATTGCCGACGCGCCCGCAGGCCGGCAGGTGGATCTGACGGGTTGTCTGGTGCTGCCGGGGCTGATTGACGTGCATGGTGACGGGTTCGAACGGCACATGGCGCCGCGCCGTGGTGCGCTGCGCGAGGCTGAAAACGGTGTGATTGCCACGGCGGCAGAGCTGGCGGTCAACGGCATCACCACCGGCGTGATGGCGCAGTTCTTCAGCTGGGAAGGCGGGCTGCGCAGTCCCGAATTCGCCGCATCGGTCTTTGGGGCCGTGGGGGCTGTGCGCGACAGCCTGCCGGTGGATCTGCAACTGCAATTGCGGTTGGAGACACATATGATGGACGACTTCCCGCAGGTGCTGGACATGGTCGCGGCACATGACATTTCCTACGTTGTGCTGAACGACCACCTGCCGCACAAACGCCTGTCAGAGGGACGCAAACCCCCGCGCCTGACCGGACAGGCGCTGAAATCCGGCCGCTCGCCCGAAAAGCTGCTGGCCTTGATGCAGGGGCTGCATGCCCGATCCTCCGAGGTGCCAGAGGCCGTGGCGGCGCTCTGCCAGAGATTGACCGCGCGCGGGGTCCGGCTGGGCAGCCATGACGACCACACGGCAGAGGTGCGTGCGGATTGGCGGGCCATGGGGGTGCATGTGTCCGAATTTCCCGAGACATTCGAGGCCGCCTCTGCCGCGCGGCAAGGTGGTGATGCGGTGGTTCTGGGGGCGCCGAACGTGGTGCGCGGGGCCAGCCATGCGGGCAACGCCTCGGCCACGGAACTGGTGCGCGAGGGGCTGTGCGATGCGCTGGCCTCGGATTACCACTACCCGGCGATGCGGCAGGCGGTCTGGCGGCTGGTCGAACAGGACATCCTGACATTGCAGGACGCATGGGCGCTGGTGTCCAGCGGTCCTGCACGGGTGCTGGGCCTGACCGATCGCGGTGTGCTTGAACAGGGAAAGCGCGCCGATCTGCTGGTGCTGGACGCGGACACAAGGCGTGTGGGGGCCGTGATCAGCGGCGGACATATCGCCTATCTGACCGGACGGATCGCGGCGCGTTTTCTGGGCTGAGCCGTGGGCGGGCCGCGGTGATTGGTCCGGCGATGCTGCCGGATGTAACGAACAGTAGGTGGCGCTCAAGCGTGCGGCGTCCGGATCAACCCTTCTGAATACGGTTTACATGGCCCATCTTGCGGCCGGGTTTGACCTCGGCCTTGCCGTAGAGGTGCAGCGCACAACCGGGTTCTGCGGCAAGATCCGGCACGCGGTCCATATCGTCGCCGATCAGATTTTCCATCACCACATCCGTGTGTCGCTGCCCGTCGCCAAGCGGCCAGCCTGCGACCGCGCGGATGTGCTGCTCGAACTGATCGATGGCACAGCCATTCTGCGTCCAATGGCCGGAATTGTGCACACGCGGCGCGATTTCGTTCACGATCAACCCCTTGGGGGTCACGAACAGTTCCACGCCCATGACACCGACATAGTTCAGCGCATTCAGAATCCGCGCGGCCAGCAGAACAGCATCCGAGCGTTGCGCAGAGCTTAGCCGCGCAGGCACGGTGGTGGTGCGCAGGATGCCGTCCTTATGTACATTCTCGCCCGGATCGAAGGCCGCAACGGAGCCGTCCAGCCCGCGCGCGGCAATCACGGACACTTCGTGGCTGAAATCCACAAACCCTTCGAGGATCGCAGGCGACCCGGCCATATCGGACAATGCCTGCGCGGCCTCTTGCGGTGCCGAGATGCGCGCCTGCCCCTTGCCATCGTAGCCGAAACGACGGGTTTTCAGGATCGCGGACATGCCGATTTGTGTCAGCGCGGTGTCCAGATCTTCGGCAGTATCAACCGCCTTGTAAGGCGCGGTCGTCAATCCCAGATCGTTGAGGAACTCTTTCTCTGTCAGGCGGTCCTGACTGACGCGCAACGCCTCGCGGCCCGGAAAGACGGGGGTGATGGCCTCCAGCACGTCCAGCGCTTGTGTCGGGATGTTCTCGAACTCGTAGGTGATGACATCGACACTGTTCGCAAAGGCGGTCAGGGCGGCGGCATCTTCATAGGGCGCGGTCGTCACGGCATGGGCAACGTCGCCCGCTGGCGGATTGGCACCCGGCTCGAAGATATGGGTGCGCAGGCCCAGCCGAGCCGCTGCGACTGACAGCATCCGGCCAAGCTGGCCACCGCCCAGAATGCCGATGGTCGATCCTGTGGGAAGCGGGTTTGTCATCGTCGGAAACCTCCGGGCTGTGGTCTGGGCCTGTGTTCTTTCGCGGGTTACAGAAGGCCGTGCAGGACCGCAAGCAGCGTCAGTCGTCAGTCGTCAGTCGGCGTCTCAGGGATCGACGCGGACAGGGCGATGCGCCACGCGTCCAGCCGCTCTGCCAACGCTGCGTCCTGAAGCGCCAGAATGCCCGCCGCCATCAGCCCGGCATTGGCCGCACCCGCCGCGCCAATGGCCATAGTGGCCACCGGAAAGCCGCGCGGCATCTGGAGAATGGAATACAGGCTATCGACGCCGGACAATGCGCGGGTCTGCACCGGCACGCCGATGACCGGCACACGGGTTTTGGAGGCCATCATGCCAGGCAAATGCGCAGCTCCACCGGCCCCTGCGATGATGACCTGAAGGCCGCGATCCACGGCTGTCTTGCCATAATCCCACAGGCGGTCCGGCGTGCGATGGGCAGAGACGATGCGCTTTTCATAGGGGACATCAAGCGTGTCCAGCATATCCGCAGCTTCCTTCATCGTGGACCAGTCAGACTGGCTGCCCATGATGATACCCACCCGGATCAAAGTGTCGTCGCCCATGCCGCCCTCCGCCAAATCAGAGCGCGCACTATAGCTGGATCGCATCTGGTGGCAACGATTGTCAGGCGATGATGTCGGGCAGCAACCGATCCTCGATCCGGGCGATCAGATCCTTCAGCCGAAGCTTCTTTTTCTTCAGCCTTTGCAAGGTGATCTGATCCGCCGTGCCGCTTGTGGACAGCGCGCGGATTGCTTCGTCAAGATCGCGATGCTCGCGGCGAAAAACCTCCAGCTCCACACGCAGCACATCGTCATTCTTCATGGAGAGATCGGTGGGCGCGTTCATGGGATCATACCTGATAGATTGTTCGCTCTTAGGATACTGCCTTGCATTGCGTTTGGCAAAGGTCTTGCAAGCCTGCAAAGGGCAACCCATATTTGTGTTGCGGGGGTGCCTACAAGGGCCGCCGCGGCACTGTCGCTTGAGTGATAAGGACACGGCATGACGAAACTGACACTAGGCTCATACCCTCATATGTTGGGGTTCGAGCAGCTGGAGCGTGCGTTGGAGCGCACCGCGAAATCCGGCAACGAAGGCTATCCGCCCTACAATATCGAACAAACGTCAGAATGCTCTTACAGAATCACCTTGGCCGTGGCCGGGTTTTCCGAGGGCGATCTGGCCATTACAGTCGAGGACCGACAACTCGTGATCCGTGGCAAGCAGGGCGATGATGATGAAGATCGCATCTTTTTGCACCGTGGCATCGCAGCGCGACAATTTCAACGGTCCTTCGTCTTGGCCGAAGGGGTCGAAGTGGGCGACGCAATCATGGAAAACGGGCTTCTTCATGTCGATCTGGAACGATCGCGACCCGAGGCCGTTGTCCAGACAATTCAGATCAGGAAAGGCTGACGTCATGCATACTGAAATCGAGCTCCCCAAGAAAAATGATGATCGCATCGTATATGTGCGTCCGGTCGATGTCTCTGAATTGCCCGAAGAGGTTCAGAATCAAGCGGTTGGGATAAAGCAGCTTTACGCCGTCCACAGCGCCGATGGCGAACGGCTGGCTTTGGTCAAGGATCGCGACATGGCGTTTATCCTTGCGCGACAGAACGATCTGGCACCGGTGACGGTGCATTGATCTAGCACGCAACAGGTGATGAACCAACGGCGGCGCAACCGCGGGTGACCGGGGTTGCGCCGCTGGTGGTGGACACAGTGAACCGTTGATGAAATGCGGCAAAAAGGGCCAGTCTTCATTCGGAAGATTGGCCCATCGCTATTAAGAACGTCGCGCAGAAGAAGTGAACATAAGAGTCATTCTTCAAAACCGAAACGTCATTGGAAAGTCTCTCAAATCCGTTTCATTCGCGCCCAACGGGGACTGCAATTTTCTCTGTGCGCGTAAAATGGTCTTCAAAACAATCGCGGCAGAAGAATGAATCGCAAAACCTACGAGCGTCACAGCTCCAGCGGCTGCGATGGGTATTCAGAGAACTAAAAAGGCAACTTCGGAAAACAAAAGAAGCCTGCTACGCCCCGGTGTCGTCGTGGATCGCGCGTTTCCAATCTGTATTCCGCTTCCACCACCTTACCTTGGGTGGCAATCGCTTAGCCGTTCAAGCGAGACACGATTGCTTTATGGATCATGGGGCCGGACGCATCTGCACCCGGCCCCATGATCTTTTCATCAAAGCGCGATCTCAGCCCGCAATCAGGCCCATTGATTCCAGCTTCAGGATCACCTGATGCGCGCAGTTGTCGACATCGACGTTTTCCGTCTCGACGACAAGCTCGGCATTCTGAGGGACGTCATAAGGATCAGAGATCCCGGTGAATTCCTTGATTTTGCCTTCGCGGGCCAGCTTGTACAGACCCTTACGGTCACGACGTTCGCATTCTTCGATCGAGGTCGCCACATGCACCTCGATAAAGGCACCAAAGGCTTCGACGTCTTCGCGCACGGCGCGGCGGGTCGCGGCATAGGGCGCGATCGGCGCACAGATGGCGATACCACCGTTCTTGGTGATCTCGGACGCGACATAGCCGATGCGGCGGATGTTCAGATCGCGATGCTCTTTCGAGAAACCCAGTTCGGATGACAGGTTCTTGCGAACAATGTCACCGTCCAGAAGTGTCACGGGACGACCGCCCATTTCCATCAGCTTGACCATCAGCGCGTTGGCGATGGTCGATTTGCCTGAGCCGGAGAAACCGGTGAAGAACACCGTAAAGCCCTGCTTGGCCCGCGGCGGCTTGGTCCGGCGCAGTTCCTTGACGACCTCGGGGAAGGAGAACCATTCGGGAATTTCCAGCCCTTCGGACAGACGGCGGCGCAATTCGGTGCCCGAGATGTTCAGGATCGTGACCTTGTCCTTGTCCTCGATCTCGTCCATCGGTTCGTATTGCGCGCGTTCCTGCACCCAGACCATATGTTTGAAATCGACCATCTCGACGCCAATGTCGGCCTGATGCTTGCGGAACAGTTCCTGCGCATCGTAGGGCCCGTAGAAATCCTCGCCCTGAGAATTCTTGCCGGGGCCGGCATGGTCTCGGCCCACGATGAAGTGGGTGCAGCCGTGATTGGCGCGGATCAGCCCGTGCCAGACGGCCTCGCGCGGGCCGCCCATGCGCATGGCCAGGGGCAGCAGCGACATGGTGGTGGTCGATGCGGGATACTTGTCCAGAACAGCCTCATAGCAGCGCACGCGGGTAAAATGGTCGACATCGCCGGGTTTGGTCATGCCGACCGAGGGATGAATCAACAGGTTGGCCTGCGCTTCTTTCGCGGCGCGGAAGGTCAGTTCCTGATGGGCGCGGTGCAGCGGGTTGCGGGTCTGGAAGGCGACAATCTTGCGCCAGCCCAGTTTGCGGAAATGGGCGCGCAACTCGTTGGGTGTGTCGCGGCGGCCGCGGAAATCATAGTGGACCGGCTGCTGGATGCCGGTGACAGGGCCACCCAGATAGACCTTGCCGGCGGTATTGTGCAGGTAGTTCACAGCGGGATGCGCGGTGTCATCGGCACCGAAGACCTTCTCGGCCTCACGCGATTTGTCGGGGGTCCAGCGGTCGGTCACGGTCATGGTGCCCAGGATCACGCCTTCCTGATCGCGCAGGGCAATATCCTGCCCCAGTTCAAGCGTTTCGGCAAATTTCTCGGACACGTCGAGCGTGATCGGCATCGGCCACAACGCGCCGCTGGAGAGACGCATGTTTTCAACGACACCGTCGTAATCTTCCTCGGTCAGGAAGCCCTTGAGAGGGTTGAAGCCACCGTTCATCAGCAGTTCCAGGTCACAGATCTGGCGCGGCGACAGGTCATGCGACGTCAATTCGGCAGCTTCGTTTTTCAGCTTCTGAGCGCTGTCATAGGAAACGTAAAGCTCCGGGATCGGTGCCAGATTCGACATGGTCATCTCTCTTATTCTCGTTTGAAACAATTCGCACAGGCGGGATCCGGAGGCCCCATCATCTTCGCGCGCCTTTAGACCCGTGATGCCCTTTGTATCAAGGGGTTCTCATGGGTTTTTAGCCCGTGGTGCGGAAATGCCGCGTTGCGTTTGGCGCATGGCTTGGTGCCGGTGGCCCGCCGACAGGACGGGCTTGGCAAAGAAAAACCTTTCATTCAGGCTTCTTGCGGCACCGGTTCGACATCCGCTTCGGTCTCGGCGAGGAACTTCTCGGCATCCAGCGCGGCCATGCAGCCCATTCCGGCGCTGGTGACGGCCTGCCGGTATTTGTGATCGGTCAGGTCGCCTGCGGCGAACACTCCGGGGACACTGGTTTCGGTCGTTCCGGGTTTGACGCTGACATAGCCACCATTGTGCATTTCCAGCGCATCCTTGACCAACTCGTTGGCGGGCGCGTGGCCGATGGCGACAAACACGCCCTTGGCGGGAATTTCGGTGATCTCGCCGGTTTTGACATGCTTGACCTTGATGGCCTCGACGCCCAGCGGGGTGTCCGTGCCGGTCACTTCTTCCAGCTGATGATCCCAAAGCGGGACAATCTTGGGGTTTTTCATCAACCGGTCGATCAGGATCTTTTCGGCGCGCAACTCGTCCCGGCGGTGGACCAGCGTCACCTTGGAGGCGAAATTGGTCAGGAACAGCGCCTCTTCGACGGCGGTGTTGCCGCCGCCGATGACCACAATTTCCTGTCCGCGATAGAAGAAGCCGTCGCAGGTGGCACAGGCCGAGACGCCAAAGCCTTTGAACTTCTCTTCGGACGGCAGGCCCAGCCACTTCGCCCGCGCGCCGGTGGCAAGGATCACGGCGTCGGCGATATAGGTGTTGCCGCTGTCGCCCTTGGCCACGAAGGGCCGGTTTGAAAGATCAAGGCTGGTGATGATGTCGCCGACAATCTCGCAGCCCATCGCCTTGGCGTGTGCTTCCATGCGGACCATGAGGTCCGGGCCCTGCACCTCGGTGTCACCGGGCCAGTTTTCCACTTCGGTGGTGGTGGTCAACTGGCCGCCCGGTTCGATTCCCTGCACCAGAACCGGGTTCAGCATGGCGCGCGCGGCATAGACGCCCGCCGTATAGCCTGCCGGGCCGGAGCCGATGATGAGTACCTTGATATGGCGCGTGTCGGACATCGCGAAGCTTCCTTCGTGCAGATTTTGAGGGCTTGTCGGCCCGGTGTCGTGCTTGCATATAGAGATGAGAGGTCAGGACGGAAACCCTTGCGCCGTTCTGACGCCTGTAGAACTGCCCAAAATGCTGATCAGTTAATAATGTTGCGCAGTTGTGAAATATTATTGCGCGCGTGGCGTTGCTGATATAACAATCCGGTAGCTTTGGGAGAGCATGAAGGATGCGCGCTGTGCGGCTTGATCCAATTGATCGCAAAATCTTGTCAGAATTGCAGGCCGACGGTCGGATGACCAATGTCGAGCTGGCAAAGCGCGTCGGAATTTCCGCGCCACCTTGCCTGCGGCGTGTTCGTACGCTGGAAGAGCAAGGATTTATCCGTGGCTATCATGCCGATGTCGATCCGCGTGAACTGGGCTTCGAGGTTCAGGTTTTCGCCATGGTGGGGCTGCAAAGTCAGGCCGAGGCCGATCTGCGCGCCTTTGAGGACCGTTGCCGCGCCTGGCCGCTGGTCCGCGAATGTCACATGCTGAACGGCGAGGTGGATTTCATCCTCAAATGCGTGGCACCGGATCTGAGCACATTTCAGACTTTTCTCACGGATCAGCTTCTGACCGCCACGAATGTCGGGTCCGTCAAGACATCATTGGTGATCCGCGGCGCAAAGGATGAACCCGGCGTGCCTTTCGAAGTTCTGGAAGACAGGCTGAGTCGCAGCGCCTGAGCCGCGACAAGGGGGGTGCTGTGCGCGGCGGGCAAAAACGCCGCAATCCACATCACAGCCGGATGGTTGAAATCAGCCGCCCATAATCCGCTTCCTTGGCATGTGTCGCCCGCCGGTAGGAATAGAATCGATCCGCGTCCGAATAGGTGCAATGCCGCGTCCATTCGGCATTCACGCCAGCGGCGCGCAACCGGTGCAGGCCAAAGCCGGTCAGATCAAAATGCAGCCGGTCCCCGTCGCCATTGGCAAAGAAGCGCGCGTTTTGCGGATCCTCGTCGAGGAAATTGTCAAAAAACTCCGCGCCCACCTCATAAGCTCTCTGGCTGATCGAGGGGCCGATGACGGCATGGATCTGCGCGCGGCGTGCGCCCAAGCCTTCCATCGCATCGACTGTTGCTTCCAGAACCCCGTCCAGCGCACCGCGCCAACCGGCATGGGCCGCGCCGATCACGCGGGCCTCGTGGTCGGCGAACAGCACGGGCTGGCAGTCCGCCGTCAGAACCGCAAGCGCGATGCCGGGAGTGGCTGTCACCAGCGCATCGGCCTGGGGGCGCGGATCGGTTTGGGGTGCGTCCACATGGACCACATCCGCCGAATGCACCTGATGCACAGACGCAAGGTGATCAGGGCTGACCTCCATCGCGGCTGCGACACGGGCGCGGTTGATCGCCACGATTTCGGACTGGTCGGACGATCCCGGACCGCAGTTCAGCCCGAAAAACACGCCGGACGAGGCCCCGCCACGGCGGGTAAAGAACCCGTGTCGAAGGGGGGCCAAACTATCGGCAGTGATGATTTCCAGTGTCATGCGTCCAGTCCCGGCGGCGGTGGAGCGGTCTGCGGGAAGAGCCCCAGCAGTTTGAACAGCGTCCCCATTTCCGAGGGGTGCGTCAACCGGCGATGTGCGGCGATATGCGACTCGCGTACCGTACCGCTTAGCGCCTCGGCCAATTGCTGCGCACGGGCGGTGATTCCCAGCCGTTCAAGAAACACGCCCTGCGTGGTCAGCCTTGCGTGGGCAGAGGGCGTGGCGCGAGCCAATGCCTCGAAATCCACATGCGCGGTCAGGTCAGCCTCGCCCGGCGCGGCCAGCGGATCAACCGGGCTGTGCGCTTGTAGCGCCTGAAGCGTGTCGCCAAGACTGCGCCAGTCGCCATAATCCGCGATCAGTGCCGCACCACCGTGATCGGCGATGCGTTGGCCGATGGTCTGGATGATCGTGGCGGCAGCCGGGCAATGCTCTACCAGATCGCCATCTTTCGTGTCGTCCAGCCGGTGCGTCAGCGCGCTGACGGGGGCAGGCGGGGCAAGGCCGAATTGCAGCCCGTCATCGGACAGCCCGACCCGGCGTTCGCACCATGCAGCGCCATTGCGGACATATTGCCGGATGGGCAGGGCGTCGAAGAACTCGTTTGCCACCAGCCAGAGCGGCGCGTCGGGCAGGTCCGCCGCGTGGTCCAGCCATGCCGGCGCATGGCCTGCCAGCGCCTCTGCCTGACGGGCGCGCAGCGGTGCGGACGCCTCGACAAGGTAGATCCCGGCGGCATCGTGAAATCCCGGCACGCGGGCCGTGGCGCGCAGGATGTCGGCCATCATCGTCCCGCGGCCCGGCCCAAGTTCGGCCAGCGTGAAAGACGCAGGCGCGCCCTGATCCAGCCAGCTTTGCGCAAGGCAGAGGCCGATAAGCTCGCCGAACATCTGGCTGATCTCGGGGGCCGTGGTGAAATCGCCCTTCGCACCCAGCGGGTCGCGCGTGGCGTAATAGCCGTGGACGGGGTGCAGCAGGCTTTCGGCCATGAAATCCGCAACCGGGATTGGCCCTTCGGCGGCGATCCGCGTGCGCAATATCCGCAACAGCGGGGTCACTTCGATACCATGCGCCGCTGCGTCCAGCCGATCAACGTCAACCCGATCAGGATCATCGGCAGTGACAGAAGCTGCCCCATCGTCAGCCCATAGCCGTCGATTTCGACCGCCAGCCCCAGCGGATTGCCAAGTGCGACGAACTGCGCGTCGGGCTGCCGGAAGAACTCGATAAAGAACCGTGCGCAGCCATAGCCTGTCAGAAAATAGCCGGTCAGCCGGCCGGGGACTTTGAAAGCGCCGCGCCGCCAGGCCTGCCAGAGCAGGAAACCGCCCAGCAGCAACCCCTCCAGCGCGGCCTCGTACAATTGTGACGGGTGCCGCGCGCAGAGTTGATCCAATGCCTGCCCGCAATCCTGTGCCGCAGCGCCGGGGAAGATCACCGCCCAGGGCGCATCGCTGGGACGGCCCCACAGCTCGGCATTCACGAAATTCGCGAGACGCCCGAAAAGCAGCCCCGGCGGCGTTGCCAATGCCATGATGTCAGCCACGGACAGCACCGGCGCGCCGACCCGACGCGCGAACAGCAGACCAGCCAGCGCCACCCCCAGCATCCCGCCATGAAAGGACATCCCGCCCTGCCAGACCATCAGGATCTCTGCCGGGTTCGAAAGGTAATAGGCAGGCTGATAGAACAGCACGAATCCCAGCCGACCGCCGAGGATAATGCCAAGGATGACCCATGTGACCAGATCTTCCAGCTGTTTGGGCGACATCGGCGGCGTGTCGTCCCGCCAAAGCCCGGTGTTTCGCAAGGCGCGGGCGGCCAGCCACCACCCAACAAGGATGCCTGCGATATAGGCCAGCGCATACCAGCGCAGCGCAAAATCGATCCCGAATGCGGTGATCGAAAAAACCTCGGGCGAGAGGGGCGGGAAGGGGATGCCAGCGTTCATGTGCGTCTCTGTGCCTCTGTCCTTCGGGGGAAGTCAACCTTGTGATATTCGCCCTCGACGCCCATATAGGCAACAGACCAAAAGCCGGAGTGACACATGCAGACCCGCAACAAAGTATTCGACGACATCTCGCAGTTGATGACCAACGCGATGGGCGTGGCCCAGGGCGCGCGGCAAGAGGCCGAGACCGCGATGAAGTCCATGATGGATCGCTGGCTCGCGGATCGCGATTTTGTCACGCGCGAAGAGTTTGATGCCGTGCGCGCGATGGCGCAAAAGGCCCGCGAAGAGAATGAGGCATTGTCCGCGCGGATCGCGGCACTGGAAGCTGCGTCCAAAAACGACTGATCGCAGGTCGGGCGGCGCGTCAGGCTGTCCTGACGCTGTAACCCGGCGGAGTCAGCAGTTTGCGGAAAAGCGTTTCCACATGGGCCTCTGCGCCTGCGCGGGCTTCTGTCTTGCGGGGCATCAGCACCTCTACCTGGGCTTCGAAATCCGCGTAGTGCTGCGTGACCGCCCATATTGAAAAGATCAGATGCCCCGGATCGACCGGGGCCAGTTTGCCGTGGTGCACCCAGGTTGCAATCAAGGCGCATTTCTCGTCAAACAGTGTTTTCAGCCCTGAGGCCAGATGCGGCCCCATCCGGGGTGCGCCCTGAATGATCTCATTGGCGAACAGACGGCTTTCTCGCGGATAGGCATGGCTCATCGCCAGCTTGCGCGAAATATACCGCATCAGTTCGTCCAGTGGCTCACCCTCCGGATCCATTTCTTGCAGCGGGGCCAGCCATTCGGCCATCAGCGTGTTCAGCAAATCGACATGGATCGCTTCCTTGCCATCGAAATAATAAAGGATGTTGGGCTTTGACAGCCCGGCCTCTGTCGCGATCTGATCCAGTGTCGCGCCACGATACCCGTGCTGCGAGAACACATTCAGCGCTGCGTCCAGAATACGCTTTCGGTTCCGTTTCTGGATACGGCTGCGTTTGGGTGTTTCGGGCGGGGGCTTGCCGTCATCCATGAGGTTTTTCACCTGCTGATTAGTTGGGCAGTCTTTGTCCCGCGTTGATGGTTCCGTGCGGGTGGTGGAAGTCAATCCTTGACACAATTCGGTGCCCTTGCAATCGTGCCTTTACCAATTGGTAAAAAACATGCGGCGCTGTGGCAAGCCTTAAGGCAGGGTCTTTTGGTCATAGGTGGCGCAACCAGGTCGGCGGGCAGCCCGGCCGACAGATAAGGTAGGATGACGGATATGGCAGCACCCGGCGAAAACCTTCGGATCAATGGCGACCGGCTTTGGGACAGCTTGATGGAAATGGCAAAGATTGGTCCCGGTGTGGCAGGCGGCAACAACCGCCAGACGCTGACGGACGCCGATGCCGAAGGCCGCGCGCTGTTTCAGTCATGGTGCGAAGCGGCTGGCATGGAAATGGGGCTTGATACGATGGGCAATATGTTTGCGCGCCGTGAGGGCACCGACCCGGAGGCGCTGCCGGTTTATGTCGGTTCGCATCTGGATACGCAGCCTACGGGTGGCAAATACGACGGCGTGCTGGGCGTGCTGGGCGGGCTGGAAATTATCCGCTCGCTCAACGACATGAACATCAAGACCAAGCACCCGATCGTTGTCACCAACTGGACCAACGAGGAAGGCACGCGGTTTGCCCCCGCCATGCTGTCCTCGGGTGTGTTCGCAGGCGTTCACGAGCAGGATTGGGCCTACAACCGCGAAGATGCCGAGGGCAAGAGCTTTGGCGATGAGTTGGAACGTATCGGCTGGAAAGGCGAAGAAGAGGTCGGCGCGCGCAAGATGCATGCGATGTTCGAATTGCATATCGAACAGGGGCCCATTCTGGAGGCCGAGGGCAAGGACATCGGTGTTGTGACACACGGGCAGGGCTTGTCCTGGACGCAAGTGACGGTGACCGGCAAGGACAGCCATACCGGCTCTACCCCGATGCCGATGCGCAGGAATGCAGGCCTTGGCATGGCGCGTATCCTGGAACTGGTGGATCAGATTGCCTGGTCGCACAAGCCGGATGCAGTTGGCGCAGCGGGTCACATCGACGTCTATCCCAACTCGCGCAACGTGATCCCCGGCAAGACGGTCTTCACCGTCGATTTCCGCTCGCCCAACCTGAGCGTGATCGAGGATATGGAAAAGCGCCTGCGCGTTGAGGGAGCGAAGATTTGCGAGGAAATGGGTCTGGAAGTCTCATTCGAAAAGGTCGGTGGCTTTGATCCTGTCGAGTTCGACAAGGACTGTGTGACGGCCGTGCGCAACGCCGCCGAACGCTTGGGCTATTCCCACCGCGACCTGATCTCTGGCGCAGGCCACGATGCTTGCTGGATCAACCAGGTCGCGCCCACGGCGATGGTGATGTGTCCCTGCGTGGACGGCTTAAGCCACAACGAGGCCGAGGAGATCAGCAAGGATTGGGCCACCGCCGGTGCGGACGTCCTGTTTCACGCCGTGGTCGAAACGGCGGGGATCGTGGAGTGAGCTTTAGTGTCATCCGACCTGTCCCGGGCTTGACCCGGGACCTTTTGGCCAGCGTGGAACAAGGTCCCGGGTCAAGCCCGGGACGGGGTTCACTCAATCGTAACGCTATTCGCGACATCTTACGGCATGGCGCATTTTGTCTACATCATGGCCTCTCGGCCTTGCGGAGCCATGTACACAGGAAGGGCAACGGATCTTCGTACCCGAGTGGAGGCGCATCGCGCTGGGTTGTCTGTTCATACCGCAAAATACAACATCCGACGCTTGGTCTGGTTCGAAGAACACGACTGTTTCGAGGCGTCACTCAGGCGCGAGCGAGCGATCAAACGGTGGCGTCGCGACTGGAAAATTGCGCTGATAACGCAAAGCAATCCGAATTGGCACGAATTAACACCCCAAATCCCAGATTGAGCCGACGCAAGGTCCCGGCTCAGGGCCGGGACGGGTTGGCACAGGGAGGCAAGATATGACCAGAGTCATCAAGAACGGCACCGTCTGCACGGCGGATCGCACTTGGAAAGCGGATGTCCTGATCGAGGGCGAGGTGATCAAGCAGATCGGTGAAGACCTAAAAGGCGACGAATATATCGACGCCGAGGGCGCTTATGTCATCCCCGGCGGTATCGACCCGCATACCCATCTGGAAATGCCCTTCATGGGCACCACGGCGGCAGAGACCTTTGAGTCCGGCACCTGGGCGGCGGCCACCGGCGGCACGACGATGCTGGTGGATTTCTGTCTGCCCGGTGCGGATGGGTCGATCAAGAACGCCATCAACGAATGGCACCGCAAATCCGCCCCGCAGATATGTTCCGACATCGGCTATCATATGGCGATCACCGGCTGGAACGAGACCATCTTCAACGAGATGAAGGACGCCGTTGATATGGGCGTCAACTCTTTCAAGCATTTCATGGCCTATAAGGGCGCGTTGATGATCGAGGATGACGAGATGTTCGCGTCCTTCAAGCGCTGCGCCGAACTGGGTGCGTTGCCGATGGTGCATGCCGAAAACGGCGATCTGGTCGCCGAGATGCAGCAGAAATATTTCGACCAGGGGATCACCGGCCCCGAGGGACACGCCTATTCCCGCCCGCCGGAATTTGAAGGCGAGGCTGCCAATCGCGCGATCACCATCGCAGATGCGGCGGGTGTGCCTCTGTATATCGTGCATGTCTCTTGCGAGCAGGCGCATGAGGCCATCCGGCGCGCGCGTCAAAAGGGAATGCGGGTCTACGGCGAGCCGCTGATCCAGTTCTTGACACTCGACGAATCCGAATATTTCAACAAGGATTGGGACCACGCCGCCCGCCGCGTGATGTCGCCGCCGTTTCGGTCCAAAGACCATCAGAATTCGCTATGGGCCGGGCTTCAATCCGGGTCCTTGCAAGTGGTCGCGACGGATCATGCGGCCTTCAACACCGAACAAAAGCGCGCTGGACGTGATGATTTCCGCATAATCCCCAACGGGTCGAACGGGGTCGAGGAACGTCTGGCCGTTCTTTGGACTGAAGGAGTCGAAACCGGTCGTCTGACGCCGAACGAGTTTGTCGCGGCGACCTCGACCAATGTGGCGAAGATCCTCAACATCTACCCCAAGAAGGGGGCGATTGTTGAAGGTGCGGATGCGGATATCGTGGTGTGGGATCCGAAAATCTCCAAGACGATCTCGCCCGCGAACCACCATTCGGTGCTGGATTACAATGTCTTCGAGGGCTTCAATGTGTCCGGGCAAAGCCGCTACACGCTGTCACGCGGAGAGGTGATCTGGGCCTGGGGCCAGAACAGCCAGCCGCAACCCGGCCGCGGCAAGTTCGTGCCCCGCCCTGCCTTTCCCTCGGCGCATGAGGCGCTGTCCAAGTGGAAAGAGCTGAATGCACCGAAGATGATACAGCGCGACCCGCTGAACATACCGGCGGGGATCTAATAGGTGCCAAATGGAAAGCCAGGGGATCGGCTGATGTCCGATCCGCTTAGCCAAAATACGACGACCCCCGGCGCGGTAATTTCTGCGCGGGACTTGTCGCTGACGTTCCAGACAAATGACGGTCCGGTGCATGCGCTGAAAGACGTCAGTCTTGAAATCGACAAAGGAGAGTTTGTCAGTTTCATCGGGCCTTCAGGCTGCGGCAAGACGACCTTTCTGCGCTGCATGGCGGATCTGGAGCATCCGACGGGCGGCACGATCACCGTCAACGGGGTCTCGGCCCAAGAGGCCCGCAAGGCGCGGGCTTATGGCTATGTGTTTCAGGCGGCAGGGCTGTATCCGTGGCGCACGATTGGCGGCAATATCCGCCTGCCACTGGAAATCATGGGGTATTCCAAGGCGGATCAGACCGAACGGGTGGCCCGAGTGTTGGAACTGGTGGAACTTGACGGGTTCGAGAAGAAATTCCCGTGGCAGCTTTCGGGGGGGATGCAGCAGCGGGCGTCGATCGCGCGCGCGCTGGCATTTGACGCGGATATTCTTCTGATGGATGAACCTTTCGGGGCGCTGGACGAGATTGTCCGCGACCATCTGAACGAACAGCTTCTGGCGTTATGGAGAAGAACGGAAAAGACCATCGCTTTTGTCACGCATTCGATCCCCGAGGCGGTGTATCTGTCCACCAAAATCGTGGTGATGAGCCCGCGCCCCGGACGGATCAGCGACGTGATCGACAGCCCTTTGCCCAAGGAGCGCCCGCTGGAAATCCGCGATACGCCCGAATTCATCGAGATCGCGCATCGGGTGCGCGATGGGTTGCGCGCGGGGCATGGTTATGACGACTGAGGCCTGCGTTGCGCGTCGTGCTGCCCGCAAGACCGCACTGATGTCCGTCCGTCCGAAAGCCGAAACATCGACCGACGATGCCTGTGGCGAAGCCGACAGTTTAGAACGGGGTCCGATGCTGCGTGCCAGTATTGCGCGCTTGCGGACGGAGTGGCGGCGATGAGGCGTTTTGGTCCGGTGCTGGTGGTCGTGCTGACGATCTTTGCCATCTGGTATGTCGGCAGTTTTTTGATGAACCGCACATGGGTGATGGATCAGGCCGCGCGGGCCGGGACTGAACCGGGCTTCACGGAAGTGTTGCGCGATACGATGAATCAGGATCGTGCCAAACTGCCCGCGCCGCACCAAGTTGCGGCAGAGCTGTATGACGGGGTGGTCAACAAGAAGGTCACCTCGAAACGCAGTCTGGTTTATCACGGGTTCATCACGTTTCAGGCGACGATGGCAGGTTTTGCGCTGGGGATCATTGCCGGCGTCGCGCTGGCGGTTGCCATCGTGCTGAGCCGTTTTGCGGACCTGACGCTGATGCCATGGGCGATCATCAGCCAGACCATCCCGGTGGTGGCACTCGCGCCGATGATCGTGGTGCTGGCCAATGCCGCCGGTGCGGGAAGCCTGATGGTGCCAAAGGCGATCATCGCGGGGTATCTTGGCTTCTTTCCCATACTTGTCAGCATGGTTGCGGGCTTGCGCAGCCCTGACGGAATGCAACTGGATTTGCTGCGCACCTATGGCGCATCCCCGGGCCAGGTGTTCTGGAAATTACGCCTGCCCGCATCCTTGCCCTATTTCTTCGCCTCGCTGAAAATCGCAGTGGCGGCCAGCCTCGTCGGTGCCATCGTAGGCGAACTGCCAACGGGCGCGATCTCTGGCTTGGGCGCGCGGATGCTGATCGGATCGCAATTCGGCAATCCGATGATCATGTGGTCGGCACTCTTTGCCGCGGCAATCCTGGCAGCCTTGCTGATATGGATCGTCTCTGGGATCGAGAAAATTGCGGTGCGGACGATGGGCGGAGGGCAGACATGACCGGGCAGCCATCCTTGTTTTTGCGGATCGGGTTGCCGCTTGGGTTCGGGATCGCCGTACTTGTCTTGTGGGAGCTGTTTGTTGTCGGATTCAACATCCCCCGCGCGATCCTGCCCGCACCGTCGGAGATTTGGGCCGCCATCCAACGCTCAACTGCGATCCTCTGGGTCGATTGGGTGCAGACCGTACTGAAGGGGGCGCTGACGGGTCTGTCGATCGGCGCTGCCGCAGGTTTCGCAGCCGCGCTCGCCATCGACCGCGTGGATTTCCTGCGTCGCGGCCTGTTGCCGGTAGCCAATTTCGTGGCGGCCCTACCGATCGTCGGGGTCGCGCCGATCATGGTGATGTGGTTCGGCTTTGACTGGCAGTCCAAGGCTGCGGTTGTGGTGGTCATGGTGTTCTTCCCGATCCTAGTGAACACGCTGGCAGGGCTGGCGGCAACCGGCAGGATGCAGCGCGATCTGATGCGCACCTATTCGGCGAGCCATGCACAGACCCTGACCAAATTGCGCCTGCCCGCAGCCATGCCGTTTGTCTTCAATGGCCTGAAAATCTCGGCCACCCTTGCGCTGATCGGTGCTATCGTGGCGGAGTATTTCGGCTCGCCCACCAAAGGCATGGGGTTCCGCATCTCGACAGAGGTCGGACGGTTGGGGATTGATATGGTCTGGGCCGAAATCGCCGTTTCTGCGCTGACAGGAACGGTTCTCTACGGGTTCGTCGTACTGATCGAGCGTTGGGTGACCTTTTGGCACCCCTCGCAACGGCGGGGCCGATAACAATGAAACGCGATCAACAACACGGAGTTTAAAGAATGACGATGAACAAGATTGCCGGACTGGCCGTTGCCGCAGGGCTGATCGCTTCGGGCGCGCAGGCGGCCGATGATCTGACGCTGCAACTGAAATGGGTCACACAGGCCCAGTTCGGGGGCTATTATGTGGCGCTGGAAAAAGGCTTTTACGAGGACGAGGATCTGAACGTCACGATCAAGCCGGGCGGCCCGGATATCGCGCCCACACAGGTGATCGCAGGCGGTGGCGCCGATGTGGTCGTCGAATGGATGCCCGCCGCGCTGGCCGCGCGTGAAAAGGGGTTGCCGCTGGTCAATATCGCGCAGCCTTTCAAGTCGTCGGGCATGATGCTGACCTGCCTCAAGGAAAGTGGCATCGAAGGCCCCGAGGATTTCCCCGGCAACACGCTGGGTGTCTGGTTCTTCGGCAATGAATACCCGTTCCTGTCCTGGATGAGCCAGCTTGGCATCCCGACAGAGGGCGGTGAGGACGGTGTCGAAGTTCTGAAACAGGGCTTCAACGTCGATCCGCTGTTGCAGAAACAGGCGGTGTGCATCTCGACCATGACCTATAACGAATACGGTCAGGTTCTGGATGCGGGAATCGCCGAAGAAGACCTTGTGACGTTCAAATATGAGGATCAGGGCGTCGCGACGCTTGAAGACGGGTTGTATGTTCTGGAGGACACGCTGTCGGACGAAGCGACCGTTGATAAGCTCGCCCGGTTTGTGCGCGCTTCGATGAAGGGCTGGAAATACGCCGAAGAGAACCCGGATGAAGCCGCAGAGATCGTGCTGGAATATGACGAGACGGGCGCGCAGACCGAAGCGCATCAAAAGCGGATGATGCGCGAGATTGGCAAGCTGACCTCAGGCTCGAACGGTGCGTTGGACGAGGCGGATTATCAACGGACCGTCGACTCGTTGCTGTCGGGCGGATCCGATCCGGTGATCACCAAGCAGCCCGAAGGTGCCTGGACTCACGCCGTCACCGACAAGGCGCTGAATTAACGCCGGAGCCTATCGCAACCTGATACAGAATTGGGGCGGTCCGAGGGGCCGCCCCGACGCGTTCTGAAACGTTTTGGGGTTTGCGGCTGGATTTCAATCTTTCCAGCCACAGTTTGATTAAGGGTGTGATGTAACATCGCTATGACGAGCTGTTTTGGAAGCCGCCGGATCATGCTCGGCCACGCAACTGGTGCGTGGAAATCGCATGAAACATCCCGTCGGCGTCTTCGCCCGCAAGGGTCAGCGCGTCCAGCGCGAAGGGCGTGGGCAGGATCGGTGTCAGATGATCGGCAAGCGTCGCCTCAAGCATCCGCGCCTGAGCGACCGGCAGCTTGCTGCTCAGCGTGAGGTGGAGCCGGAATTGGTCCATCACATAGGGATAGCCCCAGCGTTGTAACATTTGCTTCTGCCGGTCGGATAAAGGGCGTGACCCGTAGCGATCAAGGTCGGCCTGACTCAATGGCGCGCGGAAAACATCAAGCGCCTCTACCGTCCGCGCCGCAAGATTCGCAATCGCGGTGGTCTCTCCCGCAGGTGTCAGTGCCACAAGACGGCCCAGACGAGTGACCTTCAGAGAGTCGGCAAACGCGGGGGGCAGGCGCACGGACAGTGTTTCCAGTGCCGCTGCAAGTGTGGTCGCGCTTTGTTCATCAGCCAGCCGGAAGGGTGGCTTGATCGTTGCGTGAAACCCATAGCGGCGCGGTGTTTCGGTCAGGCTATGTGCAGGCGCATGCAGCCCGTTTACCACCGGGGCGGTGCAGGCCATGCCGGTCAACATGTCCCAGCCCAACCACGCCGCGCCGAACCGTGCCAGCGCGCTTTCCTGAGGTGTGTAATAGATCGCGTAACGGCGATAGGTCATGCGGTCTCCGCGATACGCGCGCCGGGCCTGACCCGGCGCCTTTTGGCATTACAGCGTTTTGGCGATCAGCGGCCCAGCGGGAAAACGAACGTCTTCCAGCTTGGCAAAGCGGGCGATGCGGGCCAGTTCCGCTTCCAGCCGTGCGTGGCGGGCGTCAGTCCAGCGCACACCGCGTTCGGGCCAGACTGCGGTAACGTTCAGAACCCCCGCCGACCGGTCAGCTTTCATGTCGATCCGCCCCACCAGCCGGTCGCCTTCCAGCAACGGAAAGACGTAATAGCCATAAATGCGTTTGGGTGCCGGGGTAAAGACCTCGATCCGGTAGTGAAACCCAAACAGGCGCTCTGCCCGGGCGCGGTCGCGCAGCGCCGGATCGAACGGGCTGAGCACACGCATCCGGGCAGGCGGGCGGGGCGCGTCTTGCGCAGCGTCCAGAATACCGGGGCGGGCGATCGAGCGGCGCAGGCTGCCATCCGCGCCTTCCACCTCCACCTCTTGCAAGGCCCCCGATGCCAGACCGCGCGCCACCCAATCCTTTGCCTCCGCGGCCGTCGCCTTGGCCCAGAAGGCAGCGATTTCGCCGGACGTGGCAAAACCAAGCCGGTTCAGCGCCGCGTTGCAGGCCCAGTCAAGTGTCTCGGCCTCCGAGGGGTGGCGGGCATGCTGGTCGGCTGGAATGACGTTTTGTGCCAGATCGTAGAGTTTGCGGAACCCTTCGCGCCGCGTCACGGCAAGCACGCCGGACCGCCACAGGAATTCCAACGCGGTCTTGGACGGGTGCCAATCCCACCAACCGCCAGAGGACCGCTGCTCGGTTTCGCCGACATCAGAGGAACTGACCGGCCCGTGCGCGCGGATATGGTCCAGCACAGGCTGCATCTTGGACATCAGCAGGTCGCGCCGACCTTTGCGCCAGCGCGCGGGCAGGGCCGCAGCATCGCGGGCGCAGCGCAGATGCCAGTAGGGGTAGAATTCTGTCGGGATTACCGCCGCGTCATGCGTCCAATGTTCGAATATCGCGCGGTCGCGGTCCAGCAATGGCGCAAGATTGGCGGGGCGGTAGGATTGTCGCCGCGCATGCAGGATCATGTGATGCGCGCGTGCGACGGTGTTGATGCTGTCGATCTGGACAAATCCTAGCCGCTTGATCAACGCCACCAGATCTGCCCCTTTCGCGGGTCCGGTGGGCGGCTCCGCCAGCGCATGCCGGTCAAGGAACAGCCGCCGTGCCGCGCGGTTCTTCAGGACCGGCGGCTGCGTCACTTCCGTTTGAGCGTGTCGCCAAACGCGATCGTCGGGGTCAGTTCCACATGGCATTCGTATTCCGCCGCGTCCCCATCCGCCACGCGTGTGGCGATGATCTGGGCCGCCGTCTTGCCGACATCCAGACGGCAGGCATCCATTGTCGCCAATTGCTTTGGCAATCCATCCAGAAGATCGACCCCGTTAAAGCCGGCCAGTCCGATCTCTCCGGGGATATCGACGCCCTTCTCAAGCAGATAAAGCAAGCCACCCGCACCAATCATGTCGTTGGAATAATACAGGAAATCCAGATCCGGTGTGCGTTCAAGCATGGCGTGGGTCATCTCGCGTCCCTTCACCAGCGCAGATCCGCCTGAATAGAACTCCTGATCCGCGACCTCGACACCGCCCTTTGCCAGCGCCTCCGTGAACCCTTCAAAGCGTTTGCGGGCGCGGTGATCCAGCGGCATTTTGGTGCCCATGAAGCCGATCCGCTTGTAGCCTGCTTTCAGGATCGCCTTTGCCATCTCGCGGCCTGCGCGGCGATGCGAAATGCCGACCATGCAATCGACGGGCGTGCCGTCCACATCCATGATCTCGACCACCGGAATGCCGGCCGCCTGCATCATCGCACGCGAGGAATCCGTATGTTCCAGCCCGGCGATGATCACGCCCGAGGGCCGCCATGACAGCATTTCATACAGGACACGCTCTTCCTTTTCAGGGGTATAGTCGGTAACGCCCACGACCGCTTGCAGATCCGTGCCTTCCAGCACCTGGTTGATGCCGGTCAGAACCTCGGGGAATACCATGTTCGACAGTGACGGAATGATGACCGCGACCAGATTGACCCTTTGGCTCGCCAGCGCGCCCGCGATCTTGTTGGGGACGTAGCCGAGGCTCCGCGCGGCCTCCAACACCTTTTCGCGGGTTGCATCCGACACGTCGCCGCGGTTTCGCAACACGCGGCTGACGGTCATTTCGGACACGCCCGACGCCTCGGACACGTCGCGCAGGGTCAAGGGGCGGGAGTCATCGTTTGCCAAAGTGGGTAATCCTGTGATGGTTCAGTCGATGCTACGCAATCGCCCGAGCCTGTTCAAGCCAGCAAAGCCGCGCAGTCGGTGCGTCGGGGGTTCCACATGACCGCCCAAACGCCACCGCGGCGAGCGGTGTTCTACGGCGGGACTTTTGGGACTTGTCGGTCAAGGCGAACAATCGTAGAAAAAGGTCAGATGTGTCTGCGTAGCTCAGCTGGATAGAGCACAGGATTCCTAATTTTCAATTGGGCGTTGCGATGGGAAACCGCGCAACGGATCTGCTCAAAGTCGGGGAAAGCTACGATGCGCTCGCATCTTGCCAATCCCGAGCCAAGCCCCGCAAGGGGAAGGTGTAGAGACTGGATGGGCAGCGCCTACGGACCGATGGTCTAGGGTGAAGGGACAGTCCAGACCACGAACGCCCGCAAGGGCGGCGGTGAAAGCCGAAGTGGTATGAATCCTGGGGCCGTGGGTTCGAATCCCGCCGCGGACACCACTTTTTACCTTAAGATGTTGAGTTTCAGGGGGGTGCCTTTTGGGGCAACGCTCAGCCTCCAGACACCCCCCATCTCGGGGCGGACCATTGGCCCGCCCCTGACGAATCGCTATGCGAGCCCCAGCGCCTGTCGCCGTCCAGAAGCCCAGCGGGTCACCAGATGGTCGACCATCAGCCCCATGAAGGCCACCGCAAAGCCCAGCACCAGTCCCTTGCCGACATCGGTGGAGGAAAGTGCCCGCTGCATCTCCTGACCGAGGTCCTGGGTGCCGATGAAGGCCGCGATGATCACCATGAACAGCGAGAACATCACCGACTGGTTGACCCCGACCATGATCGTCGGCAGGGCCATCGGCAGGCGCACATTCCACAAGGTCTGGCGTTGTGTCGCCCCGGACATGTTAGCCGCCTCGATCAGCGCTTCCGGCACGCCGCGCAGCCCCTCGATCGTGTAGCGCACCAGCGGCACCGCAGCGAACAGGAACACGGCACTGACCACGGCAACGTCATTGACCCCAAAGAGCATCACCACCGGAATCAGGTAGATAAAGCTCGGAAAGGTCTGCAACGTGTCGCAGATCAGCAGCACCTTGACGGCGCGTTTTTCATTGCGTGCGCCCCAGATCCCCATCGGAAAGCCAACGAGCAGCGCCAGCAGCACAGAAAAGCTCACCATATAGACGGTGATCATCGCGCGATCCCACCAGCCTGACATTGCGATCAGCCCGAAGAAGCCAAGGCAGACCAGCGCCGAGCGCAGCCCACCGATGGCCCAGCCGATTGCCGCCAGCAACGCCAGCACGGCGCTGAACGGCAGGTACAGATAGGCGTCACGCATCGGGATCAGGATCCAGGTGATTAGGAACCAGCGCAGCCATTGGGTGACCGGATCGATCAGCACGATGAACCAGTCCACCACCGCATCGATCGGTTTGGCCATGCTCAGCGCCTGACTGCGCTTGACCTGGTCGAGCATTGGAAACACCTGCGCCAGCGCGAAGGCAACGGCGACCAGCACCGCCCAGATCACCAGAAACTTGTTACGCACAACCCAGGATGTGCCCTTCTCGAAATGCTCGGGCTGCCTCACCGCCCACGCCTTGGTGCAGCGGTCGAGCATGACTGCGAGCAGCACGATGGTAATGCCGATCTCGACCGAGCGACCGATCTTCAGCGCCTGTAGCAACTGTAGCAGTTTCTGGCCGAGGCCCGGCATGCCGATGAAACTGGCCAGAACCACCATGGCGAGACATTGCATGATCACCTGGTTGACGCCCACGAGAATGTCGGTGCGTGCCGTCGGGATCTGTACCGAATGCAGCAATTGCCAGCGCGTCGCGCCGCACATATGCCCGCTTTCCACCACTTCGGGTGAAACCTTCTTGAGGCCCAGCAAGGTCATCCTGATCATCGGCGGCACTGAGAAGATGATCGTCACGATCGCCCCCGCCTTTGGGCCGACTCCGATGAACACCACGACCGGGATCATATAGGCGAAATGCGGCAATGATTGTGCGATGTTGAGGATCGGGTTGAGGATCTTCTCGAAACGCGGTGATTTCCACCCGAGTACCCCGATCATCAGACCAAAGAGGATCGAAAACGGTGCCGCTACGACAATGACTGACAGCGTTTCCATCGACCAGGTCCACTGGCCCATCACCACGATCCAAACAAATGTTCCCGCCGAAAGCAGAGCCAGACGCCAGCCCTGCAACGCATAACCCACAACCCCGGCGGTCACAGCGATGACACTCCAGGGAATCGGGCCCAGATATGGCCAGCGGTTGCGCCCATAGAGCAGGTTGGCGGTGACATCTAGCAACCACTCGACCCCTTCGGCGAAGGCGCGGGTGACATGCATCAATCCCAGATCATCGCGCAGGAAGTTGAACAGCGCGTTGATCCAGTCGGCAAAGGGCCAGACCAGCCATTCCGGCGGCCGGACCAGCCCGGCGGGGAGCAAGGTCTTGGTCAGCACCAGCAGCACGGCAAACCCCAGCAGCCCCTGGGCGACGCGGGTTTTTGACAGCGCGGGCAAGCGCGCCTGCGGATTGTTGGTAAGCGCGGTGGTCATGCGGGTGCTCCGAAGAGCACGTCGAGCGCTTCCTGTCTTGCCATCGCGCCGATCACCTTGCCGTTCTTGTCGGAAACCGGCATCAGGTCGCGCGTGTCATTGACCAGCAGGCGACCCATTTCCTGAATGGTCGTATGTCCGGCAATCGGCTCCCCGGTCGGGGCGATGCCGTTGATCGGGCGGGCCAGACCGCGGGCATGGACCACGCGGGCCTTATTGATATCTTCGGTGAACTTGCGGACATATTCGGTTGCTGGTTCCAGCACGATCTTGTCGGGCGTGTCGCATTGCTCAACCGCGCCGTCCTTCATAATCGCGATCCGGTCGGCAAGGCGCAGCGCCTCGTCGAAATCATGGGTGATGAAAACGATGGTCTTGCCGAGCATTTCCTGCAGGCGCAGAAATTCATCCTGCATCTCCCGGCGGATTAGGGGGTCGAGTGCCGAGAACGGCTCATCCAGGAACCAGATATCGGGTTCGATGGCGAGGCTCCGGGCAATGCCGACGCGCTGCTGCTGGCCACCGGACAATTCGCGTGGGAAATATTCCTCGCGGCCTCCAAGCCCGACCAGTTCGATCACTTCGAGCGCCCGGGCACGGCGGGTGTGGCGGTCCTGGCCGCGCATCTCCAGCGGGAAAGCGACGTTATCAAGCACGTTGCGATGCGGCAGCAGGCCGAAGCTCTGGAATACCATGCCCATCTTGTTGCGGCGCAGATCGATCAGTTCTTTTTCGTCGAGAGCGCCAATATCCTGCCCTTCGACCTTGACGGTGCCGCCAGTGATGTCGAGCAACCGCGACAGGCAGCGCACGAAGGTTGATTTGCCAGAGCCCGAAAGCCCCATGATCACCAGCATCTCGCCTCGATTTATATCAACTGAGACATCGCGCACGGCGGCGATATAACCGGCCTGGCGAATTTCATCGAAAGTCGGATTGCCGGTCATGCCCGCCAGATAGTTTTCCGCTTTCTCTCCAAACAGCTTCCAGACATTGTTGCAAGAAATGACGGTTTCCGGTGTGGTCATGAAATTTTTCCCCTTGATGCGATGAACCCGCCCGGCGCATTTGCCGGGCAGGGAACGATGACAGGTCGGCGCGACTCAGGCGCCTCCGGCCACCCAGGGCTTCCAGACATCTTCGTTGGATTCGAGCCATGCCGCAGCCGCTTCTTCGGGTTCCATTTCGTCAATATCGACAAGCTTGGCCATTTCCGCGATCTGCGGGTTGGTAAAGCTGACCTCAGTCAGGGTTTTGTAGGCGGCAGGCCATTTCTCTTCCATTCCCTCCCAGGCGGCCTTCTTGAGGTAACCGTTGGCCGGGTTGCCGCAATCATAGGTCGCGTCAGGGTTCGGACCGACCGACGGATCAGTGTCACAGCCTTCTTCCCATTTCGGAAATTCGACGAATTCACCCGGATAAAGTGCTTCAACGAAGTTGGGCGTCCAGTTGAAGATCACCACGGGGCGCTTGGTCTTTTCGGCTGCGGCCACTTCGGCCCAGAGCGCCGATGCGGAGCCCGCGTTTACCACGGTGAAATCCATATCCAGCGCCTCGACGCGCTCTGCGTCATGCTTGAGCCAGTCCACCGGCCCCCCAAGGAAACGGCCGTTATCGCCGGTTTCGGGCGTGACGAATTCTGCTTTGCAGGCGTTCAGGGCTTCCCAATCGGGCAGGCCCGGGCAGGCATCTTTGGTCCAGCTAGGATACCACCAATCCTCACGGGTGATTGCGTCATGGTCCCCGGCATCGACGATCCCGCCCTTCTCCTGCGCGGCTCGGAACGAATTACCGAAGGCACCTTCCCAAACTTCGAGCTCAAGCGTCACGTCACCCAGGCGCACGGATTCATAGACTGCCTGACTGTCGGTGGACACATATTCGACATTTGTGCCCATCGATTCGAAGATCTGCCCAACCACATGGCTCATCACGATCTGGCTCGACCAATTATGGGTCGGAATGACAATGGGGTCGGAGGAATCTTCGGCAAAAGCAGTTGTGGCGCTGAGGCTTAGTCCCGCGGCAAGCGTGAAAAGTTTGAATTGCGTTTTCATCTAATTCTCCCTGATGGTTTCCCGGTGCCACTGGTGGGCACTACGGTGTTCCGCGGACGGGTCTGACCTTCCGCAACAGCAGATTATTCAGGATATGTGAACAGGTAAGCCTGTTGTGATGAACAGGATGGTAGAGAATGTTAAAATTTGTTAACAGTCTTGCGGGAGGGCAGCGGCATTGCGCAAATATCAGATCCTGATCGTCGAGGATGAACCGGTCACCCGGACCACCCTCGCCAGCTATTTGCAGGCGCAGGGCTATACTGTTTTCGAAGCAGCAAGTGCCCCGGAGGCCGAGGATCTGCTTCCGTCCGAAGAGATAGATCTGCTGATCGTGGACATCAACCTCGAAGGTAAGGACGGGCTGGAGATTACCCGCGAGCAGCGGGCGCGATCGGATTTGGGGATTATCCTGCTGACCGGACGCAGTGATGACGTGGACCGGATTGTCGGGCTTGAGCTTGGCGCTGATGATTACGTCTGCAAGCCGTTCAACCGGCGCGAATTGCTTGCCCGAATCAAGAACCTGCTGCGCCGCACCTCTGATATCCGCCGGTTGTCTCGCCGCGTCGTGCGCTTTGGCGATTTCACATTCGACAGCGCCAGCCGCCGCCTGCAGGATGGCGACGGCGAGACAGTACCGCTGACCCGCGCCGAGTTCGAGCTGCTCAACACGCTGATCGGGCGCGCCCGCGAAGTGCTGAGCCGTGACATGTTGATGGGCAGCGTCACCCATCGCCAGTTTGGCACCAATCCGCGCACCGTTGACGTGCTGATCCGCCGCCTCCGCGCCAAGATCGAGGAAGACCCGGCCGCGCCGCGATTCATAACCACAGTGCATGGCGAGGGGTATGTTTTTACTGCGCCACTGGAGTAAGCTCGCGCATTTCCGTCAGCGCCTGCTCCATCGCCTCCTGTGCCGCAGTCAGTTCGCGGGTCAGTCTTTTTAGATGGCGGATCACAAGCGCGCCTTCGCCGTGTTCTGCCGCCCGTTCGACTTTTTGCAGGGTCTCGATCATCTCGGTCAGGGCGAAATTTCCCGCCGCGCCCTTGATCCGATGCGCAAGCTTGCACACTCTGTGCCAATCCTGCGAGGCACAGGCGGCGTGCAGGTCGCGCTGCTCGCGCCCGAGTTGCTCAAGAAACAAATCGGCGATTTCCAGCGTGCGTGCCGTGCCGAAATCCGCGGCATTCTCTGCCAGCGCGCGGCGAAGATCGTCGGCGATCGCACCGGAACCTTCCATGTGCTGTGGCAGAAAAACCTTGCGCTTGTGGCCCGCCGTCACCGCGTCGAGCGCTTGGGCCAGCCGATCCGGTGAGATCGGTTTGGCCACGAAGCAATCCATCCCGGCATCGAGATGAACCGAGGTCTGCTCCTCCTGTACATGCGCCGAAATGCCGATCACGGGCAGGGTCGCCAGTCGCTGATCGGTTGACTGGCGCAGCTTGCGGGTCGCCGCGGTGCCGCTGATCCCCGGCAGGTTCACATCCATCAGCACCACGTCGAAATCCTCCGCCCCGAGCACCGACAGCGCCTCTTCCGCCGAGCCGACGCAGCGGCAGGAATGGCCCAATCTTTCCAGATACCCGCGCGCCACCATCCGGTTGATCTCGTTATCCTCCACCACCAGTATGCGCAAAGCCCGTACCGGGGTCGGAAAGCTTAACGAATCCTCGGCGTGCGGCAGATCAGCCGCATCGCCCGGCTCAAGCGCCACGCTTAGCGTAAAAACCGAGCCGCGGCCCTTGCTACTCTCGACGCTGAGCGTGCCGCCCATCACATCGGTAAAGCGCTTGCAGATCGCCAACCCCAGCCCGGTGCCGCCGAATTGCCGTGCGATGCTGCGGTCTTCCTGTTCAAATGCTTCGAAAATGCGCTGCTGTGCCGGTGCCGAAATCCCGACGCCGGAATCGCTGACCTCGAAGGTCACACCAAGCTGAGCGTCTTCCTCGCTTCCCAGCCGGACCCGCAATACTACCTCGCCCTGGGCGGTGAACTTCACTGCATTGGATACCAGATTGAACAGGATCTGCCGCAGCTTCCCGGCATCGCCTTTCAGTGCCGGGGGCACTTCTGACGGCAGGTCGAGCAGCAGTTCGACGCCGCGTTCGCGCGCCGTGGGCCGCATCAGCGTCACGATATCCTCGACCAGTTCGCGCAGAGAAAAGGTGGTGGATTCCAATGTCGGCACGCCGCTTTCGATCTTGGTGTAATCAAGAATGCCGTTGAGGATCCGCAGCAGGCTCTGGCTTGAGGTGATCGCAGCATGCAGACGTCTTGTCTGTGTCCGGCTCAACCCCTCGCCAAACATGGTGCGCAACATGCCCAGCACGCCGTTCATCGGCGTGCGTATCTCATGGCTCATCATCGCCAGAAATTCCGATTTCGCCCGGTCCGCGCTCTCGGCCTTGCGCCTTGCTGCATCATGCGCCTCCACCTCTTCGCGCAACTGCTCGGTCTGCTGGGTGACCAGAACTTGTAGGTTATTGCGATGTTCGAGCAATTCGCGTGCGTTACGATCACGCTCTGCTTCAAGCTCGCGATTGTCGATGGCCTGCTGGCGAAACACCTCCACCGCCTCTTCCATCCGCGCGATCTCATCGCTTTTCAGGGGCACGACACGGCGTTCAAGGTCACCGCTGACCAAAGCGGCCATCGCGCCCGACAGCCGGTCGAGGCGGCGGGTGATATTGCCGCGAATGAAGAACCAGAGCACCGCCAGCGACACTGCCAGCGCGATACTTGCTGCAATGCCGTTGCGCAGTTGGGTGCGGCGCAATTGCGCTGTTGCGGCCACGCCGGTGGCGATCGCCTGTTCCTGCGCGATGCTTGCCACTCTGCCGGCCTCTTTGCCCAGCTGGATCGCGGCGGATTGCAGCTCGGTCTGCTGGGCTGCAATCTCGTCATGGATGCGCAGGATGTCTGCGGACAATGCAAAAATATCGCGCTCGCCCTCTACCAGCGGCAACAATACCTGCAAATGGGCGGCCGCCTGTTCGGACCGCCCCGGATCGCGGATCGAGGTGACCCGCCGCGCCACCACCTCGATGCGGTTGTTGAGCATCTCGCGGATCTCCAGCAATTGCGCCAGCGCGCCGGCTTCGGCGATCCGGTTCACCAGCAGCCCGATCTCGGCGGTGCGCGAGCGCAGCTCGAACATCAGGCCCAATTGAAACAGGTCAACCTCGATCAGCTTGTCGAGCGTATCGGCGCGGCTGATATCCTCGGTGCTGTAATCATAGAGGCTGGTGATCACCGCGGTGGTGCCCATCTCGGCATTGGCGACCAGCGTATCGGCCATGTCGAGCAGGTCGGTGGCCGCTTGCAACGCCGCGCGCAGCCGGTCGCGGCGGATCTCGGTCAGGGTGATGCGCCGCTCGACCAGATCGTTAAGCCGGAAGATCCGCGCTTCGACATTGGCCACCGCGCCGCGCAGCACCATGGTATTCCCGATCTCCTCACTGCCATCGCGCTCCAACCGACCGCTCAGGGCCGCCACCTGCTCGGCCAGAAACTGCGCGCGCCTTTCGCGCCCGACCTGCGAGGTTTCCTTGGCGAGTTCCGGCGCGGCGGCGATTACCCGACCGCTTTCCTCGGTGATGCCGCGCACATGGGCGATCGCCGGGATCGTTTCATTCACGATGCGCGACTGACTATGGGCGATGTCGCGCAGTTCAATCAGGCCGAACACACCAGCAAGCGTCGGCAACCCGGCGATCACAAGGAACGCCAGGATCAACCGCCCGCCCAATCCCAATCTTTCGAACATGCGCCAGCTTACGCAGCAAAGTCGCGCTTGCGCAAACTTGAAACGCAGTCGCGCCCGGTGTCTAATGCCCGGACTTCACAGGAATGGACCCCCATGCGAAATCTCGCCGCACTGATCTGGCTGGCCCTGAGCGCACCGGCCTTGGCGCAAAGCTGGGATCTCGACGTGCCGCGTCTCTCCGCCGAGGGTAAGCAGACGGTTGATACCATTGCCTATCAGCCGCTCGAAGGCGCTGCGCTGCGCTGGCGGATCTGCGTCTCATATCCGCATATGAAGGACGCCTATTGGCTTAGCGTCAATTACGGCATGGTCGAGGAAGCGCGCCGTCTGGGGGTTTCCTTCCGACTGGTCGAGGCGGGCGGCTATCCCAATCTCGCGCGGCAGATCGAGCAGGTCGAAAGCTGCGTCGCCTCCGGTGCCGATGCGCTGATCATCGGGACAGTGTCGTTTCACGGACTCTCGACAACCATCCGCCAGATCGCCGGGCAGATCCCGGTTATCGCGGCGGTCAATGACATCGCCGAAGGCGGTATCAGCGCCCGTTCGGCCGTGTCTTGGGAGGAAATGGGTGCCGCCGCCGGGCGGATCATCGCAGAGCGCCACCCGGAGGGCAGCGCGCCGGTGCGGTTGGCCTGGTTTCCCGGCCCCGAAGGAGCTGGCTGGGTGCGCTTTGTTCAGAACGGCTTTCACAAGGCCTTGCGCGGCAGTTCGGCGGAAGTCGTTGTCAGCAAATTCGGCGATACCGGTCGTGAGATCCAGGTGCGACTGGTCGAAGAGGCGCTCGATGATTTCCCCGATCTCGATTACATTGTCGGAAGCGCCCCGACCGCCGAAGCGGCGGTGTCGTTGCTGCGCGCGCGAGGGCTTGATGAGCAGATTCTGATCGTTTCCGATTACATGAGCCATGCGGTCTATCGCGGCATCAGACGCGGCAGAATTCTCGCGGCACCGACTGATTTTCCAATCCTGCAAGGGCGGCTGGCCATCGAAATGGCGGTGCGTGCCATCGAAGGCAAGCTTGAGATCACCAAGGCCGGACCGAAGATCCAAGTCATCACCGGGGACAATGTCGATGCGATTTCACTTTCCGAAACCCTGGCTCCGGCGGCCTTCGTGCCGGTCTTTGAGACCCATTAGTGGTTTGCAAAAAATCAGCGCGTGCTGGAACACGGATCGTGCCAACAGTGCGTTTCTGGTGACACATGATGACGCAAACGCCGACAGTCGAAATTGTGACAAAAGCGATCCCTTCAAGTATTTTCAGATGTCAGCCGGATCCTTGGTATTGGTGACGGCCTGCATCCGGCGCGTTGGTGTCGATGAAATGGATCGGGCCCGCGACCCCCGGACCGCCAGGGAATTAAACGATTTCTGAAATATTGACTATAATACAATATGTTACGATCCTCAGGGCGGGCAATACATAGCTCTCCGCTCTTGGTAGCGCGTTCGAATATCAGGCCACCGCCGTCCTGAACAGGTCGCCGGGTTTCGCCGACTTGTTCAACCACGCGCGAAGTTTGTTCAGTGCCGCCAACTGGCCGCCACCGATAGGGCCAATATTCAGCATCGTGCGGTAGGACGCGGACACCGTTTTTTACTGTATTTTTTCTATATGGGGTGGCGCGGACGATGCTCCGAATGACGCCCCGAATTAGCGGCGAACTCTCGCTCAGAGTGTGTTGTTGGGCATCATGCATCGAAAGGTGGTTGATCCGGAGGCATGGAATTGGCACGATCCTTACCGAGACGTTTGGGTTTCGAATGATTTCCGCAGCATGAAAGGGACACCATGAGACAGCTCTTTTCCGGGGCCTTATGCCTCGCATTCGCCAGTGCTTCTGCGCTTCACGCGCAGGAAGACGCGATTTTTTCGGGTGCTGACCGCGTTCATCCGGTTTATGCGGAAAATGGCATGGTCGCGGCGCAGGAAGGTGTTGCCGCCCGCGTCGGGCTCGACATTCTCAAAGCCGGCGGCAACGCCATCGACGCGGGCGTTGCGGTGGCTTTTGCACTGGCAGTGACCCTGCCGCGTGCGGGCAATATCGGCGGGGGGGGCTTCATGCTTGTGCATGACGCGGAATCTGGCGAGACCAAAGCGATTGATTACCGCGAAATGGCCCCTGCCTCGGCCGAGCGGGACATGTATCTTGACGAAGAAGGCAATGCCGATTCCGAATTGTCACGCTTCACCGGCCTTGCCACGGGCGTACCGGGCACTGTCGCGGGTATGCAGATGGCGCTGGACCAATACGGCACCATGACGCTGGCCGAGGTTATCCAGCCCGCGATTGACCTTGCGCGCGACGGGATTGCCGTAACGCCGGGCCTTGCCGACAGCCTCAAAGGACTAGAAGCACGGCTGAAGAAATGGCCCTCGTCCGAAACGATCTTCTTCAAAGAGGGTGGCGGGTTTTACGAACCGGGCGAAACTCTGACACAGACCGATCTGGCCAACACGCTTCAGAAGATCGCCGATGAAGGCATTGACGGCTTCTACAAAGGCGAGACGGCGGAAAAGATTGCCGCGGCCGTGCAGGATTCCGGCGGGCGGATCACGGTCGAGGATATGGCCAATTACAAGCCCGTCCTGCGTGACCCGGTCAGCGGCACCTATCGCGGCTACGAGATCGTCTCGATGCCGCCGCCCAGTTCTGGCGGGGCGCATATCGTGCAGATCCTCAACATCCTGGAAGAATACCCCATCGGCTTTCTGGGCCATAACTCCGCCGACACGATCCACCTGATGGCCGAAGCGATGAAGCGCGCCTATGCGGACCGCTCGGAGTATCTGGGGGACAGCGATTTTGTCGATGTGCCGCTGGCAGAGATCACGTCCAAGGATTATGCCGCCGACATTCGCAAGCAGATCAGCCTGCATGCCGCAACACCCTCCAGCACGATCAAGCCGGGCGATCTTGCGCCCTATGAAAGCAACGAGACCACGCATTTCTCGATCGTGGACAAGGATGGCAACGCCGTCGCCAACACCTACACGATCAACTTTTCCTACGGGTCGGGCATGGTCGCTGACGGCACCGGCGTGCTGCTGAACAATGAAATGGACGACTTTGCCGCCAAACCGGGCGTGCCCAACGCCTACGGGTTGATCGGCGGGGATGCCAATGCTGTCGAAGGTGGCAAGCGGCCGCTGTCGTCGATGTCGCCGACGCTGGTGATGAAGGATGGCAAGGTCTTCATGGTGACCGGTTCGCCGGGTGGGTCGCGGATCATCACGACCACGCTGCAAGTCATCATGAACGTGATTGACCACGGCATGAACATCGCCGAGGCCAGCTTTGCATCCCGCATCCACCACCAGTGGTTGCCCGATGAAATCCGCATCGAGGATGGGATCAGCGTCGATACGATTGGCCTTTTGGAACAGCGCGGACACAAGGTCAGCGAACAGTCCGTGATGGGCTCGACCCAGTCGATCCTTGTGGACGAAGCAAGCGGCTACCTGTTCGGTGCCTCGGACCCCCGCCGCGTCGATGCGGCAACACTGGGCCACTGACGGGGCCACTGAACCTGAACGAACCCGCCCCGGTCAGCACGCGCTGGCCGGGGCTTTCTTTTGCGCGGGCTTCATCCGATGATGGTTGCACAGCGTATACGGGACGCGCTGTGCAATTGCATGGTGCCTCCGCGCAGCTCGCCAGTGCCGAAGGTCGATGAACTCTTGATCCTGCAAGGATTTACCGACTTGACGGCAGGTGAAATTCCAGCGGCCGCCCGGATTGGCCGGAGCATTGCATTCCGGATTTTCCCGTGCCGCCGCAGCAAAAGCGGACAGCGGCCAAGGCATTGCGGGATACTATATATTTCATGGGTACCTCCTCGGTTGGGTCGCAATGCACTCCCCCGGTGCTGCGTATATCTCCCGTCAGGTTTCGGGCGAGAGCCGCTTTCTTTTGGGTTGGGAATGTATGAACCTGGGTGCTGTCATAGACAGGTCAACCGCGCCAAGGATTGAGAAGCGCAAGCCGTCGGAACCTTTGCAACGGCGTCGCTTTCCGACAGGCCTCTGCAAAATGGGGCAGGGCATGCTATTGCGTTTACGCGCGGCGCATTTCTCTGCAATACATCCCCCAAGCCCGAACGCATTGTGGCGTTGCACCTTTAACGGGGTCCTGAAATCGACGACGTGTTGGCAGGAATGATCATGCGAACTATCCGTTTTCTTGTCCATCTTTCGGCCTATGCCGAAGAAATGGTCGAATTGTGATGTCGCAGCGTAGAAAGGTCTCTCTCAAGGTCCGCCTGGCGGGCGGGGCAATGCTTCTGACGGTGGGGACGCTTTTTACCGCGGGGGCGATGTTCATCGGGATGACCCGCGTTTCGGATCGGTTGGAAACCGCGCTGGCCGCAGAGGCGCGGATTGCGCGCTATTCCACGCTCTCTACCCAGATTTCCACCTTTCTCGTGATTTCGACCGAAGCGGTGCAAGCCGGACTTGATGCCGGGGCGCGGGGAGAACGGCTTGAGCCGGTTGTCAGGAACATCAATACCACTTTTGGGCAGTTGCGCCGGGATCTGGAACAGGCCGTCGCGCAGGTCGAGGCATTGGGGCTGGACGCGCAATCCCGCTATGCCACGCAATCGTTGGGTCTGGCGCGGATGGAGGCTTTGATCGGCAATACTGTCAGCGGATTGCAGGCAGGTCCTGACAATGCAGAAACGCTGAGGGCACGGATCAATGGGTTCGCATCCGGGTTTGATCCGCTGCTCAATCAGGCGGTGAATGCCGAAATCCTGTTCAGAAACGAAATCCTGACGGGGATCGAGAGATTGCGGCAGTCGCTTGGACGGCTGGCAATCGTGATTGCCGTTCTGTCCGTCCTGACCGCACTGGCCTTTTATTTCGGGTTGGTTCGGCCTCAATTCGGGCGACTTGACCGGCTGCGCGATGCGGCCCGGCAGATCGGGTCAGAGAATTACGCCGTCGCACTGCCCGAAACCCGGCAGGATGAGATCGGGCTGCTCTACTCCGAGACCAACCGGATGGCACAGGCGCTAAGTCTGCGCGAGGACAACATACGCAAAGACCGTGCGGCGTTGAATAAGATCATCGAACAGCGCACGACGGAGCTGCGCACCGCCAATGCGGCGCTGGAGAAAACCGATGAAAACCGCCGCCGCTTTTTCGCCGATATAAGCCATGAGCTGCGCACGCCGCTGACGGTGATCCTGATGGAGGCGCAGATCGGCCAAAGGCAGGGGTCCGGGGCGGATTCTGCCTTCGCCACGATCGAAGAGCGCGCGGCGCGTCTGAACCGGCGGATTGATGATTTGCTGCGGGTGGCGCGTTCGGAAAATGGTGAACTGGCGCTGGATCCGCAGCCTGTTGATCTGGCCGAGATCTTGACCGATGTGGCCGAAGAGGTTGCCCATGAATGCGCAAATGCGGGCATGGTGCTGGAGATGGCACCTTGCCCCGCGCTTCCGGTTGTGGCGGATGCCAACTGGATGCGGCAGGTGGTGGTGGGGCTGGTGCGCAACGCCGTGCGACATGCGCGGGACGGTGAGATCGTGCGTTTGGTGCCCATAGACGAGCCGCAATCGGTCGGAATTGCCGTGGTGGATCATGGTCCCGGCGTGCCCCCCTCCGACATCGCGGGACTGTTTGAGCGGTTCAGGCGCGGGCGCAGCCCGGAAGGGCAGGGGTTTGGGATCGGGCTGGCGCTGGCGCGTTGGGTGGTCGAAGCACAGGGGGGCACGATCCGGATGCAAAGCCCGCTGCCGTCCGACGATGCGGGCGGGCACGGAACGAAAGTATCCGTTAGACTGCCGCGCAAGGATCCGTAAACTGCCGCTATGACAACACGCCTTCTGATCGTCGATGATGACCCCGGAATCACCGCAGCCCTTGCGCGCGGTCTGGCCCTGCATGGTTATATCGCGGATACCGAGAACCGCGCCGACAGGGCGTTGGAACGGCTGATGGCGGATCAGTACGATGGTGCGATTTTCGATGTCATGCTGGGGGAAGAGAATGGCATCGACGTTGTCCGCTCTGCGCGTGCCGGAGGTATCGTGGTGCCGATCATCATGCTGTCGGCCCTGTCGGATGTGGATCATCGCGCCGCCGGCCTGGAGGCCGGCGCAGATGACTATATCGTCAAGCCGTTTTCCTTCGACGAGCTGGTGGCCCGGCTGCGTGTGCAGGAGAAACGCGCGATGGTCAGTCGCCCGGCACCCGCTGTCATGACGGAAAGGACGCGTAGCTTGCGCAGCGCGCAGGGCGAAACCTTCTTGACAGAGCGGGAGTTTTCGCTGCTGCGCATTCTGGCGGACAACGCCGGATCACCGGTGTCGCGCGGGCAGATCTTTGACATGTTATGGGCGACCGACGGGTCCGGCACGGAAAATGTCGTCGATGTTTATATCGGCTATCTGCGAAAAAAGATCGCCGGGCAGGATTTCGGATTTGAGATCCGGACGCAGCGCAATCGTGGTTTTTGCCTTGAAGGGCTGACCCCGGTTGTGGGCTGACCTGTTCTTAGGAAATAAGAATTCGCTTTCTGTCCGTGGTTTGACAGTATCAGACGCAGAAACGGCGCGGTCTTCTGCCTGTTTCAAACTCCTCCCGCCGGGATGAATGGCGGTCCGCTCAATCTCTCTCTCCAAGTGCATGGTTTGGCGGGCCGCACCCGACAGGGTGCCGGGGCTGAGTGTCTCAGGGCACGCACGGGGCGCGGCGAACGGCTTGCGACCGTGCGCTCTACGCTGGATGGCGGGGCGCTTGACGTGAGGGTGCCAGATATGGGCGGGTCACGTCGCGCAACCGAATGTCCAAAGCCTCAACCTCGGCCCGGATCGCACCGTCGCCGGCCAGCGTCAGAATGACGTTGCCAGAGGGCGCATCGGTGGCCTCGAATGTCAGCGCAAGCAGGGACAGCACCGTATCGCGATCTTTCGGGTCGATGCCTTGGGTGCCGACGCGGTGAACGTTTTCGATCATCAAAACCGATTGCACACGTTCGGGCGACCGTGCTGTCTGGCCGGCGGACTGAAGGTCCTCCCAACGGAAACGATTGACCAGCAGCGCCAGCCGTCCCGTGCCGCGATCCCAACGCATTTCGGTGATCGGGAAAACCGCGTCTTGCGCCAGTGACGACAAGACTGTCAGATCCTCCACATCCAAAGCCCCGAGGTTCAGCGGGCGATCGCCGCCATCTTCGAATTTTGCATCATCGGTCATTTGAGTTGTACCCGTTCTATCTTGGCACCAACGCCCGAGAATTTGCGGACGACCTGTTCGTATCCGCGATCCAGATGGTAAACTCGGCTGACAATGGTTTCGCCTTCGGCCGCCAGCCCGGCAAGGATCAGGGAAACGCTGGCGCGCAGGTCGGTCGCCATCACTGGCGCGCCCTTCAGCCGGTCGACGCCGTGCACCGTGGCAAGGCCGCCCTGAACGTCGATTTCCGCACCCATGCGCACCAGTTCCGGCGCGTGCATGAAGCGGTTCTCGAAGATTTTCTCTTCCAGGACCGAGGTGCCATCTGCGGTGCAGAGCAGCGCCATCATCTGTGCCTGAAGGTCAGTTGGAAAGCCTGGAAATACCTCTGTCACGACATCGACGGCCCGAATGCGGCCATTCTTGCGCGACACTTTCAGCCCCGCTTCGTTTTCCTCGACCGAAATCCCGCATTGATCCAGCTTTTCGCAAAAAGCCTGTACCAGCTCGATCCGGCCGCCAAGACATTCGACCGTCCCGCCTGCGATCGCGGGAGCCAGCATATAGGTGCCCAGTTCAATCCGGTCGGTGACGACCTGATGTGTCGCACCGCCCAACCGGTCAACGCCTTGGATGGTGATCGTCGAGGTACCCTCACCGTCGATCTGCGCACCCATCTTGCGCAGGCAGCGCACCAGATCAACAATCTCGGGCTCGCGCGCCGCGTTCTTCAGCACGGTGGTGCCTTTGGCCAGCGTCGCCGCCATCACCGTGTTCTCGGTGGCACCTACGGAGGCAAAACGCAGCTCGTGCGTGGCACCTTTCAGCCCGCCCGGAGCCTGCGCATGCAGGTAGCCGTCTTTCAGCTCAATCTCTGCGCCCAATGCCTCCAGTGCATCGATATGCAGATCCATCGGGCGCGCGCCGATGGCGCATCCACCGGGCAGGGAGACGATCGCATGCCCCAACCTTGCCAGCATCGGCCCCAGCACGAGGTTGGATGCGCGCATCTTTCGAACGATGTCGTAATGCGCGGTGTGATTGTTCAGGTTATGGCTGGACATTGCCAACACCTTGCCACCCTGAAGGCTGGATACCTCTGCCCCAAGCGAGCTCAGAAGCTCCGTCATGGTCTTGATGTCCGACAGGCGCGGCGCGTTGGTCAGCGTCAGCGGCTCTTCCGACAAGAGCGTCGCGGGCATAAGTGTGAGGCACGCGTTCTTGGCCCCGGCTATCGGGATCTGCCCATCGAGTTCGCCGCCACCAGTCACTATGATCGAATCCATATGCCTCAGTCTTTCTTTTTCCCGGCCTGCTCGTTGGCCTGTGTGTCATCCACCGCAGTGGCTCGGGCGCGCGCTTGCGCCTTGCGCCGGGCCAGATTGGCCTTCAACGCCGCTTTCAGTCGATCATCCCGGTTCGCCGGTTTTGCACTGTCCGATTTCCGCTTCATCGGCCCTCCTTAACCCACTCGGCAAAAAGCGTCCAGATTGCGCTTGCACGCGATCTGAATTGCGTCTAGAGAGCCGCCCACACCGTCGGTTTCCTACGGTTCATTTGCCCTGTATGCGCACGGGTCGCTGCTGCATATCGGTCGGACGAACAGCAGGCGCTGATCGTGATAGAGGAATCCCAGAACCCTCTTGCCTCGTGCCAACGTCAGAGGTTACTAACTGGAAACGAGATGCTGTGGTAGCTCAGTGGCAGAGCACACCCTTGGTAAGGGTGAGGTCGAGAGTTCAATCCTCTCTCACAGCACCATTTCTCCATTTAGACCTGTCGAATCCCCTAACACCTTGAAGGGAAAAGGCAGATTTTATAGTTCTATACCCTTGATTCCGGCGGTACTTCGGCGGCTCTTCGCAGTCCCGCGTCTCGCAGCGATAGTAGGCGTATCGCTTGCGGCAGCCTGTAGTCCAAGCCGCCGTCATGGCGTTGCCGCAGGAACCGCATGCGACGAACCCGCGTAGCGGGAAATCCTCGTGATAATCCGCCCGCGCTGCCGGGGCGCTTTTCCTTCCTTCCAGATTTTCTTGAATGCGCTGGAACGTCTAGTAGCTGATAAGACCTTCGTGCTTTCCTTCCCTAACAGCGACCTTCCATTTGAGAGCCTCGAGATATCCGGCGTAAACAACCTTCTTGAGCCGCCGCGTGACCGTCATGGGGCGCAATGAGCCGTCCTTGCGATCTTTAGGGAAATGCGGATTGCGTTTGAAAAAGCGCGGCACTTCGACTTGGCTGGCGAAACACCCGCTAGCATAACCTTCCAGAGCTTCGCGAACCACGGCGGCTATCGGCTCGTTAGGCACAAGCACCTTGCCGCCACCTTTGGCGGAAACGTGTTTGTATCCGGTAGGTGCGCGGAACACCCAATAGCCGCTTTCAACGCGGGATTTCAGTAAGTAGTTTGATTTGGCGATCCCGGGAGGACTCGAACCCCCAACATCCTGATTAGAAGTCAGGTGCTCTATCCAGTTGAGCTACGGGACCGTGGCTCTTTGATAACGGTTCGGAAAACGGTTCTCAAACCAGTGACATTTCCCTAACCGTCTGTATTTTCATCTCCTTCTGGCTCCAGACCTCCGGCTTAGAAGGTCCTCGCTCTATCCAGTTGAGCTACGGAGCCGCTGAAAACAGGCTGTAAAACAGTCCGCGATATTCTACTACTTGCTAATCAACGTCACTTCAAAGCAAAATTTGGGCTTGACCAACGGATTAGAAGGTCCTTGATCTATCCAGTTGAATTACATGGACGAACGCTGCCAGATTCTATCCAAATTCCGACCGATGACACCCTGATGGTCAGAGACTTGGTGCCGCCATGGCATGCGCCCCACCTGGAAGAAACCTTTTGGTTTTATGGGCTTATGCGCACATGGTGGGCGGTTATTGGCGCTCTATGCAGCTGAGATATTGGACGTGTTGCACATCATGTGATCGGCGGGGCTGTCTCAAACCGGATGAAACGGGATTTTATCATCCGGGTGTGGAATATGGCCATTACACTCAAAGCACCGCTAAGGGGCTTTATTCATTATACAAATCAGGGCAGCCAACATAGGTTCTGACCGGGCCTGGATGTTGTCGGGCCTGGGGTTTCTTGTTCGTGAGTGCGTGATGCTCGGACAGTCGGATGCCTGGCTGCGCGTCCGGTCGATATATATTGCTGCAAATCATACCGCACCACAAAAACGCGCATAACTTTCGGCTGTTGCGGGGGATATTTGATGATGATCCCCCGAGGATACCTGATTAAAACCATTTGAAAACCCTTGAAACCTTTCGGTTCCCGGCAGACATAGGGGCAGTAATAACAGGAGACCGCCAATGCCCGCGCCCAACCCCTCTGCGATGGAATTTCTATTGAGCCGGCGGTCGCGTCCCGCCAAGACCCTGACAGGCCCTGCACCCGACACGCAGGCTTTGGAAAAAATCCTGACCGCAGCGGCGCGGACGCCCGATCATGGCAAGCTGGAACCGTGGCGGTTCATCGTCCTTCAGGGGGCGGCGTTGCAACGCCTGGCCAGCGCGGCCGAACGGCGGGGCAAGAGCCTGGGCCTGGATGAAAGCAAGATTGACAAGGGGCGGTCGCAATTTGCCGACAGCCCGCTTTGTGTCGCGGTCGTTCAGGTGGAACGCAAAGCCGAGAAGGTGCCGTTGCTGGAGCAGACCTATTCTGCCGGAGCAGTGTGCCTTGCGCTTTTGAATGCGGCTCTGGCGACCGGATGGGGGGCAAACTGGCTGTCTGGCTGGGTCGCGCATGACCGAAAATTCATGGAAGAGGCGCTTGGTCTGACATCGCATGAGCGTATCGCCGGATACATTCATATCGGGACAGAAACGGCGGCCCCGCCTGAGCGTCCGCGCCCGGTGCTGGACGACATCACGAGCTGGGTTACAGAATGATCCTGTCGTCGTTTCTGGCGGCTGTCGGCCAAATCGGAGATATGCGGTTTCGCAAAGTTCTGGTGCTGGGGGTCGGGCTGACCATCGCATTGCTGATAGGGGCCACGGCCGGTTTCTTGTGGCTGCTCGACGCGATCATCCCCGAAGGCGTGACGTTGTTCGGCCGAGAGATCACCGCATTGGATGATTTCGCCAGTTGGGCCGCTATTGGCCTGATGATGGTTCTGTCGGTTTTTCTGATGGTGCCGGTTGCGTCGGCCATTACCTCGATGTTTCTCGACGATGTGGCGCAGGCGGTGGAGGACAAGCACTATCCAGACCTGCCGCCTGCCTCCCCAGTGCCTTTCGGGGACGCCCTGCGCGACACGGTCAACTTTCTCGGGGTACTGATCCTCGCAAATATTGTTGCGCTTGTTCTGGGGCTGATCTTTCTGCCCGCGTGGCCGTTTATCTTCTGGGGCGTGAACGGGTTTCTGTTGGGCCGGGAATACTTCACGCTTGCGGCGATGCGGCGGGTGGGCAGGGCCGAGGCGAAACGTCTGCGCAGGCGCCACATGGCCACGATCTGGCTGGCCGGCGTGTTGATGGCTGTGCCGCTATCGGTGCCGTTGGTGAACCTGTTGATCCCGATTTTGGGAGCTGCCACCTTTACCCATCTGTTTCATGAGCTTCAGTCTCGGGTGCCATCCGGTTGAACATGTCCAGATCACGCACGGTGATCCACCCTGACAGGATGACGCCAGCGATAATGGCCCACAAGACCGCGGAGATCCCCGTGGTGATCAAGGCCTTCTTTTTCAGCCCGTGATGCTCTGGCGCGCTGGCATGTGTGCCGGGCACGATCTTGTTCACATCGCCCTGTGTTTGAAGGCGAAGCGGAATGATGATCAGGAAGCACAGAAACCAGATCACCGCGAAAAGAACGACAGCAGAAACAATGGACATTTGACGATGCTCCCAGCAGTCAGACCTGTTCCAATTCGACCAGACAGCCGTTGAAATCCTTGGGGTGCAGGAACAGCACCGGCTTTCCATGCGCGCCGATCTTGGGCTCGCCGGAACCCAGAACGCGGGCACCTGTGGCCTTCAGATGGTCACGCGCGGCCAGAATGTCATCGACCTCATAGCAGATATGATGGATGCCGCCTGCGGGGTTCTTTTCAAGAAAGCCGTTGACCGGGCTTTCGTCCCCCAAAGGGTAAAGCAGTTCGATCTTGGTGTTGGGCAGTTCGATGAACACCACGGTTACGCCGTGATCGGGTTCGTCCTGGGGGGCACCAACCGATGCACCCAGTGCCGACCGATACTGAGCGCAGGCAGCCTCCAGATCCGGGACGGCAATGGCGACGTGATTCAGGCGACCGATCATCGGGAAATCTCCGTGGTTGTTTTGCCGCTTATGCATGGGGCGGGTGGTTGCGCGCAAGCAGGCTGCGTCCATTAACCGCTCATTAGGGCTGTTCAGGGCAGAGTGCGGAGGTCCGAATAGGAGGTTGCCATGGATGAACTGGACAAGATTGACCTGAGCCGACTGCCCACTGCCACGCGGCCCCTGCTTGGCCTGACCGTGCTGGTGGTCGAAGACAGCCGTTATGCGTGTGAGGCGATGCGCCTGATGTGTCTGCGCAGCGGGGCGCGTTTGCGCCGTGCAGATTGTCTGAAATCCGCGCGGCGACACCTTCAGGTTTACCGTCCCTCGGTGGCCATCGTGGATATGGGGCTGCCGGACGGGTCCGGGGCCGATCTGATCGCGGAAATGGCGGGGGCGATGCCGCGTGTCGATGTCATCCTTGCCATCAGCGGTGATGATTTCGCCGAGACGGTGGCAATCGCGGCCGGTGCCGACGGTTTCCTGGCCAAGCCCCTTAGCGGTGTGTCACTGTTTCAGTCCGCAGTACTGGCTCACCTTCCAGCCGAGCGCAGGCCGGCGGGTCTGCGAACGGTTTCTGACGAGATCATCGTCCCGGATCCGGTCGCCTATCGCGACGATATGGCCCATGCCGCAGACGTGCTGAGCGATGCCTGTGACGATCGCAGCATCGCCTATGTCGTGCAGTTCCTGTCCGGGGTCGCGCGCAGTGCCGGGGATTCCACGCTTCTGGATGCAGCCGATGCTTTGGCGATGTCACGCGAGAAGGGGCAACCGGTGCAGTCGCTGGCGGCATCGCTTGCAGGTTTGGTACAGGAAAGGTTGAGCGAAAGGGTGGCGATCTGATCAGAGCGCCAACGCGGGATCATCCGCGAAACGCACAGGTTTCGTCAGATCGCTAAGCCGTGTTTTCTGCTGCCCGTCGGCCGCAAAGTTGTCAGGGTCCAGCCAGCTGTCAAAGGCGGTTTGCAACGCGGGCCACTCCTTGTCGATCATGGCAAACCACGCGGTATCACGGTTGTGGCCCTTGACCACAGTGGCCTGTCTGAACACGCCCTCATAGCTGAAACCCAGCCGCTGCGCCGCGCGGCGCGACCCCATATTCAGCGCGTCACACTTCCATTCAAAGCGCCGATACCCGGCCTCGAACGCGTGGCGCATCATCAAGTAGATCGCTTCAGTTGCGGCACGGGTGCCTTGCAGCGCAGGCGCAAGGTTGATGTGTCCGACTTCGATAGAGCCTGCTTGCGGGGTAATCCGCAGATAGGCGGCGACACCTCCCCGGCGACCCGTGTCATTGTCGTGGATCGCATAGAAGGCCGGATCGTCCAGCCCTTCGACACTTCGCAACCATTCGGCATATTGTTCCAGGGACGAAAATGGCCCGTATGGCAGATAGTCCCAGACCGCATCATTCCCGTGATAGGCATCAAATAACGCGGCTGCGTGGCGGCCCGCGCGCAGCGGCTCCAGCAGGCAATACCGTCCATTCATCGGCGCGGCCGCAGGGCGCGGGGGCGGCGACCAGCCTTCGACGGTCTCGCGGTGCCTGTACGGATTGCTCATCCAAGGCCCTTTGCGATGAAATGTGACATCAGGAACATTCTGCATTTCTGGCGCAGAACCGTGCGACTTTCCATGACAAAATAGCCCCAGCCTGGTTGACTGCACATGGTTGGGTGACTTGGGAATTGGCGTTGGTACGGTACGGATGGGACGGGGTCATAGCACCAGATGCGGGTTGCTTCCCATTTCAAGCCCCGGAAATATGATGCTTTCCAGATCACTGACCGACGTCCCGAACAGTTCGCGCATCAGCCATCCGGCATGCGCGCGCACGTCGCGGGTGGGCATCAGGTCCCGCCGCTTGTAAAGTGCGCTTTCCTCCAGTCCTGGCCAATCGGTCACCACCCGGCCGCCACGAATCGCGCCGCCGGCCATGATCATGGCGCCGGCGGTACCGTGATCCGTGCCGTTGGATCCGTTGAGGCGGACCGTCCGTCCGAACTCTGTCATCGCGACAATGGCCGTTTTGTCCCAGACCGGCCCCAGTCCTGACTTCAACTCCAGAATCACTTGTGCCAACCGGCCCAATGCTTTGTTCAGTCCCTTGTATTGCTGAGCATGCGTGTCCCACCCGTTCAAAGAAAAAGACGCGATGCGGGTGGCACCGCGCAGCTGTTGCGCTGCAAATTCGGCAATCTTGGTTTCCGTCCCGCCACGCGTCGCCGCCAGCATGTTCTGCTGCATCTCGGCGAGTATCTCGCTTTCGCTGGCAAGGCTGCGCACCGGGTCACCATCCGACCCGGCAAGACCGTAAGCCTCTTTCAGGGCCGCGGAAAACAGAGGATCCTCGGCCATAACCATTTCCGCCAGCAACATGGCCTGCGGGCTGAGTTGCAGATCACTGTCGGGCGACCAGTTGGAAACAGGGGCCGAACCGGACAGAACCGCCATATTGTCGCGCCCGATGGCAAAGGCCGAGCGCGTGGTGAGACCCGGCATCGTCGTCATCATCCGGTTCAGCCAACCGTCCCGCGCCAACCCCTGTGCCAGATCGGGTGTTCCGGCCTCCAGCAGGTCCTGCCCGTCGAAATGGCTGCGCTTGTCGCGATACGGCGTCGAGACCGCGTGAACGAAGCCCAATTGTTCGGCATGCCACAAAGGCATCAATGGGCGGAGCGCGGGATGAATGGCAAAGAACCCATCCAGATCGACCGGTCCGGTGTCCGAGACCATGGGGTGATGTCCGCGCAAGGCGCGATAGGCCGGATCGCCATAGGGGCGTACGACGCCGATACCGTCCATGCCGCCGCGCAGGATGATCACCACCAGTCGGTTGTCACCGGGGGCGGCTGCAAAGGTCATCGGCGTCAACAGCGGGCTGGCCGCGGCCGAACATCCAAGGGCTGCCGAACGTGTCAGAAAGGCGCGGCGGGTAAGGGGGCGTTGCGACATCGGATTGCCTTTATTGGCGTTGAAATGCGGGGGAGGCGAGGATCAGGCCGATGCCATCCGCGCGGCTTTCGGCAGCCTTGGCGGCAAAGGCGGTGGCCGCGCTGCTGCGCGTCCCAAGCGCCGTGCGGACAAAGTCGCGCGGGTCGGGCAGGTCCGGGCGCAGCACTTGCGGCACGGCCACGGCCCATTGCAGGCGTGCGGCAATGCCTTGCGGCGTCACCCATTGCCTGTCTTCCTCTGGCCATCCATCGGGGCCTTCGGGACGCTCCCATATCTGGCCCATCAGCCCCATCGGCTGGATGATGTTAAGCTGAAGCGCGCGTTCGTCGAACCCCGCGATCAGCTCCGGCGCAACGGCGAGCGCACGGCAGGCGGAGCTGACGAAATCAATCGGTTGCTTGATGTTGCCTGCCGGGACCCAGGCGTCGGGGTGATTGAGCAGGGTTTCATACACCTGCATCAGATCTCCACGGCTGTCATCGTAGCGCCGCGTCATCGCAACGACCAGCGCCTCTGTCGGAGTGTCGGATACGAAATGCACGGCAAGCTTCCAACACAGGTGCCGGGCTGTCGCGGGGTGGCGGGCAAGATCGCGCAGCGCAGCATGGACATCGCGCAGCCGCGCCGGATCGCCGCCATATTCCTTGCCAAGCACTGTCTCCGCGCCAGGTTCGGCGAAATGCTTGTTGAACTTGAACCCGGCGCGGATCTGAAAGGTCAGCCCGGTAAAAAGCTCTGCCAGTTGGCGCACATCTTGTTGTGTATATGGCCCGTCAACGCCAAGCGTGTGCAGTTCCAATACCTCGCGGGCAAGGTTTTCGTTCAGCCCGGTGTTCTTTTTCCGCCGCGTGGCCACGGCGCTGTTCGGCCCCACAGAGTTTTGCTGGTCAAGGTAATGCAAGAACAACGGATGCTTCACTGCAGCGATCAAAAGCTCTTCAAACCGGCCGGTCAGATGCGGGCGGATGGCATCCTCGATATAGGGAGAGGTGGCGCGACGCAGCACGCCGGTCTTGCCTCGTGCCGTAAAGTGATCGCCCCAGAAATGCGCCAACCTTTCGCGCAATCCGTCTTCGGTCCAGGTGCGCCGCATCAATGTTTGCCCAAACCAACCGGCCGCGTCGATTCGCGCGGTTTGATTCAGGCGTCGGATCGCCTTTGTTGCCGCACGGGACGCGGGCGATCCGCGATCCTTGCGACGGATTGCGGACTGGCGCGCGCGCTCCAGCATCCGGCCCTGAAAGGTCTCGAACGATTCGATGGGAAAGCGGGCGGCCATGTCATCGGGGCCGGAAAGCGCGGCGAGTATTGCTTTGGTTGATTTTGCAGGGGCCAGCACAGGCGATAGCCCGCAGCCAAAGCGAATCTCTGCCAGATCTGGGTCGAAGGACAAGACGGAACCTGCATCATGTTGTTGCTGAGCCTGGCGTGAATATAGCACCGCCAAAACGACATTACATCTGTCCTGATCGCCGTGTCGGCGTTCCGCCGCCGAAGCCTTGCGGGAACGAATTTCGGGTGGGGGGCGTTTGCCTGCCATACCGAATTCGGAGGACAAGACATGCCATCTATCTACGACGCCATCCGAGAAGATCACAACCTGCATCGCGACCTTCTTGACCGGATTGCAGACACGTCAGGTGCAAGCGAGGAACGCAAGTCCGCCTGGGACGCATTCTACCGCGAGATCAAATCCCATTCGGCAGCTGAGGAAGAAACGTTTTATTCCAAATTGATGCAGCAAACCTGGGGGCAGGATGCGGCGCGCCATTCGGTGCATGAGCATGCACAGATGGACGAAATGCTGGAAGAGCTGCGCGAGATGGATTTCTCATCGACCGGTTGGCTGACGCGGTTCAAGACGCTGAAACACGATTACGAACATCACATGGAAGAGGAAGAACAGGACGTTTTCAAACGGGCCAGGCAAGTGATCGGAGAAGAAGAAAATGACGCTTACGGCGAACGGTTCCTCAAGCGAAAATCGCAAGAGGCCGAACTGATCCCTGAAAAACGTGCAGACGCGCTCGAAGATTGATCGGAGCTATTGGTCGACAAGAGCGTATCCCGCCCCGGACTGGATCCGGGGCCTCTTGTTCGATTGGGCAAGCTTGACGGCGAGGCCCCGGGTCAAGCCCGGGGCACGCTCCAGATGAACGAAGCCATCGCCACTTTGGCGGTAGTATGGCCTGACAACACTGCCGTTGTCCATCTGTGCTGATTTCAGGTGTCTTGTGGGATCACGCGCAGCGACAGTTCCATCAACTGGTCTGACGTCGGTTCCGACGGGGCGTTCATCATCAGGTCTTCGGCACGCTGGTTCATCGGGAACATGATGACCTCGCGGATATTGGCCTCGTCCGCCAACAGCATCACGATCCGGTCGATACCGGCCGCGCAGCCGCCATGGGGCGGCGCGCCAAAGCGGAACGCATTGACCATGCCGCCAAAGCGTTTTTCAACCTCATCCTTGCCGTAGCCCGCGATTTCGAACGCCTTGAACATGATCTCGGGGCGGTGGTTCCGAATGGCACCCGACACCAGCTCATAGCCGTTGCAGGCCAGGTCATACTGATAGCCCAGAACATCCAGCGGGTCGCCGTCCAGCGCCTCCATCCCGCCCTGCGGCATCGAAAACGGGTTGTGTTCGAAGTCGATCTTGCCGGTTTCCTCGTCCTTTTCGTAGATCGGGAAATCCACGATCCATGCAAAGGCAAACCGGTCCTTGTCGGTCAGGCCGAGTTCCTCGCCGATGACATTGCGCGCACGTCCCGCGACGGTTTCGAACGCCTTGGGCTTGCCGCCCAGGAAGAAGGCCGCGTCGCCAATGCCAAGGCCCAACTGCTGACGGATCGCTTCGGTCCGTTCGGGGCCGATGTTCTTGGCCAGAGGGCCTGCTGCTTCCATGCCGCCTTCGATCTCGCCGGATTTCAGCTTGGCTTGCGCTTCCTTGACCGTGATACCTTGTTCCTGTGCAACGGCATCAGCCGTCTTTTCACGCCAGAAGATATAACCCATTCCGGGCAGACCTTCTTTTTGAGCGAAGGCGTTCATCCGGTCACAGAATTTACGGCTGCCGCCGGTGGGCGCAGGGATGGCGCGGATCTGGGTGCCGTCCTGTTCCAAAAGCTTGGCGAAGATTGCAAAGCCGGAGCCAGCGAAATGTTCCGACACCACCTGCATCTTGATCGGGTTGCGCAGGTCCGGCTTGTCCGACCCGTACCAAAGCGCCGCGTCACGATAGCTGATGTGGGGCCAGTCTGCGGCCGCGTCGACCTTGCGGCCACCGCCGAATTCCTCGAACACGCCGGCGATCACGGGGCTTATCGTATCAAACACGTCTTGCTGGCTGACAAAGGACATTTCCATGTCCAACTGATAGAAATCAGTGGGCGAGCGGTCTGCGCGCGGGTCTTCGTCGCGGAAACAGGGCGCGATCTGGAAATACTTGTCAAAGCCCGAGACCATGATCAGCTGTTTGAACTGCTGTGGTGCTTGGGGCAGCGCGTAGAACTTGCCCGGATGCAGACGCGACGGCACCAGAAAGTCGCGCGCACCCTCGGGGCTGGAGGCGGTGATGATCGGCGTCTGGTACTCGCGGAACTTCCGGTCCCACATCTGCTGGCGCAAGCTGCGCACCACGTCCGAACGAAGGGTCATGTTGCGCTGCATCGCCTCGCGCCGCAGGTCGAGGTAGCGATAGCGCAGGCGGGTTTCCTCGGGGTATTCCTGATCGCCGAACACGATCAACGGCAATTCCTCGGCTGCGCCCAGAACCTCGACCTCGCGGACAAAGACCTCGATCTCGCCAGTGGGCAGCTTCGGGTTGATCAGGCCTTCGTCGCGGGCCTTTACGTCGCCGTCGATGCGGATGCACCATTCGCTGCGCACTTTCTCGACCTCGGCAAAGGCCGGGCTGTCGGGATCGCAGATCAGTTGGGTGATGCCGTAATGGTCGCGCAGGTCGATGAACAGCACGCCGCCGTGGTCGCGGATGCGATGAACCCAGCCCGAGAGCCGAACTGTCCGGCCCACATGGTCCTTGTTCAGCCCTTCGCAGGTGTGGCTGCGGTATGCGTGCATGTCATTGCCTCTTCGAATGGATGGTTTGCGCGTCGGTACACCCGCGATAGGGCGGGAAGTCAAGCCAAACGCCCCGCGATTTTGCGCGAAATCGCCCGCATCCGCTGTGTTTGGGCGCTGAAATGTAATTCTACCCATCTGCGGCACCTTGTTGGCGCGCAAGATGCAAGCCAGCGGGCGGAGACAAAGGCCGTGCAGGATTTGACTTGTGGGGCCGCGCCTGTGTACTGAGACGCGGCCCGAGCCTGCGCGTCGGGCTATTGTGATTTGTCTGTTTGCGGTCCCCACACCATACGGAAAAGCGCGTCGTTTGGGGCTTGAACGTCAAGTTGCGATCTCTATAACCCACGACAATTTGCGCCTTGGGGTGCGACTCCCCGCACCCTGAGCCCCGCCAACGCTGAAAGAGGTCTGACCATGCCAAAACGCACCGATATTTCATCAATAATGATTATCGGCGCCGGCCCCATCGTGATTGGTCAGGCGTGTGAGTTCGACTATTCCGGCGCACAGGCCTGCAAGGCGCTTCGGGAAGAAGGCTACCGGGTGATCCTGGTAAACTCCAACCCCGCCACAATCATGACAGACCCAGGCCTGGCCGATGCAACCTATATCGAGCCGATCACGCCAGAGACCGTCGCCAAGATCATCGAAAAAGAACGGCCCGACGCGCTCTTGCCGACGATGGGTGGCCAGACCGGCCTGAACACCTCGCTCAAGCTGGAAGAAATGGGGGTTCTGGCGAAATACGGGGTCGAGATGATCGGCGCCAAGCGCGAGGCCATCGAGATGGCCGAAGACCGCAAACTGTTCCGCGAGGCGATGGACCGGATCGGGCTGGAAAACCCCAAAGCCACCATCATCACCGCGCCCAAAGGCGCGAAGGATAAGGTGGATCTGAACGCCGGGGTGCAACTGGCGCTTGATGCGCTTGAAGAGATCGGACTGCCGGCGATCATCCGGCCCGCTTATACGCTGGGCGGCACCGGCGGTGGCGTGGCCTATAATCGCGAGGATTACATCCATTATTGCCGCACCGGTATGGATGCCTCGCCGGTAAACCAGATCCTTGTGGACGAGTCGCTGCTGGGTTGGAAAGAGTTCGAGATGGAGGTTGTCCGCGACAAGGCGGATAATGCGATCATCGTCTGTGCCATCGAAAACGTCGATCCGATGGGCGTGCATACCGGCGACAGCATCACCGTGGCACCGGCGCTGACGCTGACTGACAAGGAATACCAGATCATGCGCAACGGCTCTATTGCCGTGCTGCGCGAGATCGGGGTCGAGACTGGCGGGTCGAACGTGCAATGGGCGATCAACCCCGAAGACGGCCGCATGGTGGTGATCGAGATGAACCCGCGCGTGTCGCGGTCCTCGGCACTGGCATCCAAGGCGACAGGGTTCCCGATTGCCAAGATCGCCGCGAAACTGGCCGTGGGCTTTACGCTGGACGAGCTGGACAATGACATCACCAAGGTCACGCCCGCCAGCTTCGAGCCGACCATTGACTATGTCGTCACCAAGATCCCCAAGTTCGCGTTCGAAAAGTTTCCGGGCAGCGAACCGCATCTGACCACCGCGATGAAATCGGTGGGCGAGGCGATGGCCATCGGCCGCACCATCCACGAGTCGCTGCAAAAGGCGCTGGCGTCGATGGAATCCGGGCTGACCGGCTTTGACGAGGTAGACATCGAAGGCGCGCCCGAAAAATCCGCTGTCATCAAGGCAATCGGCAAGCAGACACCCGACCGGATGCGCACTATTGCTCAGGCGATGCGTCACGGGCTGAGCGACGATGAAATCCACGGCGTCACCATGTTCGATCCGTGGTTCCTGGCCCGCATCCGCGAGATCGTCGAGGCCGAGGACGTCGTGCGTGAAACCGGCTTGCCGACCGATGAGGAAGGCATGCGGGACCTCAAGATGATGGGCTTTACGGACGCGCGTCTGGCCAAGCTGACAGGATTTTCCGAAAAGGACGTGCGCAATCGGCGCCACGCGCTTGGCGTCACCGCCGTGTTCAAACGCATTGATACCTGTGCCGCCGAATTCGAGGCGCAGACGCCTTATATGTACTCCACCTACGAGGCCCCCATGATGGGCGAGGTAGAATGCGAGGCCCGCCCATCCGATCGCAAGAAGGTTGTCATTCTTGGCGGCGGTCCCAACCGGATCGGGCAGGGGATCGAGTTTGATTATTGCTGCTGTCACGCCTGTTTTGCGCTGACTGATCAGGGTTACGAGACCATCATGGTCAACTGCAACCCGGAAACCGTCTCGACCGACTATGACACATCTGACCGACTGTATTTTGAACCGCTGACCTTCGAGCATGTGATGGAGATCATGCGCGTGGAGCAGCAGAACGGCACGCTGCATGGCGTGATCGTGCAATTCGGCGGGCAGACCCCGCTGAAGTTGGCAAACGCGCTGGAGGCAGAGGGCATTCCGATCCTCGGCACCACACCGGACGCCATCGACCTTGCCGAAGACCGCGAGCGTTTTCAGGCGCTGGTCAATCAGTTGGGCCTGAAACAACCGCGCAACGGCATCGCCTCGACCGACGCGCAGGCACTGGCAATCGCCGACGATATCGGCTTCCCGCTGGTGATCCGTCCGTCCTATGTGCTGGGCGGCCGCGCGATGGAGATCGTGCGCGATATGGCGCATCTGGAACGCTACATCAAAGAAGCCGTGGTCGTGTCGGGTGACAGTCCCGTGTTGCTGGACAGCTACCTGTCCGGTGCCGTGGAATGCGATGTGGACGCGATTTCCGACGGCAAACAGGTGCATGTCGCGGGTATCATGCAGCATATCGAAGAGGCCGGAGTGCATTCTGGCGACAGTGCATGTTCGCTGCCGCCCTATTCGCTGTCCGACGAGATCATCGCGGAACTGAAGGTCCAGACAGAAGCGCTGGCGCTTGCGCTGAACGTCGTGGGGCTGATGAACGTGCAATTTGCCGTCAAGGACGGCGACATCTACCTGATCGAGGTGAACCCCCGCGCCAGCCGCACCGTACCGTTTGTTGCCAAGGCGACGGACTCGGCCATCGCCTCCATCGCCGCGCGGGTCATGGCCGGCGAACCGCTGTCCAACTTCCCGATGCGGGCACCATATCCAGCGGATGCAGGGTATGATGACGTGCTGCCACTGGGCGACCCGATGACACTGGCCGATCCGAACATGCCGTGGTTCAGCGTGAAAGAGGCGGTGCTGCCCTTCGCGCGCTTCCCCGGTGTGGACACGATTCTGGGGCCGGAAATGCGTTCTACAGGCGAGGTCATGGGCTGGGACCGGTCCTTCCCGCGGGCCTTCCTCAAGGCGCAGATGGGGGCGGGCGTGATTTTGCCGGACGAAGGCAACGTGTTCTTTTCGATCAAGGATAATGACAAGACGCCGGAACTGGTTGAAACCGCGCAGGTGCTTGTGGATCTGGGTATGAAGATCATTGCGACGCGCGGCACAGCGGCCTTCCTTGAGCAGCACGGCATCGACTGTCAGGTGGTCAACAAGGTTTACGAGGGCCGGCCCAACATCGTCGATATGATGAAGGACGAACAGATCGCGCTGGTGATGAACACGACCGAAGGCGCGATGGCCGTCGAAGATAGTCGCGAAATCCGGTCCGTCGCGCTTTATGATAAGATCCCCTATTACACGACTGCGGCGGGGGCGCATGCCACGGCGCTGGCGATGAAGGAACGCGGCGAGGCTGACCTTGTGGTAAAACCCCTGCAAGGCTGACGCCCGCACCTGACTTTCCAGAATGGCCGGGGGCGCTTGTGCCCGGCCATTTGCATTATCTCGTGCGTTTGATTTCTCACGCCCGGATCACGAGTTCGCGAGATCCGGAAATTATCTGAGTTTTCCTGAAACTCTGCCCAAGCCCGCTCGTGACTTCGTGCAGAGATCATCAACAGGAGGACTCACCATGGCCCATTTGGCCTCAAGCTACACATCCTTTGAAACCTTTCTGAAGGGCGCGGATGCGTTCTGGTCGGTCGATCTGGCCGCGCTGAATTCCTCTGGCGTGACCGGCAATGCCGTATTGGCAATGGCCACCGAAGACGATGGCACTCGCTATCTGAATGTGTCCATCGCCGCTGAAGGGCTGGCCCCGTCGGTAACCCACCTCCAGCATATCCACGGACTGTTTGACGAAAATGGAAACCCGATCGATTCCACCACTCCCGGTCTTACAGAAGATGCCGATCTGGACGGCATGGTTGAGGTTCTCGAAGGTCTGACAAAATATGGTGACATCCTGTTGCCCCTGGTTTCACCCGAAGGTGGCGCATCGCCGATGGCAGATGTGAACGGGGAGTTGTCGTTCCTTCAGTCCTATAATCTGGAAGACGATTCCAACTTCTTCAGCCCGGTAACTTCGAACGATTACACCTCTGACGACATCATGCCTCTGTCCCTGCGCGAGATTGTTCTGCACGGGGTTGAAGTGCCTACGGGTATCGGCTCCGGCACGGGTGGCGAAGTTGATGGCAACCAGAATGGCCTTGTCACACTGCTACCTGCTGCGGCGGGCGAGATCGAACAGATCGATCTGACCCAAGCGCTTGATATCCTCGAAGACCAGCGGGCCGATGCCAGCGACATCTTCATCTTTGGTGCCGGTGCTGACGTGTTCGACGCGGGAGCAGGGGATGACGTGCTGCGCGGTGGTGACGGGAATGATACGCTTTCCGGCGGCACCGATGACGACTTCATTGACGGTGGCGCGGGTGATGACGTGCTCGACGGCGGGGCAGGTACGGATCATCTGATTGGCGGCACGGGCAATGACCGTCTGACCGGCGGCGGCGGCAGTGACCGTCTTGTTGGTTTGGACGGCAACGACATCCTGACAGGAAACGATTTCGGTGACCAGCTGCTGGGCGGCAATGGTGATGACTTCCTCAACGGTGGTTTCGGATTTGACCGTCTGAACGGCGGCGACGGTGCCGACAGCTTCTTCCATGCCGGAACGAAAAAGCACGCGACAGATTGGGTGGCTGATTACGATGCCTCTGAAGGCGACCTTCTGGTCTATCGCAAGGGCGCGCAAGCCAGCGACTTCGCCGTTAACTTCGGAAACACGCCGGGGGCGGGTGACGGCGATGTCGACGAAGCGTTCGTCGTTCACCAACCTTCAGGCATGATCCTGTGGTCATTGGTCGATGGCGGCGCACAGGACGAGATCAACTTGCAGATCGGCGGCGAAGTCTACGACCTTCTAGGCTGACCGTTTGCGCGGGAAACAATTCTCAAAAACAGCGAGAGGGCACCGGGTCAGGTGCCCTTTTTCCTGCGATCAGCGATCGACCTAAATTTGCGTCAGCTCGTCGGATCAAGGAACGGCGAAAAAGGGTGGGGATTATCCAACCCGACATCTGACCGGGCAGGATGCTAGAAGTTGATCGTGACGTCGGGCAGTTTCAGCGCCTTCAGCAGATCGCGCAGTTCCTGACGCGCAGCGATATTGGAAATGTTAAGCTGCTTGACCCCGATATCCTTGAGGTCCAGCAGGGTCAGCCCGCGTGGAAACAGCTCGCGGAATACCACCCGTTCGTTAAAACCAGGGGAGACGCGAAACCCGATCCGTTTCGACAGCCGGTCCAGCGCTTGTTCCATTTTCTGCTTGTTGACCATGTTTTGTGAACCTAGGCGATTGCGCAGCACCACCCAGTCGATCGGCTTCAGCCCAGCCTGAGCGCGCAACTGCCGCGCATTCCACACCATTTCAGAATAGACCGACGGACCCTTGATTGTGGTTCCGTTGGCATCCGTCTGAGCCAACAAATCAAAATCCACGAAACTGTCATTCAAGGGCGTGACCAGTGTATCGGCCAGCGAATGGGCAACCTGGCTAAGCCGGGTGTGCGAGCCGGGACAGTCGATCAGGATGAAGTCGCTTTTGCTTTCCAGTTCGGCAATGGCGGCGGACAGGCGGTGGTCATAGATGTTTTCGCCTTCCGGAATGTTCGCCGGATCAATATCCGGAAGTTGCATGAAATTCGGCGTCGGAAGGTCCAGACCTTCATGGGCAAGAAATTCACGCCGATTCAACGTGTAGCGCCCGAATGTCTGCTGGCGCAGATCAAGATCCAGCGCGCCGACCGTATGGCCCATCCTGACAAGGGCCGTCGCCACATGCATCGACACGGTAGACTTGCCCGCGCCGCCCTTTTCATTCCCGACTACGATAATATGCGCCACTGACCGACCCTTGTCTTTGAACCCACATGTTTGGCTGTGGTGCCTTTGCGAACACTCTATCTTGCGTGATTTCCCAAGAAAAGGGCGCAAGACGTTGTTATCCAGCGAATGTCACGCCGCAGCCACCGGACCGCAATGGCCGAGGAACCCGCGAGTACTCTATGGATTTGAGTATGCCTACGGAAAAATGAAAATCACGCGACAAGAGGTTGGACATGAACGCGGACAATATCATCCGTCATGTCAGCTAAAGGCGTTTGTTTGAGTACTTTGCTCGACTAAACTGAAGGCTTATCTACGTTGGCGCTCGCCCCTTGTTTAGCTTCATATTTTCGCCAAATATGCATGTGCCCTTTTTGACGCGCGTCGGCGAGCCATAGCTTCTTTCGTGCGTCAGGTAGTTCTAACGAACGATATTTTCCGCCTGAGAACTTTGGCCAATCAATGGCTAAGCCGAGTTTAACCATTTCTGCCGATAGATCGCGACCATCAAGCAAGTGGCATTTTGCTACGGTACGGCCGTAGTCGTCTTGATCTGTGATCTCCGCGCGCACTGTCTTGCCCTTGCACAAGGAGACCAAAGCCCATTTCGCTTTCTTGCCATAAGGATGGTTCATTTCGGGGGCATCGACACCGAACAACCGTATCTGGGTCTTTTTGATGACCACGGTATCGCCATCAACGACGTAAGCGGCACCCTCCAGAATCTCGTTTTCGGTTACTGGATGTGCACTGTCCGTATCGAAAGGTTGAGGAAGTCTTTCAGCGGTATTGATCACCTCCGTGCGATCGTCGCTTATTTCTTCTTCGGGGCTCCGCCTTTTGGCAAAGAAAAAAAGCTGCAGCGCCTGCGAGTAGCGATAACAAAATTGCATATATCAAATTGGCCAACCCTTCATTGTTCTGGTCGCGGCACCGTTTCGCCGAGATACAATGCACAAGTTAACAAAATCTGCAAACGTCGCGGATCAACCTTCCGGTGCAGCACCAAACAAAAAACGCCGCCCCAGATGGAGCGGCGTTCTGCAAATTCGATTGAACGAAGGCTTCAGAAGCCAAGGCCCTCGTATTTCTTCTTGAACTTGGTGACACGGCCACCGGTGTCCATCAGACGCGATGTGCCACCGTTCCAGGCAGGGTGCACCGAAGGGTCGATGTCCAGTGAAAGCTGGTCGCCTTCCTTGCCCCAGGTGGAGCGCATTTGTACGACGGTACCATCGGTCATCTTGACGTTGATCTCGTGGTATTCGGGGTGAATGTCTTTTTTCATCTCGCCGATCCTTACGCCTGAGCGCCCGCTTTGGGCTTGTAGTTTGCGACTTCCGCAATCCGGGCCGACTTGCCGCGACGGGTGCGCAGATAGTACAGCTTTGCACGGCGCACACGGCCGCGACGCACCACGGTGATGCTGTCGATATTGGTCGAGAACAGCGGGAACACACGTTCCACGCCTTCGCCAAAGGAAATCTTGCGGACGGTGAACGATCCGGCAATGCCGTGGCCGTTCTTGCGGCTGATGCAAACGCCTTCGTAGTTCTGAACCCGTGTGCGGGTCCCTTCCGTCACTTTATAGCCGACACGGATCGTGTCTCCGGCTTTGAAATCGGGAACGTCTTTCCCGAGGGAAGCGATCTGTTCCGCCTCCAGTTGAGCGATGAGGTCCATTGACCTACTCCTATGTTGCCTGCGGTTGTTCCGCAAAGTTCTGTCGCGTCCTCAGAGCTCTTGGTCTTCTTCCGGGTCCCTGTTGTGCGCCGCACACCAAGCCCGCCAGAGGTCAGGTCGTCGTTCCTTGGTCAGCCTTTCGGCCATGTCCCGCTGCCAGTCCGCAATCTTCGCGTGATGGCCTGACAGAAGAATGTCAGGTATGTCGCGACCGTTCCAGACAGTTGGACGTGTGTACTGGGGATGTTCCAGAAGGCCATGGGAGAAGGACTCCTCTTCCGTGGACGCCTGATTCCCAAGCACGCGGGGTATAAGCCGGACCGTGGCGTCAATCAAGGCCTGAGCGGCAATCTCTCCGCCGGTCATGACAAAGTCGCCCAATGAGACCTCGGTGATGCCGTAATGGTCGATGACACGTTGATCGAGCCCCTCAAAACGGCCGCAGATCAGTGTCACGCCGTCTGTCCGGCTAAGGCTGCGGGCCATTGATTGATCGAACGGGCGTCCGCGTGGCGAAAGATAGATCAGCGGGGCATTGCCGCGGGTCCTGGATTGCGCATGCTCGATCGCGGCACCCATGACATCGGCGCGCAGGACCATGCCCGCACCGCCGCCCGATGGCGTGTCATCGACATTGCGGTGCTTGCCCTCGCCAAAGCGACGCAGGTCGATTGCGTCAAGCTGCCACAACCCTTCTTTCAGCGCCTTGCCGGTCAAAGACCCGCCGAGAACACCGGGGAACAGTTCCGGGAAGAGGGTGATGACTTGCGCCACCCATGCGCCCCGAAGCTCTGGCGTGTGGGTGATCAGCTCTTGCGGCTTGAGCGAGGCGCGGATGGTCTTGCGTCCGTGGGATTTTGGTTGGTCAGTCATAAGCCGCTGCATAGGGGCTTTGTGCGGGCTTGGGAATGCCTATTGCGTCGGTAAAGGGACGCGTCGGTGCATCGCGGAACAGCGGCGCTGGTGTCTAAAATCCGCACATGGTTCGGCACTGCACAGTTTCTGTCGATCTGGCCTTGCACAAGGCTGGAGGGCCATGGCTTGGCGGATGTCAGAACAGGCCGTCAGGCGGGTCGGCAACGATGCGGCCAGAGGCGATATCCACCGTCGGCACGCTGGCCATCGTGAAGGGCAGGAGCACGGTTTCGCTCTGCCCCGAGGCCTGAATTTCCAGAAGATCTGCGGCACCGTGGTTCAGCACCGCTTTCACGCGGCCAAGCTCTGTCCCGCCGGTGTCATGCACCGTCAGGCCGATGAGGTCGGCATGGTAATATTCGTCATCGGGAAGGGACGGCAGGCGGTCGCGTGGCGCGAACAGCCTGGTGCCGCGCAGGGCGTCGGCCTGTTCCTTGGTGAGGATGCCAGACATCTGCGCGGCAAAGCCGTTCTTGACGGGGCGGGTCAGGGTGATGTCAAAGCTCTGCTTGCCGTCTTCCGTGCAGAGCGGCGCGTAGTCGGCAATGTCCTCAGGGTCAGCGGTGAAGCTTTTCAGGCGCACCTCGCCCTTGACACCAAAGGCACCCGCGATGGCCCCGACACAGATCAGATCGCTCATTTGATTGCCCCGACGCAATGGCCTTGTCGCATTTGCCCGGCCCCTTGCGTGCATTGTTCTGCCGCGTTGTTACGTTCGAACATCACGCCCGCAGCAAAGGCGAGAAGCGTGAAGATGGCAAGACGCAATAAGCGGAACATTTGGAAACCCGATAGGCTGGGGATGGGATCGGCGCTTTTTCAGCATGGCTGAAAATCGCCCCGCCCACCATCCCCGGCGGCACCCGCTTATTCTGCGGAGGCTTCTTCTTCGGCTGGTGCTGCAGCGGCTTCGGCTGCGGCGCTTGCCTTGGCGGTTTTTTCCTCGGCACGGTCCTGGGCTTTCTTGCCCGGAACAGCTTTCTTGGGGTTGCTGCGCTCTTTCTTGTCCAGAACGCCAGCGGCCTCGAGCATGCGCGACACGCGGTCGGTGACCTGCGCGCCTTCGCCCAGCCAATGCTTGACACGGTCAATGTCCATCTTGACGCGCTCTTCGCTGTCTTTGGCCAGCAGGGGGTTATAGGTGCCCAGCTTCTCAATGAAGCGGCCGTCGCGCGGCATGCGGGTGTCGGTCACGACGATGCGGTAGAAGGGGCGCTTTTTGGAACCGCCACGGGCGAGACGAATTTTGGTAGCCATTGAGTTTCTCCTTTGAATGGCAGGGGGCGGCGGGGTGGTCCCGCCTTACGATTTGTGTTGTTCGTGGTGTTTGATGACTTCCTGAATCACGAAATTCAGGAATTTGGCGGCGAATTCCGGGTCGAGATCGGCCTGCGTCGCCAAGTCTTGCAACCGCTCGATCTGCTGCGATTCGCGGGCAGGGTCAGAGGGCGGAAGGTCGTGCTCTGCCTTCAGCACACCCACGGCTTGGGTGTGCTTGAAGCGTTCAGCCAGAGTGAACACGAGGATCGCGTCCAGCCGGTCGATGCTTTCGCGATGCGATTTCAGCAATTCGGCGGCGCGGGTCACGCTATCGGTCATGTGCGGGCCTCGGACATGGGGTGGAGATCGCGATCCGTCAATTGCAAACCTCCATGGGCTTGAGCAGCGGATCAATGTCGTTCTGGATTTCCAGCACCGGGGTCATGCCAGCACCTCTGCCGGTCCGGGATGACGATAAAGCATCTCGTCGCCCATATGGATGTTCTTGTAGCTGCGCTCAAAGCCGGCACCCAGACGTTCGGCCAGTGCCACGGAACGCGCATTGCCGGGCACGATGTTGGAGGTCAGCGTCTTCAGCCCCAGATCCTCGTAAGCATATTGCCGGGTGCGGGTTGCAGCCTCATAGGCGATGCCGCGGCCCTCGAACCCTTCGAACACCACCCAGCCGATTTCTGGCTCTGGCCAACCTTCGGGATTCCAGATGCCGCAGATGCCTGCGGGCTGGCCGGTCTCACGGATTTCGATGGTGAAATAGCCATACCCGTGAATATGCCAATGTCCGACATTCAGGGCAAACCAGCGCCATGCGTCACCGCGGTTGGGCGACGCGCCAAAGCCGGCGGCGCGGTCCTGGTCCAGAAGAAAGGCGATCATCGGTTCGATGTCACGTTCTTCCGGGCCGCGCAGAATCAGGTTTTTCGTGTCCAGCACGGGGGCTTGAGTCAGGTTCATACGCGCACTCCCGCCTCCGCAAGGCAGAGCAGGACGTCGAGATATGACGCGCGTGTATGAAAGGTGAGTCTGGGCATTACACTACTTCTTCTTGCCGAAACCGCTGAGACCGGGTGGCAGCCCGCCGCCGCCCAATCCGGGAAACTTGCCGCCTGCGCCCAACTGCTTGGCCGCTGTTTCAAGCGCCTTGGGGTCCATGCCTTGCGCCATCTGCTCTGGCGTTGGGCCGCCTTTGCCCATCATGCCTTTCATCGCCTGCTTCAGCATGCCGCCTTTGCCCATCTTGCCCATCTTCTTCATCATGTCCGCCATCTGGCGATGCATCTTCAGAAGCTTGTTGAGGTCGGACACTTCCATGCCCGCGCCGCGCGCGATGCGCTTCTTGCGGCTGGCCTGAAGCAGCGCGGGGTTGGCGCGTTCCTTCTTGGTCATAGACTGGATCAGCGCGACCTGACGCGTCAGCATCTTGTCGTCGATCCCTGCGCCGTCCATCTGTTTGGACATCTTCGCGGCACCGGGCATCATCGACATCATGCCTTCCATGCCGCCCATCTTCATCATCTGCTCAAGCTGGCTCTTCAGGTCGTTCATGTTGAACTGACCCTTGGTGAAGCGACGCATCATGCGCTCGGCCTGTTCGACCTCCAGCGTTTCCTGAGCCTTCTCGACCAGCGCAACAATGTCGCCCATGCCAAGAATACGGCCCGAGATCCGTTCCGGTTCGAACGTCTCCAGCGCGTCCATCTTTTCGCCCAAGCCCACAAAGCGGATGGGCTTGCCAGTGACGGCGCGCATCGAAAGCGCCGCACCGCCACGGCCGTCACCATCCATCCGGGTAAGGACAACGCCCGTCACGCCGATCTTGTCGTCAAATTCAGTGGCGACGTTGACCGCGTCCTGACCGGTAAGGCCATCGACCACCAGCAGTGTCTCGCGCGGGTTGGCGACATCGCGGACGGCGGCGGCCTGTGCGATCAGTTCCTCGTCAATGTGCAGACGTCCAGCGGTGTCCAGCATATAGACGTCGTATCCGCCAAGGCTGGCTTGCGTCTTGGCTCGCTTGGCGATCTGGACAGGATCCTCGCCCTTCACGATCGGCAGGGTGTCCACACCGATCTGCACACCGAGGATTTGCAGCTGCTCCATCGCGGCCGGACGGTTGACGTCAAGCGAAGCCATGAGCACGCGCTTGCCGTCCCGTTCCTTCAGCCGCTTGGCCAGTTTCGCGGTTGTCGTGGTCTTACCCGAGCCTTGGAGACCGACCATCAGGATCGGCGCGGGCGGGTTGTCGATCTTCAGCTTGCCGGGATCTTCGTCGCCGGTCAGCACATGGACCAGCTCGTCATGCACGATCTTGACGACCTGTTGGCCGGGTGTGACCGATTTGGTCACGGCCTGACCGGTCGCCTTGTCCTGCACCGCCTTGACGAAATCGCGCGCGACGGGCAGCGAAACGTCCGCCTCCAGCAGGGCGACACGCACTTCACGCAGGGCGGTCTTGACATCGTCCTCGGACAGGGCACCCTGTTTGGTAAGCCGGTCGAAAACGCCGGAGAGACGCTCGGATAGATTTTCAAACATTCCCGCGGCTCCTTCGCCCGTTTCGATATGATCCTACAGGTAAGCAGGACTGGCCCAAATGCAATTGTCCCCCGTGGGCGAAACTCGCTGACGGGGGGCGATCCCTGACCACTCAGGGACCGGAAGTATGACAGACTTCCGGATGTATGCCGCGCGGATAGGCTAAAAGGGCGTAAGGAGTCAAGTCCGCACGGTCATATCCGGCACAGGGAGGATGCGATGCGGGACGGTGTAATCTTTGTAGCGACGGGGCAGGGCTATCTCGAACTGGCAATGCAGGCGGCAGAAAGTCTGCGCGCCACCAATCCGGGTTTGCCGGTGGATCTGTTTACAGATCTGCCGGATGCACCGGGGCTGGACCTTTTCGACGAAGTGCATGCCACGCAGGATTCGCACACGCGCGCCAAGCTGGATTGCTTTGCCCGCGCGCGATTCGAACGGGTGTTGTATCTGGATTGTGACGTTCTGGTGCTGGCACCCCTGGGGGATCTGTTTGGGTTGGCGGATCGGTTTGCGCTGTCGCTGGCGCATGACATGCGCCGCTGTTCGCCGTTGATACGACAGGGCCACGCTGTCATGACACCCTATGCATTTCCGCAACTGAATTCCGGCGTCATGCTGTATCGAAATGACACAGTGATGGCGGCATTCTTTGGCGAGTGGAAACAGCGATATGTCGAGGCCGGCATCGCGCGCGATCAGGTGACATTGAAGGATCTGTTGTGGGAAAGCGACCTGCGTTTCTATGTCCTGCCGCCGGAATTCAACCTGCGCCGCGTGACCGAGTTGGACGCTTGGGAGCCATTGGATGCCATCCCGACAATCCTGCATTCGCATCGATTGTTGCAGCATTTGCGCGGGCAGGGCGCGCGCGTCACCACGTTTGAGGTCCTGCGAGAGTTGGAACGCGAGGCGCTGGAAGCGGAATGGGCATCGTTGGGGGACGAGGGACCGTGGCCGCGGTGAAATGGCCGTGTTCGCTAACGAACAGTCTGCTGCACGCTGCGACTGTTTAGTTCTGCGCCACCTCGAAGCAGCCTGATGGTGCCGTGGTAGAGGCCCCTTGGCCAGGTGCTTCCGCTGCGTTTGCGACCGGTGGCCCGGAAAAACTGTGCCTGCGGTTTGTCCAGCGTCACCGATTGGCGAATGATCCGCCCTTCAGGGCCGGTCAGGGACATCTCGATCATGTCGCCCTGCTGCCCGCCATAGGCCAGACCAAAGACGACCATCGCCGGCGACGCGGTACTTAGCATCTGTCCTGCTTTGCCCGCTTTGATGTCGGAATAGTCGGGCACGGCCTCTGCCAGGCCGACATCAATGATGCCACCCGCGAAGGGAGGAAACTGATCTTGCCAAAGGGCGGGGGCGTCGGCACCATCACAGCCTTCGACACCGTTTGGTTCGAACGGATCGACAACGGTGCCGTCGCGCCGAAGGGTGAGATGAAGATGCGGAAACTGGGTGCGGCCACTCAGACCTATTGCGCCCAGTTGTTGCCCGGCGGCTACGATCTGCCCTTGTTGCACGGTGATAGAGCCACGGCGCATATGGCAATACTGCGTCTGCCAACCATCCGAGTGGTCGATCACCACGCCATTGCCACAGTCCCGACCGTCGATGGCTGTTATGTCCGAATTGGCAAATATCCGGTCCGCCATGCCGTCGCGCGTTGCCCGGACAGTGCCATCCGCAGCCGCCAGAACAGCCACGCCCTTCTGCATGTCCGCGATAGTCGCCAGCGCGAAATCTGTGCCCTGATGGCCGTCATAGCTTAGCGCGCCACAGTGAAAATCCAGCACTTCCGGCCCCGGTGCCCGGTCCATGTAATGCTGTATGTGGCATGTGTCACCCAGCGTGCAATCGACCGGGGTCTGTAACGAAAACTCCCCCGCCGCAGATGTCGCGGCGAGGGAGATTGCAATCGCGGCCAGATGCCGGAACATTACTCTGCGGTCAGCAAAGGCGGCTTGTCGCCCGACAGACGCTTGCTTTCCGGGCCGCTCATTTCAAGATGCAGCTTGCCATCTTTCAACCCGACCTTGACCAATCCGCCCTTCGTCAGTTTGCCAAACAGCAGCTCTTCGGCCAGTGGCTTCTTGATGTGTTCCTGGATCACACGGCCCAGCGGGCGCGCGCCCATCTTGTCATCATAGCCCTTATCGGCCAGCCAGGCGGCAGCGGGCCGTGTCAGTTCTATGTGGACATTGCGGTCCATCAACTGCGCTTCGAGTTGCAGAACGAACTTCTCGACGACCTGAAGGATCACATCTTTCGGCAGCGGTGCGAAGGAAATGACCGCATCCAGACGGTTGCGGAATTCCGGCGTGAACGTCCGCTCGATCGCGGCGGTGTCTTCGCCCTCGCGGCGGTCACGGCCAAAGCCGATCGCCGCCTTGGCCAGTTCGGTCGCGCCGGCATTCGAGGTCATGATCAGGATCACGTTGCGGAAATCCGTCGTGCGCCCGTTGTGATCCGTCAGCTTGCCGTGATCCATCACCTGCAACAGGATGTTGTAGACATCCGGATGCGCCTTTTCCATCTCGTCGAGCAGCAGCACGCAATGCGGGTTCTGGTCCACCCCATCGGTCAGCATGCCGCCCTGATCGAAGCCGACATAGCCCGGAGGAGCGCCAATCAGTCGGCTGACCGCATGCTTTTCCATATACTCGGACATGTCAAAACGCAGCAGTTCCACACCCAGCGTATCGGCCAGTTGCTTTGCCACTTCGGTTTTGCCAACACCCGTAGGTCCGGCAAACAGGTAGTTGCCGATGGGCTTTTCGGGTTCGCGCAAACCGGCACGGGCCAGTTTGATCGCCGAGGAAAGCGCATCAATCGCCGCATCCTGACCGAAGACCACGCGCTTCAGGCTGGCCTCCAGATCCTTGAGCACTTCGGCATCGTCCTTGGAGACGTTCTTGGGCGGGATGCGGGCGATCTTGGCCACGACCGCCTCGATCTCCTTGGCACCTATCGTCTTGCGGCGCTTCGATTCGGCCACCAGATGTTGCGCGGCACCGGCCTCGTCGATGACGTCGATGGCCTTGTCGGGCAGCTTGCGGTCGTTGATGTAGCGTGCAGACAGCTCCACCGCCGATTTGATCGCGTCAGCGGTATACTTGATGTTGTGGTGGTCCTCGAAATAGGGCTTGAGACCCTTCAGGATCTTCACTGTGTCATCCACCGACGGCTCGCTGACGTCGATTTTCTGGAACCGACGGCTCAGCGCGCGATCCTTCTCGAAATGCTGACGGAACTCCTTGTAAGTGGTGGAGCCCATGCAACGCAGCTTGCCGCCCTGAAGCGCGGGCTTCAGCAGGTTGGAGGCATCCATCGCCCCACCAGAGGTCGCGCCCGCACCGATCACGGTGTGGATCTCGTCGATGAACAGGACCGCGTCGGGATGATCCTCAAGCTCTGTCACGACAGCCTTCAGCCGTTCCTCAAAGTCACCGCGGTAGCGAGTGCCTGCCAGCAGCGCGCCCATGTCGAGCGAGAAGATGGTCGTTTCCGACAGAACCTCGGGCGTGTCGCCCGAGACGATCTTGCGCGCAAGCCCCTCGGCGATGGCGGTTTTGCCAACCCCGGGATCACCGACCAGCAGCGGGTTGTTCTTGCGGCGACGGCAGAGAACCTGAATGCAGCGTTCCACCTCGGAATTGCGACCGATGAGAGGATCCACGTCACCCTTGCGGGATTTTTCGTTCAGATCGACGCAATACTTGGCCAGAGCGGATTCCTTCTGGTCACCGTCAGTGACCGGAGGTGTTTCTTCCTCGATCTCCGTGGCCCCTTGCACGGGGCGCGCTTCGCCGTAAGCAGGATCCTTGGCGACACCATGGGCGATGAAATTCACCGCATCATAGCGCGTCATATCTTGTTGTTGCAGGAAATAGGCGGCGTTGCTTTCGCGTTCGGCAAAGATTGCCACCAGCACGTTCGCACCGGTCACTTCGGTCCGGCCAGAGCTTTGTACATGAATCGCGGCGCGCTGGATCACCCGCTGGAACGCGGCCGTCGGCACAGCTTCGGATCCTTCGATATCGGTCACGAGGTTGGACAGGTCGTCATCGATGTATTCGACAAGCGACGTGCGCAATTCCTCTGTATCGACCGAGCAGGCCTTCATCACCCGCGCGGCTTCCGGTTCGTCAATCAGGGCAAGCAGAAGATGTTCCAACGTGGCAAATTCATGCGCCCGTGAATTTGCCAGCGCCAACGCTGCGTGAATCGCCTGTTCTAGGGTCGTTGAGAATGAAGGCACGGTGTTGGTGCTCCTCTTATCTGGGTCGGTGCCGGTCTTAGCCTGCTCAACCATGGCCTCTTGGTATTAAAGTGTGGTGGATGTTCCCCCACATCTACAAGTTTTTTCTGCATTTTGGCCGGTCACATTTGGGAGTAGTGCTGCAACCTGACGTGAAATGCATCTAGAAGTTGTCCTTGCGCGTCCGTATTTCTGCGAAAACGCTGGCGTCCGAAGCATCCGGCATACCGAGCGCTTCTTTGACTTGCGGAAGGTTCGCGCGCAGGAACGGGTTGGTCTCCAGTTCCTCTGACAGAACGGAGGGCACCGTGGGGCGGCCTTCAGAGCGCGCAGCTGCAACCGCCTCGCACCTTGATTTAAGGCTCGGATTCTCCGGTTCAATACTCAGCGCGAATTTTGCATTGCTCATCGTATATTCGTGACCGGAGTAAATCTTCGTTTCGGACGGCAACGCGGCCAGTTTGGACAGGCTGTCCCACATCATTTCCGGCGTGCCCTCGAAGACCCGACCGCATCCCAGGGCCATCAGGCTGTCGGCGGTAAAGACGGCACCGGCATTGGGAAAATGAAACGCCATATGGCCAAGCGTATGGCCGGGCACTATCATCGGCACGACATACCCTGCATCCGTGCCGCCGTTCATGCCCTCCTCCAGCGCCCTGTCCAGCGGGGGCAACTTTGCCTCTTCAGCTTTGGGGCCCATCACCTTGCATCCGTAGCGCGCGCGCAATTCACTAACGCCGCCGACATGATCGTGATGGTGATGGGTGATCATAATTACATCCAGACCCCAGCCTCGGTCCTCCAGCGCCTTGATGATCGGGGCGGCTTCCGGAGCGTCGATCAGGCAAACGCCATCCGGCCCCTTGACGAGATAGGCATAATTGTCGGACAGGCAAGGCACGGTGATGATCTCAAGAGGCATGGTCTTTCCTTCGGTCTTGGATAAACTGCGGCCAGCTTCGCCGATCAATGAGAGGGCTGCAATGCATCTCGACGTGCAGGACCTGCGCAACTTCTATTATCGCAACGCGCTGGGTCGCGAGGCACAGAAGGTTCTGCGTGGCCAGATGCTTCGGCTCTGGCCCGAGGCGCAGGGGCAGATGGTCGCCGGATTCGGCTTTGCGGTACCGCTGCTGCGCCCCTACCTGGCCAATGCGCGCCGGGTGGTCGCACTGATGCCCGGCCCCCAGGGCGTCATGCCCTGGCCGCCGGGCATGGCCAATGTCAGTGTGCTGTGTGACGAAGAGCTTTGGCCGATCGAGACGGGTCATGTCGACAAACTGGTGGTGATGCACGGGCTGGAGGCGTCGGAACAGCCGACGGCGGTTCTGGACGAGTGTTTTCGGGTGTTGGGGCCGGGCGGCAAGGCGCTGTTCATTGTCCCCAACCGCGCGGGCCTGTGGTCACGCAGCGACGAGACGCCGTTCGGCTATGGGCGTCCCTATACGTCGCGCCAGCTGGAAACGCAGCTGAAAAAGCACAACTTCATGCCGGAACAACAAGTGACCGCCCTTTACCAGCCTCCCTCGCGTCGACGGTTCTGGATGAAAACCGGCCCGATGTGGGAACGGCTGGGGCATTCGGTGTCTGCCCTGATGTCGGGCGGGGTTCTGATGATCGAGGCGTCAAAGCGGGTGCAGGCACCGTCTGGCCCCGGAGAACGTGTGCGGGTGCCGTCGCCGCTGGCCGTGCTCGGCAATGCGGAGGCCAAGCCCAAGCCGATCTGAGAGGCGCGGCGCAATCTGGAAAATCGCTGGCGCAGCGCCCGGAAAAAGGGCAGGCTGCGGATCACATGGGCGCTTTGAGTGCCGCGCGGACGCTTCAGAATCGCACAAACGACGAGGAATTGCGGCAATTTCTTCATCTTTTTGCACGCGCAGAAAGTCGCACTTTGTCTAACTGATTGTAAATGCGTGGTTTTGCAGATTTTGCTATTCACCCCTACTATGTTGCTAGGTGAGGACGCCTCTGCTACATCCGCGCTGATTTAGTCGCCCCGGACCGATCCGGGGCACAACACCCCCGGACGCACTGCCATTTGCGGCAGGGTTTCGGGGCAAAGATATCGGAAGGGTGGACGTGTCTGAATCAGCTTCGATTTCCTCCGGCATCGCCGAACGCTATGCGACAGCAGTGTTCGAGATTGCCAAGGAGAATAACGGGCTTGCCCAATTGGAAAGCAACCTCGATGAGCTTCACGGAGCCCTGAAAGAGAGCGCAGATTTGCGCGCGCTTATCACGTCGCCGATCTACGGTCGTGACGAACAGCGCCAGGCAATCGATGCGATCGCCAAGAAGGCGGGCCTGATGCAGGCCTTGCAAAACGCGCTGAGCCTGATGGCGTCCAAGCGCCGCCTTTTCGTGGTGCCTGCGATGATCGACCAGTTGCGCGCGATGATTGCCGTCGAAAAAGGCGAGGTGACCGCAGACGTTGTCTCGGCCACGGCGTTGACGCCTGCGCAGGCAGAAGAACTTTCCAAGACGCTCAAGGCCCAGGTGGGCAAGGACGTCAAGATTAATGCGACCGTCGATGAAAGCCTCATCGGCGGTCTTGTCGTCAAGGTGGGCTCGAAGATGATCGACACGTCGATCCGCTCCAAGCTCAATTCCCTCCAGAATGCAATGAAAGAGGTCGGATAAATGGGTATCCAAGCAGCCGAGATTTCTGCGATCCTAAAGGAGCAGATAAAGAACTTTGGTCAGGAGGCCGAAGTTGCTGAGGTGGGCCGCGTGCTGTCCGTCGGTGACGGTATCGCGCGAGTCTACGGTCTCGACAACGTCCAGGCGGGCGAGATGGTCGAGTTTCCCGGTGGTATCCAGGGCATGGCGCTGAACCTTGAATCCGACAACGTCGGTGTGGTTATTTTCGGTTCCGACCGGGACATCAAGGAAGGCGACACCGTCAAGCGCACCAACTCCATCGTGGACGTGCCCATCGGTGACGAGCTGCTGGGCCGCGTTGTTGACGGTCTGGGAAATCCGCTGGATGGCAAAGGCCCGATCAATGCGTCCAAGCGCGGCATTGCCGACGTCAAGGCACCCGGCATCATCCCGCGTAAATCGGTGCACGAGCCGATGGCGACGGGCATGAAGTCGATCGACGCGATGATCCCGATCGGCCGCGGCCAGCGCGAGTTGATCATTGGCGACCGTCAGACCGGCAAGACCGCTGTCGCACTTGACGCGATCCTGAACCAGAAGTCCTATAACGAAGCCGCAGGCGACGACGAGGGCAAGAAGCTTTACTGCGTTTATGTTGCCATCGGTCAGAAGCGCTCCACCGTTGCGCAGCTGGTCAAGAAGCTCGAAGAGACCGGCGCGATGGAATACTCCATCGTTGTTGCGGCCACCGCTTCCGATCCCGCGCCGATGCAGTTCCTCGCACCGTATTCCGCGACCGCGATGGCAGAGCATTTCCGCGACAACGGTCGCCACGCGCTGATCGTGTATGATGACCTTTCCAAACAGGCCGTGTCCTATCGCCAGATGTCGCTGCTTCTGCGCCGTCCGCCGGGCCGCGAAGCCTATCCTGGCGACGTTTTCTACCTTCACTCCCGTCTGCTCGAACGCTCGGCCAAACTGGGCGACGATCACGGCAACGGGTCGCTGACGGCGCTGCCGATCATCGAAACTCAGGGTGGCGACGTTTCGGCCTTTATTCCGACCAACGTGATCTCGATCACCGACGGTCAGATCTTCCTTGAAACCGAACTGTTCTACCAGGGCATCCGTCCTGCCGTGAACACCGGTCTGTCGGTTTCGCGGGTCGGGTCCTCGGCCCAGACGAACGCGATGAAATCTGTCGCGGGTCCGGTGAAACTGGAATTGGCGCAGTACCGCGAAATGGCGGCCTTTGCGCAGTTCGGTTCCGACCTTGACGCCGCAACCCAGCAATTGCTGAACCGCGGTGCGCGTCTGACCGAGCTGATGAAGCAGCCGCAGTATTCGCCGCTGACCAACGCGGAAATCGTCTGCGTGATCTTTGCAGGCACCAAAGGCTACCTCGACAAGATTGCCGTCAAGGACGTGGGTCGTTTCGAGCAGGGCCTGTTGCAGCATCTGCGCGGCAAGCATTCTGATCTGCTGGACTTCATCACCAACGAAGATCCCAAGATCAAAGGCGAAGCCGAAGACAAGATCCGCGCCGCACTGGACGAATACGCCGCAGACTTCGCATAAGAAGGAGATAGGCCCATGCCGAATCTCAAGGACCTGAAAAATAGGATCGCGTCGGTCAAATCGACCCGCAAGATCACCAAGGCGATGCAGATGGTTGCCGCGGCGAAACTGCGCCGCGCGCAGGACTCTGCCGAGGCTGCCCGCCCATATGCCGAGCGCTTCAACGAAGTGCTCGGGCAGTTGGCGGCGTCTGTTGCCGGGTCGGATTCCGCGCCGCGCTTGTTGCGCGGAACCGGCAGCGACGATGTTCACCTGCTGGTCGTCCTGACCGCAGAGCGTGGTCTTTGCGGTGGTTTCAACGCCAATATCGCAAAGCTTGCCAAACAGCATGCCACGGAATTGCTGTCCAAGGGCAAGACGGTGAAAATCATCACCGTTGGCAAGAAGGGGCGCGACAGTATGAGGCGCGACTTCGGCAAGCTGTTCATCGAGCATGTCGACATGAGCGACGTCAAGCGTGTGGGCTATGCCGACGCGCAGGGCATTGCCAAGAATGTCCTTTCGCGCTTTGACGAAGGTGAATTTGACGTGGCGACGATCTTCTATTCGGAGTTTGTCAACGTGGTTGCACAGACCCCGACCGCTCAGCAGATCATTCCGGCAAAATTTGACACCGCGGATGACGAAGGCGATGCAGCCGCCACCGTCTACGAATACGAGCCCAGCGAAGAGGCGATCCTTGCCGACTTGCTGCCGCGTGGTGTGGCGACCCAGATCTTTGCAGCTCTGCTTGAAAACGGCGCCAGCGAACAGGGCGCACGGATGTCCGCCATGGATAACGCAACCCGTAACGCAGGCGAGATGATCGACAAGCTGACGATCGAATATAACCGCTCTCGTCAGGCCGTCATCACCAACGAGCTTATCGAAATTATCTCGGGCGCTGAGGCGTTGTAATGCGTGCTCTCGCGTTTGAAAATTGGGCGAGTAAGCACGGTGGTCTGAAGGCGGAGTCAGCAAGATCCTATGTCAGCTATCTCACGTCGGTAGAATGCGATTATACGCTAGACCTCGACACCGAGTGGCAGCAAACACAGTTAAGGGAGGCCCGGATACGGCTCAGCAGTGACCGGACCTTGAACGAAAACACACGGCGCAACCGTATGTCTGCGCTTTCCAAATATGAAGATTTCTGTTCGGTCACGGACTGAAAATAACCGGAGACGAAACATGGCAAACGCAAAAGGCAAAATCACCCAGGTGATCGGCGCCGTTGTCGACGTGCAGTTCGGCGATCATCTGCCGCAGATCCTGAACGCATTGACCACCGACAACAACGGCAAGAAACTGGTTCTGGAAGTTGCACAGCACCTTGGTGAAAACACCGTCCGGACCATCGCGATGGACGCGACCGAAGGTCTGGTGCGCGGTCAGGAAGTGACTGACACCGACGGGCAGATCCAGATGCCTGTTGGCACCGGGACACTGGGCCGCATTCTGAACGTTACCGGTGATCCGGTTGACGAAAAGGGTCCGGTTGAATCCACCGGCACCCGCGCGATTCACGGCGAAGCACCGGCCTTTTCCGAGCAGTCGACCGAGACCGAGATCCTGGTGACAGGCATCAAGGTGATCGACCTGCTGGCCCCCTACACCAAGGGTGGTAAGATTGGTCTGTTCGGCGGTGCCGGCGTGGGCAAGACGGTTCTCATCATGGAACTGATCAACAACATCGCCAAAGTGCACTCTGGCCTGTCGGTTTTCGCCGGCGTGGGCGAGCGGACGCGTGAGGGCAACGACCTGTATCACGAGATGATCGAATCCGGCGTTATCGTGCCCGACAACCTGTCGGAATCGAAGATTTCGCTGGTTTACGGCCAGATGAACGAGCCTCCCGGTGCGCGTATGCGGATCGCCCTGTCGGGTCTGACCCTGGCCGAGCAGTTCCGTGACGAATCCGGTTCGGACGTTCTGTTCTTCGTCGACAACATCTTCCGCTTCACGCAGGCGGGTTCCGAGGTTTCGGCCCTGCTTGGTCGTATTCCTTCCGCTGTGGGCTATCAGCCGACACTGGCAACCGACATGGGCGCCATGCAGGAACGTATCGCATCGACCAAAGCCGGTTCGATTACATCGGTTCAGGCCGTTTACGTTCCCGCGGATGACCTTACCGACCCCGCGCCTGCAACTTCGTTTGCGCACCTCGACGCGACAACCGTTCTGTCGCGTGCGATCTCGGAACTCGGGATCTACCCGGCGGTTGACCCGCTCGATTCGACCTCGCGTCTGCTTGACCCGGCCGTGCTTGGCGAGGAGCATTACAAGGTGGCGACCGACGTTCAGCAGATCCTTCAGCGCTACAAATCGCTGCAAGACATCATCGCGATCCTCGGGATGGACGAGTTGAGCGAAGAGGACAAGCTGACCGTAGCCCGTGCGCGGAAACTTCAGCGCTTCCTGTCGCAGCCGTTCGACGTGGCGAAAGTGTTCACCGGCTCTGACGGTGTTCAGGTTCCGCTGGAAGAAACCATTGCGTCGTTCAAGGCCGTCGTTGCTGGTGAGTACGATCACCTTCCCGAAGGTGCGTTCTACATGGTTGGCGGCATCGACGAGGTGAAGGCCAAGGCAGAGCGCATGGCCGCAGACGCCGCCTAATCGCTAGAGCTTGCGGGGGGCTTGCCCCCCGCGCCTGACAGGAGGCCCAAATGGCTGAAACTATGCAATTCAATCTGGTAAGCCCGGAACGCAGCCTGATGTCGGGCCCCGTGCTATCGGTAGAGATTCCGGGCGCTGAAGGTGACCTGACGGCTCTGCCGAACCATGCACCGACGCTGACCACGCTGCGCCCCGGCATCTTGCGTGTCGAGACTGAAAAGGGTGCCGAAGAATACATCGTGACCGGCGGGTTTGCCGAACTGGGTGAGGGCGTGACCGTCCTGGCCGAGAAAGCGATGCATCGCACTGACGTTGACCAAGCCACATATGAGGCACTGGTTGACGAGGCGCACGAAGCCTATGGCAAGGCCAAGGAAGTGTTCAAGAACGAGCCTGGCCCGGTTGATGACGCGGTGAAACTGCTGCACGACATGGTCGCGATCGGCGGCAAGATCGGACTGTCGACGAAACAACCGTCGCTCTGACCCGCCGCAATAAACCATACAAAACAAGGGGCATCGCGAAAGCGGTGCCCCTTATTCTATGTGGCAATCGTGGCTGGAAGTTGCGGTTCCTGCCCGTGTTTCAGGGAATCGGCCTACAATGATCCCAGCAGTCAGCCCTTTGCCCGCCGCAAACACGCGAGGGCAAAGGGAAATCTTCCAGATCCGATCCTGATCGACCAGAGCGCCGTCTCAGGCGTAGTACATGCCCTCATAGATCGGCGTCAGGGTCTCTGTCTCGAACAGGGACGAAACCGAGGTGCCGTTCCAGATGTTCAGGATCGCCTGGGCAAACATCGGCGCGGTCGGGACGATGCGGATATTGGGTGCATTTTTGACCGGCTCGGGGGCGTGAATCGAATCCGTGACGACGAGGGATTTCATCACCGAATTGGTGATCCGCTCTACCGCCGGACCGGACAGCACGCCGTGGGTGATGTAGGAATGCACTTCGGTTGCGCCGTGCTCCATCAGCACTTCGGCCGCTTTGCACAACGTGCCGGCCGTGTCGCAAATATCATCCACGATGATGCATTTCTTGCCGCTGACATCGCCGATCACAGTCATTTCCGCGATTTCGCCCGGCTTTTCGCGGCGCTTGTCGACGATTGCCAGCGGCGCATTGATCCGCTTGGCCAATTCACGAGCCCGTGCCACACCACCAACATCCGGAGACACCACCATGACGTCGCCCAACTGGTCCTTGAACTGGTGGAGGATATCCAGTGCAAATATCGGGCTGGCATAGAGGTTGTCGACGGGAATGTCGAAGAACCCCTGAATCTGTGCCGCGTGCAGATCCATCGTCAAGACCCGCTCGATCCCGGATTCGACGATCATGTTCGCGACCAGCTTGGCAGAGATCGGCGTGCGGGCCTTGGATCTGCGATCCTGCCGCGCATAGCCAAAATACGGGATCACCGCCGTGATGCGCGCCGCACTCGACCTGCGCAACGCGTCCGACATGATCAACAGTTCCATCAGGTTGTCATTGGCGGGGTTCGATGTCGGCTGGATGATGAACATATCCTCGCCACGGACGTTCTCGTAGACTTCGACAAAGATTTCCTGATCGTTGAACCGTTCGACTCGTGCATCCACGAGGCCGATATTCATGCCACGGTGCATCGACATGCGCCGTGCGATTGAAGTGGCCAGTGGCAGGTTGGCATTGCCGGAAATAAGCTTGGGTTCGATGATCGAGGGCATGTGTCTGGAGGGCTCCGCGCAGATCTGTGACATGAGAATCGAGAGATTGCGCACCGCTTAACACGCGGTTACCGTGCCGCAAAGCTGCTCCGGCGTCAGAGGGACCAAATGGCTCATATCGATTACTTCTTCACCACGCTTTCGCCCTATTCCTATCTTGCAGGCTTGCGTCTGGAAGAGGTGGCGCAAAAACATGGGGCGACCATCACCTACAAACCGTTCGACCTGATCACGGCGTTCGGGCGGACGGGTGGCACGCCGCCGATGCAGCGGCACGTTTCGCGTCAGGAGTGGCGGGTACAGGAGATCGTTCGTCAGGCCAGGAAACTGGGCATGCCGCTGAACATCAAACCTGCGCATTGGCCAACCAATGCCGCGCCTTCCGGCTATGCCATCATCGCGGCGCAGAATGCGGGTGGTGGTGATCTGGGGGCATTGGTGCATTCGTTCCTGCGCGCCTGTTGGGCAGAGGACCGTGACATCGCACAGGATGACGTGATCCGCGACTGTCTGGAAAAAGCCGGGTTCGATCCGTCGCTCGCCGATGCGGGGTTGCTGACCGGGGCGGAAACCTATGCGGCCAACCTCGAAGAGGCGGTGAGCCGTGGTGTGTTTGGCGCACCGTTCTACATCACTGATACCGACCAGCGTTTCTGGGGGCAGGACCGGATTGGTGATCTGGACCTGCATCTGGCGGGGAAGCTTTAGCGTTCAGGCGTTTTCTTCTGACCGACCTTGGGTTCTGTCCCGGCGCGCAGCCGGACGATGTTGGCGCTGTGACGCAGAAACACCAGCCCGGTCAGGATGAGTGCCAGTACAAAGATGCGGAACGGGCCAAGGATCAAGACCCACAGGGCGGTGCTTGCCGCGGCGGTCAAAGCGCCTGCTGAGGATATGCGCGTCGCGGCGAATGCGGCGGCCCATGTCGCACAGCAGGCCAGCCCGACTGGCCAGGCGAGCGCCAGCATCAGGCCGAGGAATGTCGCCACGCCCTTGCCGCCGCGAAAGCCCAGCCATACCGGCCAGCAATGACCGACAAAGGCGGCAAGCCCTGCGATCTGGGCCGCATCTTCACCCGCCAGCAAGCGGGCAATCAGCACCGCAACCGCGCCTTTCGCGCCATCCAGCAGCAATGTCGCAAGCGCCGCGCCCTTGTTGCCGGTGCGCAGCACGTTGGTCGCGCCGATATTGCCAGAGCCGATTTCGCGCAGATTGCCAAGGTTCATGGCGCGGGTGATGACCATGCCAAACGGCACAGACCCCAGAAGATAGCCGATGACCGCCCAAGCCACGAGAATCGCGGATGAATGTTCGATGACTGGCATCACTCTCTCCCGTAGACCTGTTGCCCGCTGACATAGGTTGCCAGAATCCGACCTTGCATCCTTTGACCGTCAAAGGGCGTGTTGCGCGACTTGGATCGCAACGTGTAGCGGTCCATGATGAATGGTGTGTCGGGGTCGAACAGCACCAGATCGGCGGGTGCGCCTTTGCTCAGTCGACCACAGGGCAGCCCCAACCGTTTTGCCGGGTTAAGCGACAGCGCGCGGAACAGTGCGGGCAGGTCAAGGTGACCTGCATGGACAAGGCGCAGCGCGGCAGGCAGCAGCGTTTCCAACCCGACCGCGCCAGAGGCAGCCTCTTCATAAGGCAGGCGTTTGCTTTCTTCGTCCTGAGGGGTGTGCATAGAACTCAGCGTATCAATCAGGCCGGATGCCAGCGCCTCGACCACGGCCAGCCGGTCATCTTCAGACCGCAATGGCGGCTTCAGCTTGAAGAAGGTACGGTAGTCGGCCACGTCCAACTCGTTCAGCGTCAGATGGTGAATCGACGCGCCGGCGGTGATGTCCAACCCATTTTTCCGCGCCCGTTCCAGGGCGGGCAGGGCGCGGGCGGTGGTGATCTGGTCGGCGTGATAGCGCGCCCCGGTCATTTCCAGCAGGGCAATATCACGGTCTATCCCCATGCGCTCGGCCATCGGTGAAACCGCTGGCAACCCGCGCAGTGACGCGAATTTGCCGGATGTCACCGCAGCACCTGCGGATAGTGTTGGTTCCTGCGGGTGGCCCACGACAAGCGCCCCAAGGCTGCGCGCATAGGTCAACGCCCGCGACAGCACCTTGGTGTCGCGCACCACATGGTCACAATCGGAAAACGCCACCGCACCAGCATCCAGCAGGAACCCGATTTCGGTCATTTCGCGGCCCTGACGGCCTTTGGTCAGCGCGGCCATCGGCAGGACGTGGACGGGCGCGGCCTCGTTGGCGCGGCGGCGGATGAATTCCAGCGTCTCGGGCGTGTCGATCGCGGGCAGAGTGTCTGGCCGAGTGATGATCGTGGTCACACCGCCCGCCGCAGCCGCCAATCCGGCAGAGCCAAAGCTCTCCTTGTGGCGTTCGCCCGGTTCGCAAACCTTGACACCCAGATCGACAATGCCGGGAGCCAAGCATTTTCCGCCGCAGTCGAGGGTCTGCGCGGCGCGCGCCTTGGCACCCTCGATTTCGGAAACATCGGTCAGGACGGCGCTGATTTTTGCCCCGTCGAGCAGCACGGCACCAAGGCAGTCTGTCCCGGCTTCCGGATCAATCAGCCGGGCATTGCACAGAAGTGTTGTCATATCCTGCATTCCAACCAAGAATTGGGCCGGTCGGCATCACGATCCGCAGTCATTCGCCAGCTCCTGAAACGCCCAGCACAATGGCGACGAGCACGGCAACCGCCATCAGCACAAGTGTGAGCTTCAAGACCATCGGCAGGGCGGGTTTGACCGGTTCGGCGGCCTCGTCGGCGGTGACCTGACCTACAGCGGATTCGACATGAAGTTGCTCCATCGTCCCGCGCGCGGGTTCCTGGCGAAGCGTCGCGACCCATCTCAGCGGCGCGCGTGGTTCGACCGTCACCGCTGTGCCGGCGAATGCCTTGGAACTGACGATCAGCACGCTGTCGCGGATCGCGTCCAGACGCGCGCGCAGCGGTGCGACCTCGGCCTCGGCGATGCCATAGCCTTCGGTCAGCAACCCGCCAAGACCCACTTCATCAAGGTCGTCCGGATTGACCACATCCATGTAGCTGCGATCCATGCCGGTAAATGGTTCGCCTTCGGACGTGGGGTTGAGCGCCGTGATCGGCCCCCATGTTCCTTCGCTATCATCCAGAAAGGTCTGTCGCTGCCCTTCCTCCGGCAGGTCGATCAGGAATACGCGGACAACCTCTGCCTCATGCGCGGGAATGTCGAAACGGTCACTCATGCCATTACCTCTTGCGGGGTGGCGCGCAGATTGCGGGCCAGTATGTCCATTGCGGCCATGCGCACCGCCACGCCCATTTCGACCTGTTCCTGAATGACCGAACGGTTGATGTCGTCGGCGATGGTGCCGTCAATCTCGACCCCGCGATTCATCGGGCCCGGATGCATGACAATAGCGTCCGGTTTGGCATGGGCCAGTTTTTGGGCGTCCAGCCCGTAGCGGTGGTAATATTCGCGCTCCGACGGGATGAAACCGCCATCCATGCGCTCTTTCTGAAGGCGCAGCATCATCACGACGTCGACGTCTTGCAGGCCTTCGGCCATGTCCTGATAGACCTCTACACCGAACTCCGCGATGCCTGCGGGCATCAGCGTGGGCGGGCCGATCAGTTTTACCCGGTTTTCCATCTTGCCCAGCAGCAGAATGTTTGACCGTGCAACGCGGCTATGGGCAATATCGCCGCAGATGGCCACGCTCAGCCGGTGCAACCGGCCCTTGGCGCGCCGGATGGTCAGCGCGTCCAACAGCGCTTGCGTCGGGTGTTCATGGCGTCCGTCACCCGCATTCAGAACCGCGCAGTTGACCTTTTGCGCCAGCAGATCCACCGCGCCCGAATGCGGATGGCGCACCACCAGAAGGTCGGGATGCATGGCGTTCAGCGTCAGCGCTGTGTCGATCAGCGTTTCGCCCTTCTTGATGGACGACGCCTGCATGGACATGTTCATCACATCTGCGCCAAGCCGCATCCCCGCCAGCTCAAAACTCGCCTGCGTCCGGGTGGAATTTTCGAAGAACATGTTGATCTGGGTCAGACCCGCCAGCGCGTCGTCATGTTTTGCGTGGCCGCGATTAAGGTCGACATACCGCTCTGCCAAGTCGAGGATCATGGTGATCTCATGCGGGGCGAGCGGTTCTATTCCCAGGAGATGCTTGTGTGAAAAGCGCATGGGCGGGCTCCCTGCCGTAACTGTGGCGCTTATAGGAAGTGGGGCACCGGGCGGCAAGGGCTGCATCGAGCCGGTGCCGCACCTTCCCCCCGCGCGAACACGGCAGTAGGGTGAGCGCATGGATTCGGCGATGGATTGGCATAGAGCGCGGGCACTGCTGGAATGGCAGGTCGAACTGGGCGCGACAGACGCGGTGGGCGACACGCCGGTCAACCGCTATGAGGTTGCCGCGACCCCAAAGGCTGAGGTTGCGAAGCCAAACGTTGCCGCAGGCCCCGTGGGCGTTCCCGCGACGCCGCGGGTTGACGCTGTGGCAGAAGCGCGATCTGCCGCAGGCGCTGCCGATAGCCTGGACGCGTTGCGCGCAGCCATGGACGCGTTCCCGCATTGCGAGCTGAAACTGGGCGCGCGCCAGCTGGTGTTTTCAGACGGGGTCCCCGGCGCACGGGTGATGATCGTCGGGGAGTCACCCGGGCGCGATGAAGATTTGCAGGGCAAACCTTTTGTCGGACGGGCCGGACAGTTGCTGGATAGGATGGTGGGCGCGATCGGCTTGGACCGTGGCGCTGCTCAGGTCGCAGACGCGGTTTATATCACCAACGTCATCCCGTGGCGGCCACCGCGTAATCGAGACCCGGAGGCCGAAGAGATTGCGATGATGCTACCGTTTCTGGAGCGGCACATCGCGCTGGCGCAACCCCAGGTTCTGGTCGCGGTGGGCAATATCTCGTGTCAGGCACTGCTGGGACGGCGTGGCATTACCCGCTTGCGGGGGGGCTGGGCCGAGGCATTCGGCAAACCGGTAATGCCGATGTTTCACCCCGCTTACCTGTTGCGCAACCCGGCTGCCAAACGCGAGACATGGGCTGATCTGCTAGAGGTGAATGCTCGGCTGAAGGGGCGGACATGAGTAAGATTGACGAAGACAAACCATTTGTGCCGGTGCGAATCGCCGTGCTGACCGTCAGCGACAGCAGGGCGCTTGCCGACGACAGGTCCGGCGACGCCTTGGTGGCGCGGATTGAAGCGGCCGGGCACGCCTTGGCCTACCGTAAGATCATCCGCGATGAGCGAGACGCGATTGCCGCACAGCTGCGTGAGTGGTGCGCTGATCCGGAGGTGGATGTCGTAATTTCGACCGGTGGTACGGGGTTGACGGGACGCGACGTGACTGTGGAGGCGCATCGCGACGTCTATGAAAAAGAGATCGAGGCGTTCGGGACCGTGTTCACCATCGTCTCGATGAAGAAGATCGGGACGAGTGCCGTGCAAAGCCGCGCCACGGGAGGCGTTGCACAGGGCACCTATCTTTTCGCCCTGCCGGGGAGCCCGGGGGCCTGCAAGGATGCTTGGGACGAGATCCTGGTATTCCAGCTCGATTATCGTCACCGGCCCTGCAACTTTGTCGAGATCATGCCCCGCTTGGATGAACATCTGCGGCGGAAGTAGCTTTAGGCTGCCCCGGATGATCTGGTGAGAACAGCATTTTCCAGTTGAGAGGTGGGGACCGAGGGGCCAGCCCCTCGCGCTCCCCGGAGTATTTGTGCCGATGAGAATGGCCAATGAGCATGTCGTGGCAGAATTACGATAGAAAAACGCCGTGGTCCGGAGACTTTGTGACGGAAATGCCTGGTTGACGCGTAACAGTCTTGTGGCTTGGCATGGTATCCGGGCCGGGTAGACTTGGGCAGTGGTGGCGCAGCCATCCGTTTGGAGTATGTGGCGGCGATGCGATTTCTGAGAAAAAGCCTGACTGGCTTGTTCCTACTGGCTTTGACACTGGGTTTTCTGGTCTATGCAGGTCAGACCGTGCGTGAGGCGGTCGAGGATCGTGTAGGACGCGCGCCGCGCGCGGTTGAGGCGCGGGAGCGGATTTTTGCGGTAAATGTGGTTGTGGCGGAAGAGGAAACGCTTTCGCCTGTTCTGCAATCCTATGGCGAGGTTCAGAGCCGTCGGACTTTGGAAATACGGGCTGCTGCCAGCGGGGCGCTTCACGAACTGGACCCAGCCTTTGTCGAGGGCGGGCGTGTCGAGGCCGGGCAATTGCTGGCGCGGATTGATCCCGCAGATGCGCAGGCGGCGGTCGATCGGGTCAAGAGCGATATTCTGGATGCCGAGGCCGAAGGGCGCGAGGCGGCACGAGCGTTGGTTCTGGCGCGTGACGAGCAGGCCGCTGCCGAAGAGCAGGCAGAACTGCGCAACCGCGCTGCTGCGCGACAACAGGATTTGGTGGAGCGTGGGGTTGGCACGGCCGCGGCAGTGGAAGAGGCCGAGCTAACAGCCTCGTCTGCGCGGCAGGCGGTGTTGGCGCGACGCCAGGCGGTGGCGCAGGCAAAGGCCCGCGTTGATCAGGCAGCTACCACTTTGGCGCGCACCGAGATTGCCCTGGCGGAGGCCGAGCGGCGGCTGGCAGATACCGAAGTGCGGGCCGGGTTCTCAGGGATGTTAAGCGCTGTCAGCGTCGTCGAAGGGCGACTTGTCTCGATCAATGAACAGGTGGCTGAGTTGCTTGATCCTGACTCGTTGGAGGTGGCATTCCGGGTTTCGACGCAGCAATACGCGCGCCTGTTGGACGATGCGGGCCGTTTGCGGGATGCGCCGGTGACAGTGACGCTGGACCTTTTCGGTACAAACCTGACGGCGCAGGGCATGCTGAACCGGGAGGGGGCGTCCGTGGGCGAGGGACAGACCGGCCGGTTGCTATTTGCGCGTCTGGAGGAGGCTGCCGGTTTCAAACCCGGCGATTTTGTCACTGTTGAAATTGTCGAGCCGCCGCTGGAACGCATCGCGCGCCTTCCTGCCTCGGCCCTGAATGCCGGGTCGGAAGTGCTGGTTCTGGATCAGGACGCGCGGTTGACGAGCCTGCCGGTCAGTTTGCTGCGGCGTCAGGGCGACGAGGTGCTGGTGCGGGGCGAAGGGCTGGCTGGACGCAGCGTTGTGGCAGAACGGACACCTTTGCTGGGGGCCGGGATCAAGGTGCGGACGCTACAGCCGGGTGGTGTGACCCCTCCCGCGGAGCCGGAACTTTTGGAATTGACCGAAGATCGCCGGGCGCGGCTGGTGGCCTTTGTCGAGGCCAACAAACGGATGCCTGCCGAAGCCAAGGCGCAGCTTTTGTCGCTGCTTGAAGAGACCAGAGTGCCCGCCGCAACGGTGCAGCGCCTTGAATCGCGGATCGGAGGATAGGGCGTATGCGAGCCATTCCAGACGGTGCCGGTGGTATCCTGTCCTATTTCACCCGCCACCGGACCATGGCGAACCTGCTGTTGGTGTTGCTGATTGCGGCAGGCTTGATGGCATTGCCACGCATGCGGGCGCAGTTCTTCCCGGATGTGGTTCTTGATAGTGTCTCGGTCTCTGTTCGCTGGGACGGGGCCGGCGCGTCCGATGTGGACGGGGCCATCGTGCAGCTTCTGGAACCTGCTCTGATGGCGGTTGAGGGGGTCGAGAGCAGTGACTCCACCTCGCGGGAAGGATCCGCCAGCGTCCGGCTGGAGTTTGAACCCGGTTGGGACATGAGCCGCGCGGCGGACGATGTGCAGTCTGCCGTCGATGCCGTCAGCACGCTGCCCGAGGATGCCGATGATCCCGAAGTGCGTCGCGGAACATGGCGCGACAGGGTCACGGATCTTGTGATCACCGGGCCTGTGGGTGTCGATCAACTGGGACGGTTCGCGGACGAGCTGGTCGCGCACCTGTTCACCCAAGGCGTTACCCGCACGACGATTCGCGGTCTGGCCGCACCCGAAACAGTGATAGAGGTGCCAAGCGCCAACCTGATCGCCCATGACGTGACAATGGCCGAGATTGCCGCCGCAATTGCCGAGGAGGTCGATGCCGACCCCGCAGGCGATGTAGGCGGGGCCAATGCGCGGGTGCGCACCGGGGTGGAAAAGCGCTCTGCCGATCAGATCGCGGACATCATCTTGCGGTCAAATCCCGGCGGGTCGAACCTGACCGTCGGGGATGTGGCGCTGATCCGCGTAGAGGGGATCGACCGACAACGCAGCTATTTCGTGGGTGAAAATCCGGCTCTGTCCGTCCGTGTTGACCGGTCCGACAAGGGGGATGCGATCGGCATCCAGCGCACTGTTGAAGCGGTGGCGCGCGACATGCAGGCGACCCTGCCAGCAGGGGTCAGCATCGACCTGATCCGCACCCGTGCCGAGGCGATCACGGGGCGCTTGAAAATACTGCTCTACAATGGCGCGACGGGCTTGGGGCTGGTGCTGCTTTTGCTGTTTTTGTTCCTGAACGCGCGGACCGCGTTTTGGGTGGCGCTGGGCATTCCCACCTCGATGCTGGCGGCGATTGCGCTGATGTTCCTGTTCGGGATCACCATCAACATGATCTCGCTATTCGCGCTGATTATTACGCTGGGCATCGTGGTGGACGACGCGATTGTCGTGGGCGAACATGCCGACCATCTGTCACGCCAGAACATGACACCGGTTGAGGCGGCTGAAACTGCCGCGCGCCGGATGGCTTTGCCGGTGTTTTCGGCCACGCTGACCACCGTGATTGCCTTTTTCGGGCTGGTGGCGGTGGGCGGGCGCTTTGGCGATCTGATCTCTGACATTCCGTTTACGGTGATTGTTGTGCTGCTGGCGTCACTGGTGGAATGTTTTCTGATCCTGCCCAACCATATGAGCCACGCTCTGGCGCATTCCGCCAAAGAGCATTGGTATGACCTGCCTTCACGGGTGGTAAACCGGGGTTTTCGCTGGGTGCGTGAAAACCTGTTCCGGCAACTGATCGCAGGTGTCGTCAAGGCCCGCTATGTGGTGTTTGCGATGACGATTGCGCTGCTGGCAAGCCAGGTGGCCTTGCTGGTGCGCGGCGATGTGCAATGGCGGTTCTTCAACTCGCCCGAGCAGGCCTCTGTCACCGGAAATTTCGCCATGGCACCGGGGGCGACGCGCGCCGACACGCTGGAAATGATGCGCGAGATGCAACGCGCGACCGAGGCATTGGCCAAAGATTACGAGGAGCGTTACGGTCTTAACCCATTGGATTATGTCATCGCAGAGATTGGTGGGAATGCCGGGCGCGGATTGTCTGGCACCGACACAAAGGATGCCGATCAACTGGGCGGCATTTCCATTGAACTGATCGAGGCTGACTTGCGCCCCTATTCGTCCTTCGCCTTTGTCGGAGAACTTCAGGACGCCGTACAAATGCACCCGCTGGCCGAGACGGTCAGCTTTCGCGGCGGGCGGTCCGGGCCGGGCGGTGATGCATTGGATGTGCAGTTTTCCGGTGCCAGCGCAGAGACGCTGAAACAGGCCTCTGAGGCGCTGAAATCTGCGCTACTGCAATTTCCCGAGGTTTCGGCGGTCGAGGACAATCTGGCCTATGACAAGGAAGAGCTGATCCTGGAGCTGACGGCACAGGGGCAGGCGCTTGGCTTCACCATCGACGCGTTGGGCCGCGTGCTGCGCAACCGTCTGGGCGGGATCGAGGCCGCGACCTATCCGGACGGGCCGCGCAGTGCGGCGATCCGGGTGGAATTGCCGGATGGTGAATTGACGGCGGATTTTCTGGAACGCACCCGGATGCGCACGCCCGCAGGCGAATATGTGCCGCTTGCCGATATTGTCAGTGTGACGCGCAGCACGGGATTTTCCACCGTAAGGCGCGAGAACGGCGTACGGTTGATCTCGGTCACTGGCGATATATCCGAGGATGATCCGGCGCGCGCGGAAGAGATCAGTCTGTTGCTGGAGCAGGACATCCTGCCCAAGATTGCGGCGGAACAGCAGGTTGAATGGCATTTGTCCGGCCTGTCCGAACAGGAAGACCGGTTCCTGAATGATGCGCGGACCGGGCTGATTCTTGTGCTGTTGGGCATCTATGTCGTGCTGGCCTGGGTTTTTGCCAGTTGGACCCGGCCACTGGTGGTCATGGCGATCATACCATTTGGCCTTGTCGGTACGATTTACGGCCATGCGTTATGGGATGTGCCGCTGAGCATGTTCTCGGTCGTGGGTCTGCTGGGGATGACAGGTATCATCATCAACGATTCCATCGTGCTGGTGACGACGATTGACGAATACGCCGAAGATCGTGGCCTAGTGCCCTCGATCATTGACGGCGCGGCGGACAGATTGCGCCCGGTGATGCTGACCACGGCGACGACTGTGCTGGGACTGGCGCCGTTGCTTTATGAACGCTCTGCCGATGCGCAATTTCTGAAACCCACGGTGATCACGTTGGTCTACGGGCTAGGGTTCGGCATGCTGCTGGTGCTTTTGGTCGTGCCCTCGCTGATCGCGATGCAGCATGACGTGTCGCGGCAAATGGCGGCGCTGAAGACCGCGCTGCGCTTTCGCCGCTCTGACGTGCGACTGGGCATAGGCGCGGCGCTGCTGGCGGTGCTTTGTTGGCTGGTGGCGACGCTGGGCTATGTCGTGCTGACCGGCGCGCTGCTGCCCGTGTTTCTTGCCGCGCTGCCGATGCTGGCAGGGGTTGCACCGCTGACGACCGCGCTTGCACTGTTTGTCGCGGGCAGCGCCGCATTGGTGCTGTCGATCTATGTGCTAAGCGTCGTTGTCTGGATACTGTCTCGCCCAGACCGCAGACGGGTTGTTTGACTGGAATTGGCAGCGACTGTGCGGATCAGGGCGCGGGGCAGCCCTGTATGTCCACCGCCCTCTTGCTGCCAAGCACCGTGATCCGGATGCCGTCGCGTTTCAGGGCAAAGGCCTTGCCGTCCACATGCATGATTTCAGTGCGCGCAACCAAAGTACCTGCCTGCCGTTCGGATTGCGCCTCGGCCACCCAGAGATAGGGGTTGGCGGTCTCTACCACTGCAACCTCGGTTCCTCCGGCGCGGGGCATATCGATGCGCGCGGTTATGGTCAGACCATCACGGGACGGTGCAAGTTCGCAACTCACACGGCCCACGCCAGCCTCCGCCGAGGTCAGCGGCACATTCGCCATCGCGGCTGAAATGCGCGGGTCGGGGCGTGCGTTCTTGGCGGACAGATCGGCGCGAAAGCGCAGCTCTTCCGGGATGCAGATGTCCTTGCAGATGCCGATCTGGACGCGGCCATTCAGGGCAATGTCATCGCTTGTCGTGGAAATGCGCAGGGGCAAGATTACCTCTTTGGCGTAGCCGATGGACTGCATCCCCTGCTGATCAAAGACATGCGGCACCGGCCACATGACTTGAACACCGGACACGCCTTGCGAGCCTTGCCAGCCAAAGACGGGCGGAATGCCCGCATCGCCCGGCGCGCGCCAGTAGGTTTTCCACCCCGGCGACATGACCAGCCGAAGGGCGGCGATGTGATCGCCAGAGGCCAATCGCCAACCCGGCAACAGTTCTGCCCGGATCGGCGAGGACGAGCCTGCGGCCTGCAAGGCGGTGCCAAGAAGGCCAAAGCTCAGTACCGCGGCGGTTATCATGTGACGTATCATTCATCCGAGATGGGCCATGCTGCCTGAAATGCCAAGTCACTTTCCGGCGAGGCGCATATGAGCGCAGCCCTTGAACCTGCGGATGCGCGGGGCCATTGTCAGAAGGCACCAACCGGGGAGTGCTGACCGAAATGACCGAAACCACCGACCTTACCGGCAAGCTGTTGATCGCCATGCCGGGCATGGGCGACCCGAGGTTTGACCACTCAGTCGTGTTTCTGTGTGCGCATTCCGATGAGGGCGCGATGGGGTTGATCCTGAACAAGCCGACGCCAGATGTCACAATGGAGGCGCTGCTGGATCAATTGTCGATCGAGACATCGGGCGATCACATGAAACAGCCTGTGCGTTTCGGTGGTCCGGTGGAGCAGGGACGCGGCTTTGTCCTGCATTCGGACGAATACGAATCCGTGGTCTCGACGCTGAAGGTTCCCGGTGGTTTTGCAATGACCGCGACCTTGGATATTCTCGAAGATATCGGCTCCGGGAAGGGGCCAGAGCGTCAATTGATGCTGCTGGGCTATGCCGGATGGGGGCCGGGGCAGCTCGAATCCGAGATTGTCGAGAATGGCTGGCTGACCTGCGATGCCTCCAAGGCATTGGTTTTTGACATACCCGACACGGAAAAATGGGAAGCGGCGCTGGAAACTTTGGGCGTGGCCGCACTGGCATTGTCGCCGGATGCCGGGCGAGCCTAGATAAGCCTCAGCATTGTTGTTTTCTGTCGGCTGTGGGGGGGGCATTGACTGCACCTCAGATGACCTCAGTGATGCGTTGCGCCACGAAAGACCACAGAACGTCGCGTGCAATCGGTCGGGCAAAGCCGATCAGTCGCGTGGCGCAGCGGCGCGGCTCAGCCGATCATTGATTGCCGTGCCCAGCCCGTGCATTGGGATCGGCGAAACGGCGATGGGCCGACCGGACGCATCTAGTGTACGGAGGTGGCTAAAAAGATTGGCCGCAGCCTCTGTCAGATCGCCCGAGGGCGACAGGTTGAGATCGGCCGCCACCTTCCCGAACCCAAGCGTTGCTTCGCCGTCGCGCCAGTCAGTCGCGTTCAGCCGAACGGTTGCGGAAGGCGCATAATGCGACCGAAGCTGTCCGGGGGCAGAGATCGCGTCGGCACCGTCGCGCATGCCCAGCGGATGACCAAGCGCCTGTTCCAGCGCCTCGGCCGGGATGCCGCCCGGACGTAAAAGACTGACAGTATCCGTTGCGTCAACGATGCTCGATTCGACACCCACAGGGCAGGGCCCACCATCAAGGATCGCCGCGACGCGCGGGCCAAGGCTTTGCGCCACATGGTCGGGGGTGGTCGGGCTTATCTGGCCAGAGCGGTTGGCCGAGGGTGCCGCAATCGGGCCGCCAAATTCGCGCAGCAGCTTTTGCGCCAATGGATGCGCAGGGACGCGCACCGCAACGGTGGGCAGCCCGGCAGAGACCAGCGGCGCGATGCCACTGTCCGCGCGCAGTGGCAGGACCAGTGTCAGCGCGCCGGGCCAGAAGGCCGAGGCGAGCAGATCGGCGGTTTGCGTCCAGTGCACATAGGTACGGGCGGCATCCACATCCGGTACATGCACGATCAGCGGATTGAAGCTCGGTCGGCCCTTTGCCTCGTAAATGCGCGCGACGGCGCGATCATTTCGCGCATCGGCCCCAAGCCCGTAGACGGTTTCCGTAGGCAGAGCGACCAGCGCGCCTTGCCGCAACAGCCTTGCTGCCTCGGTGATGCCAGACTGATCGGCGGAAAGACGCGATGGATGGGACATGGTTTGTGACGCCGCGTTTCGGGTTGATGCTGCCGCGCGCTTGCTTAGGCTGCGCAGCAAAGGTTCCCGTGCATACAACTCTGCACGGTTGTTGCCAAGTTTGTCTCATAGCCCGATTATACCGACGCAGAATTCTGGAGGCCCCATGCCCTATCGCGCGCCCTTGTCTGACTATCGTTTCCTTTTTGATCAGGTGTTGGACTTGACGCAGGTCACTGCGACAGAACGATTTGCCGAAGCAACCCCGGACATGATCGAAGCGATCCTGACCGAAGCCGGGCGGATGTGCGAAGAGATTCTCGCGCCGCTTCAACGCAATGGCGATCTGACGCCGGCAAAGCTGGAAAACGGCGTTGTGCGTACTTCGCCGGGGTTTGCGGACGGGTATCGGGCCATTGCAGATGGTGGATGGGTTTCGATGGGGGCCGATCCGGAACATGGCGGCATGGGGTTGCCGATGGCTCTGGTCTCGGCGGTCAATGAAATGATGGGGGCGGCCTGCCTGTCCTTGCAGTTGAACCCGTTGATGACACAGGGCCAGATCGAAGCGTTGGAGCATCACGCCAGCGATGCGATCAAAGAGACCTATCTGCCCAAGCTGATCTCGGGCGAGTGGTGCGGCACGATGAACCTGACTGAGCCACAGGCCGGGTCGGATGTCGGCGCGCTCAGCACCAAGGCGGTGGCCAATGGGGATGGCAGCTATGCCGTCACCGGCCAGAAGATCTATATCAGCTGGGGCGACAATGATTTTACCGGCAATGTCTGCCATCTGGTGCTTGCGCGCCTGCCTGACGCGGCCCCCGGAACCAAGGGGATCAGCCTGTTTCTGGTGCCTAAATACCTGCCGGATGAAGAGGGCAATCCGGGCCGCACCAACGACCTCAAGGTCGTCAGTCTGGAGCACAAGATGGGCCTGCACGGATCGCCCACCGCGGTGATGCAATATGACGGCGCGACAGGCTGGCTGATCGGTGAAGAGAATGACGGCATGCGCGCGATGTTCACGATGATGAACAATGCGCGGCTGGGTGTCGGCATTCAGGGGCTGAGCGTGGCCGAGGGTGCCTATCAGCATGCGCTGGCCTATGCGCAGGAACGCAAGCAGGGCCGGGTGCCGGTCAGCGACGGCACGGGCACCATCATTGATCACGCCGATGTGCGGCGGATGCTGATGACGATGAAGGCGGATATTTTCGCGGTGCGCGCCATCGCGCTGGCCTGTGCTGTCGCCATCGACATGAAGACAGCGACCGGCGATGCCGAATGGGGTGCGCGCGCTGCCCTGCTGACGCCGATCGTCAAGGCGTTCGGCACCGATACGGGCATCGCCGTGGCAGAGATGGGCGTGCAAGTGCATGGCGGTATGGGCTACATCGAGGAAACCGGAGCCGCTCAATACTCCCGCGATGTGCGCGTCACCGCGATCTACGAGGGCACCAATGGCATTCAGGCGATGGACCTTGTCGGGCGCAAGCTGATGGATGGCGGCGAGGCCGCTTTCCGCCTGATGGACGAGATCGAGGCCGTGGCCGAACGCACGCGCGGCACGCTGTCCGATCTTGCCGAACCCGTGTGGGAAGCGGCAGAGACCCTGCGCGAGACCATTGAATGGATGGTGGCGCAGAAGGATATGAACAACCGCTTTGCAGGCTCGGTGCCGTTTCTAAAGGGCTTTGCCCGTGTCTTGGGCGCGCATTTCCATCTTCTGGCCGCGGAGGCCGAAGGCGGCGACGGCCCGCGCAGCGGCCTGGCCCGATTCTATATCAAACGGATGTTGCCGGAATATGCAGGTGCGCTGACGCATGCCCGCGAGGGTGCCGACGGGGTATACGCCCTGGGTATCGAAGAGTTGGTATCATGATGGATGGTGGCACGGAGGTGATCGGTTACCCATGGGCAGACCCACCCTCAGGCGATCAGGCGATCGAGGTGGCACCGGGCGTGTTGTGGATGCGCCTGCCGCTGCCGATGAAACTTGACCACGTCAATGTCTATGCGCTGGACGAGGGCGACAGCTGGACCCTGGTCGATACCGGGTTTTCGTCGAAGAAAACCCGCGCGCTGTGGCAGGGTTTGCTGGATGGCCCGTTGGCGGGCAAGCCCGTTGGACGTGTCATTGTCACGCATCACCACCCGGATCATGTGGGGCTTGCCGGGTGGTTCCAGACCGAACACGGGGCAGAGCTGATTGCGACGCGCACCGCCTGGCTGTTCGCGCGTATGTTGCAACTGGACGAACAGGCGCGCCCCGCCAGTGAAACGCTGGCCTACTATCGCCGGGCAGGCATGGGCGCAAAGGACATTGCGCGCCGGGCCGAGGAACGACCGTTCAACTTCTCGGATGTCGTCTATCCGATGCCGCTGGGGTTTACCCGGATCAAGCAGGGCGACGTGATTCGCGCAGGCGGGCGCGATTGGGACGTACATATCGGCAATGGCCACGCGCCCGAGCATGCAACGCTTTGGAGCCGCGATGACAATCTGGTGATCGCGGGCGATCAGATCCTGCCCTCCATCAGTTCCAACCTCGGGGTCTATGCGACGGAACCCAAGGCCGATCCGGTAGGTGACTGGCTGGAGGCGTGTGAACGCCTGTCGCAGCTCGCGCGTCCCGATCACCTTGTTCTGGGCGGGCATAAGCTGCCTTTCACGGGTCTGCCGACGCGCATGCGACAGTTGATCGACAACCATCACGGTGCGCTGAAGCGCCTTCTGGTGGAGTTGGAAACGCCAAAAGCGGCTACCGATTGCTTCCCGGTCCTGTTCAAACGCCAGATTGGCGACGCGGAATTCGGCCTCGCCATGGTTGAGGCTGTGGCACATTTGAACCATCTTCATCGTCAGGGGCTGGTGACTCAGTCAACACGCAGCGATGGAGCGATGGTATATTGCCGCAGGACAAGCAAACAGAACGAGGGATGATCGAAACCTCGGCGGAATATGCCGAAAACGATGCCCTGCCACGCCGCCACGAAGTGCATACCAATGGCGAGGAAGGATGCTCTGGCGCCGCCGATCTTCCCCAGGCGGTGCAACGCAAACCGTTGAAGCACAAAAGCCAGGCCGAATGGGCCTATGAGCGGCTGGTGCTGTATATCCAAAGCTTCGAGGAGCAGCTGGACAACGAACATGAGGTCGCCATGGGGCTGGCCGGCGGGCAGGTCGGCGTGCTGCGAATCGAGGGCATGGGCTTTTTCGATCCTGACATTCTGACCTTCTATGGCAGCGAGCCGGGGGGCAAACGGACCCAGTTGATCCAGCATGTCAGCCAGTTGAACGTGATGCTACGCGCCGTGCCGAAAGAGCCTGAACAGGCCAATGCGCAACGTATCGGCTTTCGTCTGGTGCAGGAACTGGACAAGGCCTAGGGCGGCTTGTGCGACATGCGCGGCCTTGACGTGGTGACAGATATTTTCAAATGAAGTATGAGGCTGGAAATTGCTTAGCGAAGGGCGGAACTGACATGGCTGAACACAAGCATGGCTCGATGGATATCGGAGCACAGGAAAAGACGTTTGCGGGATTTATCCGCTTCGCCACGAACGCGGTCATCGTGGTCATCGTGATGCTGATTCTGGTGGCTTTGATTAACGGTTAACGATTGGCGCAGCCCCTTGGCGGGTGCGTTGCTAAAGGGGTTTGCGATGCGTTTCTATACGGTGATTCTGGTCGTCATGGCGTCCGTGCTGCTATCGGCTTGCGGCGCGCACCAGGCGGGCAATGCGCCGCCCGAGGTCGTATCGCAGGCGCGGTACGTTCACAGCGGACCACCGGCGCTGACGCTTTTCACCATGGTCAACAATCGTACCGGCGCGGGCGGGCATTCAAGCCTGATGATCAACGGCTCGCAACGGGTAATCTTTGACCCCGCGGGCTCCGTGCGCCATGAAACGGTGCCCGAACGCGATGACGTCCTGTACGGGATCACGCCGGGCGTTGCGGATTTCTACACCCGTGCCCATGCCCGCGCGACGCATCATGTTGTCGTACAGCGGATCGTCGTGTCGCCGGAAGTGGCGGAACGCGCGCTGCAACTCGCAATATCCAACGGATCCGTCGGTCAGGCGCAATGCGCGCTGAGTGTGTCTGCTATCCTGCGGCAGCTGCCGGGCTTTCAGGGCGTGAAATCGACTTGGTTCCCGGTGAAGCTGAGCGAGAGCTTTGGGCAGGTTCCCGGCGTTGTCACCGAACGGTTCTACGAATATGACGACGAGGACAAAAGCGTGGCCTTGCGCGCCTATGATCCGCAAATAGTCGCGGCTCAGAACCAGTAAAGCATGGCGAACAGGACGAGCGCACCGGCACCCATCGATGCAAAGACGTTGCGCGTAAGAATGCCCGCGGCCAGCGCCGCAAGAGCCGCAAGTCCGCGCGGCGCGTCAAGCGTGCCGCCGGTCGCCTCCGGCCAGACGACAAGCGGAGCCACCAAGGCGGGAAAAATCGACACGGCCGTATAGCGCAGGTGGCGCAAGGCCCATTCGGGCAGGGGGCGTCGCCCGACAAGTCCCATGAAGACGAATCGCATCGCATAGCTGCCAAGGCCAAGCCCAGCAATCACCACCCATAATTGCCAACGATCAATCATGGCGTGATCCTTTCGCGTTGCATCAGTTCAACTCGGGCGCCGGTCAGCATCCCGCCCAGCCCCGCCACCAGCAACCCGGTGCCGTAGGGCAACCATGTCAGGCTAAGTGCCAGAACCACGGCGACAAAGGCAGCGGCCATATGGGCGGCGGTCCGCATCATCGGGCCTGCCATGGCAATGAAGGCGATGGGCAGTGCGAAATCCAGCGCATAGGCCTCGGGGATCTGGGTGCCGAGTGCGGCACCGATCAGCGTACTGGCAAACCAGCCGATCATCACCGGTGCGGCAGTTCCGAAGAAATACGCCACCTTCAGCGGCATCGGCATGGAGGGCTGTGCATCGTAGCGCGTGGCAGTTAGCGCATAGACCGGATCGACCAGCATATAGGCGGCGGCCAGACGGGCCTTTAGCGGTGCCCCACCCAGATGCGGGGCAAGGCCCGCCGAATACATCACCAGCCGCAGGTTGACCGCCAGCGCAGAAGCCAGAACCACGATGGTCGGGGCATTATCAAGCATCAGTTGCAGGGCCGTGAACTGTGCCGCACCTGCCACAACGACAAGGCTGAAAGACAGAATCTCCAGCAGGTTCAAGCCGCCCTCGGTTGCCAAGACACCGAACAGCACACCAAAGGGCGCGCTGACCAGAACGAACGGCAGGCCGTCGACAACGCCGCGCCAGAAGGTGGCATTTTCGGTGGGTAGGGTCATGGGGATGTCGTCCGGAATGAACTCTTCCCGGATGTCCTAGTCAAACCGGGGCAGAGTTGCAAATGTGCGGAAGCTCTTGTCAGCGACGCCGCGTCAGTCGAACGTGCCTGCGACACGCCCCAGCAACATGAAGGCGCGTGCGGTGCGGGTGTTGGCAAGCTCCGATATATCGGCATCGCTGGCGTCGGTCTCGAAGCTGGCGAAATTGCGGTCAAACAGCCGCAGGAAATGATGCGCGGCGTCGCGGAAGATCGGATCCTGCTTCATCCGCCCCGCGGCCAGCGCCAGCGAGGACCGGTCACGAATACCGCCCAGCGTCGCAATGGTGCGGCCCCGCTCTCCGGTGGCGAAGCGGCGCCAGATTTCGGTGCGGGCCATGTCAGGAGGCAGATCATCCATATAAATGCCATCCTGCGACAGCAGGGTCAGCACGTCCTGTGCCGCCTGAATCAATTGCGCCGTGGCGCGGTCTTTCAGGGCGCGACGTAGCGCGGCAAAGCCTTCCTCATCCTCGGCCGTGTCGGGGAAATTCAGCGCGCGGATCATGTCGACCTTGGGCAAGGGCGGTGCCAGTGCCTCGGCTGGGGTGCCAAGCGCCAACATGCCCTGTTCGTCGGCCTGCGGTGCAGAAGACGGGGCCGTTGGTGTAGGGCCAGATGTCGCGCGGGGCATTTCGCGCGATGATGTGAACATCGCCAGCGCCGAGTCGGTCTTGCGTTGGGCGGCGGCGATCTCATCCAGCTTTTTGGCGATACTGGCGGAACCAGTGTCTCCCTTGCCTTGGGTTTGCGCCACATGGGCCTGTCGCATGGCGTCGGTCGCAGCCTGTATCCGGCGGCTTTCGTCGCGCATCACGCGCGACGATTTCACGGTTATCGCGGCCACCCAGACCATTGCGACAGGCAGAAACACGGACATCAACGACAGCAATACGCGCAACCCGCCAAAGCTGTCATCGTCTGATGATCCGAACAGAAAAAACGCTCCGGCCACAAGTAACCACAGCGCCGAAAGCGCGATTGCAGCGATCTCTATCCCCGTTATCCCTTTGGCGCGGGGCCGGTCATAGATGCCCAACGGTGTCGGGCGGCTGTCAGGAACGTTGGCCATATCCGTGCCTCTGGCTAGCCTCGTGTCAGATATACGCGACCTTGAGTACTTCGTAGGATTTGTCGCCGCCCGGTGTGCGCACCTCGACGCTGTCGCCTTCTTCCTTGCCGATCAGGGCGCGGGCGATGGGCGACTTGATGTTGAGAAGCCCCTTTTCGATATTCGCCTGATGTTCGCCGACGATCTGCCAGGTCTTTTCCTCGTCAGTGTCCTCGTCCACCAGCGTCACGGTCGCGCCGAATTTGATCGCGCCGGACAGCTTCGTCGGGTCAATCACCTCGGCCAGACCGATAACGCCTTCCAGTTCCTTGATCCGGCCTTCGATAAAGCTCTGTTTTTCGCGGGCGGAATGATATTCGGCATTTTCCGACAGGTCACCATGTTCGCGCGCTTCGGCGATGGCGCGGATAATCGCCGGACGCTCCTCGGATTTGAGCGTCTTCAATTCGGTCTCGAGCGCGGTATGGCCCGCGCGGGTCATAGGTATCTTTTCCATTGGTCTGTTCCGAAGCAGGCACCCTGTCGTCGGTGCCGCATAATTGATGAATGATCGACATTTCAGGCGCTGCAAGACTGACCCGACGCCGTAGCCTATTGCAATAGGATAGAAGAGGTTGACGCGCAATTGGATCAATTCTGGGCATAGGCGGGAAAATACCGACCTTGATTCTGGCAATAACGCAGTGTCGCGATTGACCGGATAGGCCCATCACTATAGCCATTCGCGCAACATTATTGCGGCCGCACGGGCCGGGAAGAGGAGCAACATGGCCGACGAAGCGCGCGAAGCGATGGAATATGATGTGGTAATCGTGGGGGCAGGGCCTGCCGGACTGTCTGCGGCAATCCGCTTGAAACAGTTGGACGCGGACTTGCAGGTCGTGGTGTTGGAAAAAGGCTCTGAGGTTGGGGCGCATATCCTGTCCGGTGCGGTCCTTGATCCTTGCGGTCTTGATGCGCTGATCCCGGACTGGAAGAGCAGGGGCGCGCCGCTTAACGTGCCTGTAAAAGACGATAATTTCTATGTTCTGGGCGAAGCGGGGAAGATAAAGGTACCGAATTTCCCGATGCCGCCGCTGATGAACAACCACGGCAATTACATCGTCTCGATGGGCAATGTCTGCCGTTGGATGGCCGAACAGGCAGAGGAGTTGGGTGTCGAGATTTTCCCCGGCATGGCCTGCTCCGAACTGGTTTATGCCGAGGATGGCAGTGTCAAAGGCGTGGTCGCCGGAGAGTTCGGAAAGAACCCCGACGGCACACCGGGGCCGGGCTATGAGCCGGGGATGGAATTGCACGGAAAATACGTCTTCCTTGGCGAAGGCGTGCGCGGGTCACTGTCGAAAGAGGTGATCGCCAAATACGATCTCTCCGCCGGGAAAGAGCCGCAGAAATTCGGCCTCGGGATGAAGGAAATATGGGAAATTGACCCTGCCAAGCATCGCGAAGGCAGCGTCACCCATACCATGGGCTGGCCACTGGGCAGCAATGCGGGCGGTGGATCCTTCGTCTACCACCTTGATAACAATCAGGTCTATGTCGGCTTTGTGGTGCACCTGAACTACAAGAATCCGCATCTTTACCCGTATATGGAGTTCCAGCGCTTCAAGCATCACCCGATGGTGGCAGAGCTGCTGAAAGGCGGTAAACGCGTGGCTTACGGTGCGCGCGCCATTACCGAAGGCGGCTATCAGTCGATGCCGAAGATGGTCGCGCCGGGGGTGGCATTGCTGGGCTGCTCGGTGGGCATGGTCAACGTGCCGCGCATCAAGGGCAACCACAACGCGATGCTGTCCGGCAAGGCGGCGGCAGAAGCGGCCCATGCGGCGCTTCAGGCCGGGCGGGCGTCGGATGAGTTGAACGATTACGAGGCTGATGTGCGCGATGGTGCGATTGGCCAAGACCTGAAAAAAGTGCGTAACGTCAAACCGATGTGGTCAAAGTGGGGCCTGACGGCGGGTCTGGCGCTTGGCGGTCTGGATATGTGGACCAACACGCTTGGCTTTTCGTTTTTTGGCACCCTTGGCCATGGTAAAACGGATGCCGAGGCGACCGACCCCGAGGACAAGCACAAGCCGATTGACTACCCGAAACCCGACGGCAAGCTGAGTTTCGACCGCCTGACCAATGTCAGCTTTTCCTTCACCAACCATGACGAAAACCAGCCTGCGCATCTGAAGCTGAAGGATCCCGACGTTCCGGTAAAGGTCGGTTTGGCGACCTATGGCGGCCCATCGGCGCGCTATTGTCCGGCGGGTGTATACGAATTTGTGGAAAAGGACGGAAAGCCGGCATTCGTGATCAACTTTCAGAACTGCGTGCACTGCAAAACCTGCGACATCAAGGATCCCGCACAGAACATCACCTGGACAACCCCGCAAGGCGGCGACGGGCCAAACTATCCGAATATGTAAGCCGCTGCTGCGTTGCCGTGGCGCTACGTCGTCGCGACAACGCCCTGCTCACGATGATTCGAGCGCGTTAAACTCGCGATAAGGCTGGGAAAGGACGTTTTTGACGCGCCGCATTGCGTAATGATCGGCTGCGGGCTAGTTTTTCCACAACTGCGACGCATGAACGATGGAGGCCTTGGTGCCCAGAATGACAGCGAGAACGATCGGCGCGGCGATATTGGCTCTAGGCTTGTGTCTTCCCGAGGTGGTCGCGGCAAACGGCCTGTCCGGTTCATATCTGGCCGCAAGGCAGGCCAGCTATATCGGGGACTTCACGGCTGCGGCCAAGTATTACAACCGGACGCTCTATTACGATTCTGCCAATCCGCAATTGTTGGAACGCGCTGTTTTGGCAAATCTATCGCTTGGCAATCTGGAACGTGCCGTTGATCTTGCGGCGCGTCTGGAAAAGGACGGCGAGCGCAGCCAGATCGCCCAGATCGCGTTGATGGCTGGTGAAGCGCACCGCGAGGCCTATCCCGAGATCCTGAAGCGGCTGCGTGAAGATCGCGGCGTAGGGCCGCTGATTGACGGGTTGGCCGACGCATGGTCAGAATTGGGGCGCGGCGACATGAGCGCGGCGCTTGTGGCTTTTGACGACGTATCCGACCAGCGCGGGCTTGAGGGCTTTGCGCTTTATCACAAGGCGCTTGCGCTGGCTTCTGTTGGCGATCACGAAAGCGCCGAGGCGATCTTTGCCAGCAAGCAAACCGGCCCGATACAACAGACGCGCCGCGCGATCGTTGCCCATGTCGAGGTGTTGTCGCAACTCGACCGGAACGACGACGCGCTGCAACTGATCAACGATACCTTTGCCGAGGGCGGCGATCCCGGAATCGAGGCGTTGCGCAGGCGGCTGGAGGCAGGTGAAAACCTGCCCTGGACGGCTGTTTCAGGCGCACGTCAGGGCCTTGCCGAGGTGTTCTATACGCTGGCCGTGGCGCTTTCCAACGAAGCCGAGGACGACTACACCCTGCTGTATTCACGCGTGGCAGAATATCTGCGCCCGGACCACGTTGACGCGATCCTGCTGTCTGCCGATATGCTTGAACGGCTTGAACAGCACGAGCTTGCCGTTGCGACATACAAACGCGTGCCCCGTGACGATCCGGCCTTCCATGCCGCAGAGCTGGGCCGTGCGGACGCTCTGCGCGCCAGTGGCAAGGTCGACGCGGCGGTTGAGGTTCTGGAACGACTTGCCGAAACCCACGGTGATCTGCCGGTGGTTCAGTCGACACTGGGCGACCTGATGCGGCAACTGGAACGCTTTGATGACGCCGTGACAGCCTATGATCGCGCGTTAGCGGCGTTCGATGGGCCCGAGCCCGGCCAATGGTTTCTCTACTATGCCCGCGGGATCAGCCACGAACGGCTTGACGACTGGCCAAAGGCGGAGGCGGATTTCAGGTCTGCGCTGAAACTGAATCCCGAGCAGCCGCAGGTTTTGAACTATCTTGGCTATTCACTGGTCGAAAAGCAGGAAAAGCTGGATGAAGCGTTGAGTATGATTGAGCGCGCAGTCGCGGCACGTCCTGACAGCGGGTACATCGTCGATTCTCTGGGCTGGGTGCTTTACCGGCTTGGGCGCTACGACGAGGCGGTGCCCCATATGGAGCGCGCGGCAGAGTTGATGGCTGTCGATCCGGTGGTGAACGACCATCTGGGAGATGTCTACTGGGCCGTCGGACGCAAGCTTGAGGCGGAATTCATGTGGCACCGCGCGCTGAGTTTCGTGGATTCCGAAGTGGCCTCTGACGAGGTGGATCCGGACCGGATTCGCCGCAAGCTGGACATCGGGTTGGACGCGCTGCTTTCAGAAGAAGGGTTGCCACCTCTGAAGGTCGCCAATGATGGCGGTTGAGGCGTTTGCCCCGGCCAAGATCAACCTTACACTTCATGTGACCGGCAGGCGGCCGGACGGCTATCATCTGCTCGATTCGCTGGTCGTGTTCGGTGATGTCGGTGACAGGCTTCGTCTTACGCCCGAACCCGAGATGGTTCTGGATGTGACGGGCCCGTTTGCCGCAGGCGTCCCGGTGGATCGTCGCAATCTGATCTGGCGCGCGGCTGAGGCTGTCGGCTGGACGGGGCGGATAGAGCTTGAAAAACACCTTCCGCATGGCGCGGGGCTGGGGGGTGGCTCTGCCGATGCCGCAGCCGTATGGCGTAGCCTGTGCGGGGCAGATGCTGCGAAGGTGATCGGGTTGGACACGGCTCTTGCGCTTGGGGCGGATGTGCCTGTGTGCCTGACCTCAATGCCGCAGCGGATGCAAGGTATCGGCGAACGGCTGAGGCCGGTCAGCCCTGTGCCGGTGCTGAACCTCGTGCTGGTTAACCCGGGCGTTCAAGTCGCGACGCCAGAGGTCTTTCGTGCCCTCGCCCAACGCGAAAACCCAGAAATGCCCCATTGTGATGGTTGGACGTGCGAAGCGCAGTTCATCAACTGGTTGACCCGGCAGCGCAATGATCTGGAGCAGCCAGCCTGTGATCTGGCCCCGGCGATCAGAGTCGCGCTTGACGCCTTAAGCGGGTCTCTGCTTGCGCGTATGTCGGGCTCCGGCGCGACATGTTTCGGAATCTACGAAACACCTGCACAGGCGCAATACGCCGCCAGAGGAATCGCGGCCCGACATCCGAATTGGTGGGTTGTGCACACGCAAACCGGAGACGCGGTTCAAGCGAGGCGCGCCACCACATAATCGGCAAGATCAATCAGCATGTCCCGAAGATCGGACCGGGGCAGGGTGCCAAGCGCGTCCTTGGCCTTTGCCGCCCAGGCGTTCGCATCGTCGCGGGTCGCCCTCAGCGTGTCGTGCTTGTTCAGCAACGCAATGGCGTGGTCCAGATCGCCATCCTCTTGCTTACCCTTCTCGATGGTGCGCCGCCAGAATGCCCGTTCTTCGGCATCAGCTGCGGCCACGGCCTTGATCACCGGCAGTGTCAGCTTGCGTTCGCGAAAATCGTCGCCGATGTTTTTTCCGGTAGTGCCGCTATCGCCCTGATAATCCAGAAGATCATCAGCGATCTGGAACGCGATCCCCAAAGCGTCGCCATAGTCAAACAGCGCGCGGACAATCCCATCGGGCTGACCGGCGATGACGCCGCCGACCTCTGTCGCGGCAGAGAACAGCGCGGCTGTCTTGCCGCGGACGATCTTGAGGTAAATATCCTCGCCGGTGCGCAGATCCTGTGCTGCGGACAATTGTAACACCTCGCCTTCCGCAATGGTGGCGGCGGCATTTGCCAGAATGTCGAGTACGCGGATCGACCCGGTTTCGACCATCAACTGAAAGCTGCGCGCAAACAGATAATCGCCGACCAGCACGCTGGATTTGTTGTCCCAAAGCAGGTTCGCTGTCGGCCGCCCACGCCGCTGCGCGCTCTCATCCACCACGTCGTCATGCAGCAGCGTTGCGGTGTGAATAAACTCTACCGTTGCGGCCAGATGCACATGATAGGGACCGTCATAGCCGCACATCCGCGCCGCGGCCAATGTCAGCATCGGACGCAGACGCTTGCCGCCTGCCTCGACCAGATGGGCCGTCACTTCGGGGATGCGCGGCGCATGCTCAGAGGCCATGCGTAGCCGAATCAAATCGTTGACCGCCATCATATCCTCGGCCAATGCGGCAGCGAGGCGGTCATGTGGTTTCACGGTGGCGTCGTCCAAACTCATCACACTCCCGTCACAAGGCTCGACAATCGTGCCACCTTGTCCTTACATCCCCGACATGGAAGAGCTTTTGCGCACCACCGACATCACGATCATCCCGCTGGCCCGCGCGCTCTTGCAGGACGAGGGTATAGACAGCTTTGAATTGGACGTAAACATGAGCGTTCTTGAAGGCAGCATCGGCATTTTGCCGCGGCGATTGATGGTGCGGTCTGCGGATCTGAGGGCGGCCCGACAGTTGATGCTTGATAGTGGCGTTCCGCTTGACCGCTGAGCTGAGCCGCGACGCTTTTTTAGGCGGACGGGTTCACCTGTTCCAGCCGATCGGCGGCTATCGGGCCGGGATAGATCCTGTCCTGTTGGCTGCAAGCGTCGCAGCAACTTCAGGCGATTCGGTGCTGGAACTTGGCTGCGGTGCTGCCCCTGGCTTATGTTGCCTTGGTGTCCGCGTCCCCGGCCTGACGCTGACCGGCGTGGAAATCCAACCATTCTACGCCAATCTCGCGCGCCGCAATCTGGCAGAGAACGGTTTGACGGCAGAGGTGGTCGAGGCCGATCTTTCATCCTTGCCTGCGTCGCTTCTGGCGCGTCAATTTGACCATGTGTTTGCGAACCCGCCTTATTTCAAATCCGGCAAGCGCAGCCAGGCAGAGGATGACGGTCGGGAAATCGCACTCGCTGCGAAGACGCCCCTCTCCGCCTGGGTCAACGTGGCGGCGCGAAGATTGGCCCCGCGCGGTCAGGTGACGTTCATTCAGCGGATGGAAAGACTGCCGGAATTGCTGACTGCGATGCAAGAAAGGCTTGGGTCTGTTCAGGTTCTGCCCCTGGCGCCGCGCGTCGGGCGCGACCCTCGGCTGGTGCTGGTGAGGGCGCGCAAAGGCGGGCGGGCCGATTTCCGGTTGCACGCCCCGGTGATTCTTCACGAAGGGCACACCCATGGACAGGACGGCGAAGATTACGCGGCCCCGATCAGCGACGTGTTAAGGCGCGGAGCCCCGCTGAATTTTCCGGCGTAATGTCAGCTTCACCGGCAAGTTAGTGCTTTGGAAAACAACTGGTGACAATGCAGCGTGACAGACGTGCTGGAATATGCTGGACTGAAGATGTTGTCATATCAATGGAGGACGTGATGAGCTTGAGTTCGCATGTGCAGGAACTGAAGAAGAAACACCAACACCTCTCGGCTGCTGTGGAAGAGGCACAGCGTGCCCCCAGCGTCAGCGATCTTCATATCGCTGAAATGAAGAAACAGAAACTGAAGCTGAAAGAAGAAATCGAGCGACTCAGCGTCTGAAGTCTTTGTTCTGGTAGCTTTTAGGGCCGGAGGCCCGTTTCTGAAAATCATGGCTCAAGCTGAGGTTTGGTCCAAACCATCCAAAAGCCGGTCAGGTTGCATAAAACCAGGCAGAAGACAAAAGAAGTATCGTAATATGAAAGCGCCCCGGCCATACAGGCAGGGGCGCAATGTTGTGACGCGATGTTCGCAGGGTATCAGGCGAAGAATTGGGCGCCGTTTGCACTGATTGTCGAACCGTTGATGAAACCGGCATCCTCAGACGCCAGGAACACCACGCAACGTGCAATCTCTTCAGGCTCGCCCAAGCGACCTGCCGGGATCTGGCCGATGATCGATTCGCGTACCTTTTCAGGCACAGCCATCACCATCTCGGTCGCGATATATCCAGGACAAATCGCATTGGCGGTGATCCCGGCGCGGGCACCTTCTTGAGCAAGGCTTTTGACGATGCCAAGATCGCCGGCCTTTGTCGCGGCATAGTTGACCTGAGCGAACTGACCCTTCTGACCATTGATGGAACTGATCACGATGACGCGGCCGAACTTGCGTTCGCGCATGCCGGGCCAGACCGGATGCACGGTGTTGAACACGCCGGTCAGGTTGGTGTCTATCACCTGTTGCCATTGGTCCTTGGTCATCTTGTGGAAGGGGGCATCGCGGGTAATCCCGGCATTGGCTACGACCACATCAACCGGACCCAGATCCTCTTCGACCTTGGCAATGCCGGCGACGCTGGAATCGTAGTCGGCGACGTTCCACTTGTATGTCTTGATACCGGTTTCTTCGGTAAATTTGGCCGCGGCTTCGTCATTTCCGGCATAGGTTGCTGCGACCGTGTAACCGGCGGCTTGCAGCGCTTTCGAGATCGCCTCACCGATGCCTCGGCTGCCGCCTGTTACGAGTGCTACTCTTGCCATGATATTCTCCAATCTGTCAGGGTCCAGTAACTTTGCTACCGTTTGATTGCATCATGCGCAACAATATTACGTCACGATATCGGCGCTTTGGGGGAATTTCTGTTGGCTTTGGCCTTAAGGGGACTGGAAAAGGGACGCCCTGAGGCGCCCCTTTCCGAACTGCTGAAGTCAGGGACGCTCAACGCAGAGCGCCACACCCATACCGCCGCCAATGCACAATGTCGCGAGGCCTTTCTTGGCATTGCGGCGCTGCATTTCAAATAGGAGGGTGTTGAGGACACGGGCACCGGAGGCACCGATCGGATGACCAATGGCGATTGCGCCGCCATTCACGTTCACGATTGCCGGATCCCAGCCCATCTCCTTGTTCACGGCGCAAGCCTGAGCGGCGAAAGCTTCGTTCGCTTCGACAAGGTCCAGATCTTCCGGTTTCCAACCCGCCTTTTCCAGTGCCTTGCGGCTGGCGTTGATCGGACCTGCGCCCATGATCGACGGGTCAAGTCCCGCAGTGGCGTAGGAGGCGATTCGTGCAAGCGGGGTAATCCCGCGCTTTTCGGCATTCTGTGCGGACATCAGCAGGGCACCGGCGGCCCCGTCATTAAGGCCGGATGCGTTGGCCGCTGTGACGCTGCCATCTTTTGTGAAGGCCGGGCGCAGCTTTTGCATGGCTTCGATCGTCGCGCCGTAACGGATGTATTCGTCCTTATCGACAACAGTTTCGCCTTTGCGGGTCTTGACGGTAAAGGCAATCACCTCGTCATCGAACTTGCCGGCTGTCTGTGCCGCTTCTGCCTTGTTTTGCGACGCGACGGCGAACACGTCCTGTTGTTCACGGCTGATCTGCCATTTTTCTGCAACATTTTCGGCGGTCTGACCCATGTGATAGCCGTTGAATGCATCCCACAGACCGTCGCGGATCATCGTGTCGATATATTTTACATCGCCCATCTTGTGACCGGCTCGCAGATGCGCGGCATGAGGGCTGAGTGTCATGTTCTCCTGACCGCCGGCACAGACGATATCTGCATCGCCTAGCTGGATGTGTTGGGCGGCAAGCGCTACGGCGCGCAGACCGGATCCACAAACTTGGTTGATACTCCAGGCCGAGGATTCAATCGGCAGGCCTGCGTTAACATGTGCCTGACGCGCCGGGTTTTGTCCCTGCGCTGCGGTCAGAACCTGCCCCAGGATCGTTTCGGAGACGTCCGCAGCGTCAATCCCGGCGCGCTCTACCAGCGCTTGCAGAACGGCCGATCCCAAATCGTGGGCGGGGGTATTGGCGAACGCGCCCCCAAAACTGCCGACTGCGGTCCGCGCCGCAGATGCGATTACGACATTGGTCATAGATGTGCTCCACCTTAACTAATTGCGACGGAGGTCCGCACAGTTCCAGCAAAGCGCACAACCCCCACCCTACCGTAACGTAACTATATTATGCATTGGTGGGGGGCAACTACAGTCATGACCCGAAATTGCCTCAGGCTGTGGCGCGTTGTAGCGCGTCTTTTTCCCACGGCGGACAGACAGTCGGAGAGCCGTAGAAATACCCTTGCAGGCAATCGACGCCAAGGCTTTGCAGAAATGCGGCATCCTCTGCCCGCTCAACCCGTTCAGCCACGGTGAACATGTCAAATTGCTGTGCGACAGAGACCATGGCGCGGGTAAGAACCTGATTGTCGGCATCACGCGCAATATCAGTGATGAACTGCCCGTCAATCTTGAGGATGTCGAACTGGAAGTCCTTGAAGTGGCGAAAGGCAGTATAGCCTGCCCCGAAATCGTCAAGCGCGAAAGAAATGCCCCTGTGTTGCAGGTCTTGCATGAACCCGACCACCAGCTCAGGAACCAGCATCGCGGAGTTCTCAGTGATTTCCAGAATGAGACGTTCGCCGACAGTTGGATTGCGTGCCAGCCCGCGTTGCAAGACGCGTAGCCATTTCTTGTATCCGATGGATCGGGCCGACATGTTAATCGACAGCCGCAACGTGGGTTGCGTTTCCAGCGCACGCAGACCCTTTTCCAGGGCGATGCAATCCAGCAGGCGCCCGGTTTCTGTTTCTTCCACGACGTTGATGAAGTCCTTGGCGGGGATCACCCGTCCGGTTTCATCCAGGACGCGAATCAGCCCTTCATAGAATGCCGTGCGCCTCGGATCGCGGGCCTGGACGATTGGCTGAAATGCAAGGAGAACCTGCCGATGGCGTACTGCGGCCTCGACCATCTTAATGGTGTTTGCATCGCGCTGTTCTATCGCAAGCGTCAGCGCATTACGAGGCTGTTCGTTCAGTGCGGCTTTTCTCTGAAGACCCATGTGCCCTCCATTCGGTTGCTTGCAGACTGGACCCCAAGACCTTAAATTACGCTTAAATTTCACGTTTTGTTCTAATTTGAATCATCTGGATGTTCTTTCCTGCAAAACAGCGCCGTTGACAGCGCGCGGTTGCAGCGTATAAGCGCGGCTTCATTGGTGTTGGTGGACCCCGCAAGGGGATTCCTGTCAGTGTCGGATCAAATCCGGCGCAGAGGACAACGCCCTTCATAGCGGCCACTCGGCAGCGCCAAAAGAAGGAGATCAGCCGTGACCAAACGCACGTCTGCCAAATACAAACTCGACCGCCGTATGGGCGAAAATATCTGGGGCCGTCCGAAATCCCCGGTCAACCGTCGCGAATACGGTCCCGGCCAGCACGGTCAGCGCCGCAAGGGCAAGATATCTGACTTCGGCCTTCAGTTGCGCGCCAAGCAGAAGCTGAAAGGCTACTACGGCGACCTGACCGAAAAGCAATTCCGTCGTATTTTCCGTGAAGCAGAGCGCCTGCGTGGCGATACCGGTGAGCTGTTGGTCGGTCTGCTGGAGCGTCGTCTGGACGCCGTCGTCTATCGTGCCAAGTTCGTGCCAACCGTGTTTGCAGCGCGTCAATTCGTGAACCACGGCCACGTCATGGTGAACGGCAAGCGCGTCAACATCCCCTCTTACCGTGTGAAAGAGGGTGACGTTATCGAGGTTCGCGAAAAGTCCAAGCAGTTGGCCGTCATTCTGGAAGCGACCCAGTTGCCAGAGCGCGACGTGCCGGACTACATGGATGTCGACAACTCTAAGTTGACCGCCACATTCGTGCGGACGCCGGGCCTGGGCGATGTGCCTTATCCCGTCGTGATGGAACCCAATCTGGTTATCGAATTCTACGCCCAGAACTAAGGTTCGGGCAGATCCGAAATCATCAAAGGGTCGCGCATTGGCGCGGCCCTTTTTCGTATGCGGTCCTCTAGACTGCCGGGTGCCTACGCTGCCCCGGTCCTTGCCACTGGTCTCTGACGAAAAGCCCCGCTAAAGAGACGCGCAACAGGAGGCTGCACAATGGCAAGGATGAAACCGCAACCCGGAATCATGGATATCGCTCTTTATGTGGGCGGAGCGAGCCATATTGAGGGTGTTTCGGATGTGGTGAAACTGTCGTCGAACGAGAATCCGTTCGGCCCAAGCCCCGCGGCCATCGCTGCGGTAGAGCGGAGTGCGCGCAATCTGCATCGGTATCCGTCCACGGACCATGCGAGCCTGCGAAACGCCATTGCCGACGCACACGGATTGGATGTTGCTCGGATCATCTGCGGTGTCGGCTCGGACGAGATCATCACCTTTCTCTGCCAGGCCTATGCCGGCTCCGGGGACGAGGTCATCCATACGCAGCACGGTTTTGCCATGTACCGCATCAGCGCGCTGGCCGCAGGGGCAACGCCGGTGGAGGTGGCAGAGCGCGACCGCACCGTAGATGTGGATGCCATTCTTGCCGCCTGCACGGATCGCACGCGACTTGTGTTCATCGCCAACCCGGCGAACCCGACCGGCACCTTCATCGCGTTGGACGAGGTGGAGCGGCTGGCCGACGGTCTGCCGGAGCAGTGCCTGCTGGTGCTGGATGGTGCCTATGCAGAGTTCGAACCGGGCTATGACGGTGGCGCCGCTCTGGTCGAAAAACGCGAAAATTTCGTGATGACGCGCACCTTTTCAAAGCTTTACGGGTTGGGTGGTTTGCGCGTCGGATGGGGGTATGCCTGTCAGGATGTGATCGACGTGCTGAACCGGGTGAGGGGGCCGTTTAACCTGTCCTCGACCGCGTTGGAGGCGGCCGAGGCGGCGCTGGGGGATCGCAGCTACACCGAAAAATGCCTGAACGAAAATGCCAGAATGCGCCTCTGGCTGACCGAGGCGTTGCGCGAGCTGGGCGTGGGCGTGGATGACAGCCATGCCAATTTCGTGCTGGCACGGTTCGGTTCTGCGGCAGAGGCGGACGCCTGCGAGGCGCATCTCAAGACCCAGGGCCTGATCGTGCGGCGGGTCGGAGGCTACAAGTTACCAGAGGCGTTGCGGATTACGGTCGGCGATGAAAGCGCTTGCCGGCGGGTTGTGCATGCCATCAGTCAATTCAAGGCGGTCGCCGCATGAGCGTTATCTACGAAAAGATCGCCCTGGTCGGGTTGGGTCTGATTGCGTCGTCGATATTCTGGGCCAGTAAACGTGGCGGTCTTGCGGGTGAGGTCTCGGGCTATGCGCGCAGCGTAGCCACCCGCGACACCGCGCGCCGGATCGGTTTGTGCGACGTGGTCAATGACAGTGTGGTCGAAGCGGTCAAAGAGGCCGATCTGGTTGTGCTATGCGTGCCGGTGGGGGCCATGGGCACAGTCGCGCAAGAAATCGCACCGCATCTGAAACCCGGTTGCACGGTCAGCGATGTCGGTTCCGTCAAGGGGGCGGTGGTTCAGGCGGTTGCCCCGCATCTACCCAAAAATGTGCATTTCGTGCCGGGTCATCCATTGGCGGGCACCGAACATTCCGGCCCCGAATCAGGCTTTGCCACACTTTTCGACAATCGCTGGTGTCTGTTGGTGCCACCCGAAGGCACGGATCCGGACGCGGTGGCGAAACTTCGCCGGTTCTGGGAGGCGCTTGGTGCCAATGTCGAAGAGATGGATCCCGAGCACCATGACCTCGTGCTGGCCGTCACCAGCCACACGCCGCACCTGATCGCCTATACGATGGTCGGCGTGGCCGATGATCTGGGGCGTGTGACAGATTCCGAAGTTATCAAGTATTCTGCCGCTGGTTTCAGGGACTTCACCCGCATCGCGGCGAGCGACCCGACGATGTGGCGCGACGTGTTTCTGAACAACAAACAGGCCACGCTGGAGATCCTCGGACGTTTCACCGAAGAGCTGTTTGCGTTGCAACGCGCGATCCGAACGGGCGACGGGGACGAGCTTTTCGACTATTTCACTCGAACCCGCGCAATTCGCCGTGATATCATCGAGGCCGGGCAGGATACCGATGCCCCCGATTTTGGACGAGCGAAGGCAAAGCATTGATGCGAGTATTGGCGGGTTTGGCACTGATGTTTCTGGCGGGCATGGTCGCGGCAGAAGTACCCGATGGCAAAACCCGCCCGATGGCGCGGCAAGACGTTGCAATGATCGCACCCGAAGAAAACGCCGATCGGTTGGCGCTGCTGCGTCCCGTGGCGCGCCCGATGAAGCCCAGCCCCAACGCATTTGTCGAAACCACCGATCTGCTGGCGTTGGATGCTGACGGGACGATGGTTGTGCTGTCCACCTCTGGCATGCGGCGGTCCCTGCGGCCGATGTTACGTCCACGCGCCATTGTGGAGCGGGTGATGGCCAAACGGCGGGCGCAGAAACGCGGGGCAGTCTGTGGCGATCTGGCGTTGCAGGGTGAGGCGATCGGCTATGTGCCGGGACGGATCAGCGCCTGCGGGATCAAGGATGCGGTGCGGCTGCGGTCGGTCTCTGGGATCGCGCTCAGCCAGCAGGCGGTCATCGACTGCACCACTGCAAAGGCGTTGAAAACCTGGGTGGAACGCGGTGTGAAACCCGCAATCGGGACGCGCGGCGGCGGTGTGGCGCAGCTGCGGGTGGCTGCACATTACGCTTGCCGGACGCGCAACAATCAGCCCGGTGCCAAGGTCAGCGAGCATGGCAAGGGTCGGGCCATCGACATATCGGGGCTTCGGTTGAAGGATGGCACGCAAATCACGGTCCTGCGTGGCTGGGGGTCGAGAAGCTACGGCAATGCCCTGCGAAAGATGCGCATTGCCGCTTGCGGGCCGTTCGGAACAGTGCTTGGGCCGGGGTCCGACGGGTATCACCGCGACCATTTCCATTTTGACACTGCACGGTATCGCAGCGGGGCCTATTGCCGGTAACGTTCTGGTAGAATGGCGCTAACCGACAGCGAAGATCATCATTGGCCCGAGAGACGCGTGGACCGCATTGGTCGGCTTGCGATCCAATGCCGGGGCATTGCATCGCAAGGATCGGAACCGTGCGCTGTCAGCCCCCGGCTAGCTGTCCGTCTCGTCCGCGATCAGCGTCTTGATGATGGCCTTTGCACTGTCAGACGCCCAGTCGGCATCGCCTTGCAGCCGTGCAACTTCCTGACCTTCAGGGTTCATCAGCACGGTGATCGGCAGACCTAGAACCGCCATCTCGCGCGCCACCGCCTGTTTGGGGTCGCGGTGCAAGGGCAGATTGCTCACGCCGATCTCTTTGAAGAACGCTTTCATGGCCGGGGGCGGATTGCGACCGGTGGCAATGGTGACGACCTCGAATGCGTCGCCGCCGAATTCCTCCTGCAAGGCCGACAGCATCGGCATTTCCTTGCGACACGGTGCACACCATGTCGCCCAGAAGTTCACCAGCACCCATTTGCCCTGATAGTCCGCCAGCGTCATCTCGGCACCGTCCACTGTCTGAAACGCATTTGCGCTGACCGGCTTGGCGTCGGTGAAGACCAGTTTTTTCATGTCGCCTTCGCGCAGGGCATCGATGGCGGACAGATCGGACGCGAGCGCAGCATTTGCACCCAGACCAAGGGCTAGATAAAGGAGAGCGAAACGGAACAGGCGCATTTTTCCTCCAAGGGGGCACGACATGGCAGACCAATCCTCGAACCAGATGTGGGGCGGCCGCTTTGCCGCCGGGCCGGACGCGATCATGGAGGCAATCAACGCCTCGATCGGGTTCGACAAGCGGATGGCGGCGCAAGACATTGCCGGGTCAAGGGCCCATGCCGCCATGCTTGGCACCACGGGCATTCTGGATCCTAAAGATGTCGAGGCCATTCGGGAAGGCCTGCTCACGGTGTTGTCAGAGATCGAAGGCGGAACCTTTGTCTTCTCCACCGCGCTGGAAGACATTCACATGAATGTGGAGGCGCGGCTGAAGGAAATCATCGGAGAGCCCGCGGGACGCTTGCACACTGGCCGCTCGCGCAACGACCAGGTGGCGACGGATTTCAAATTGTGGGTGCGCGACCAACTGGACGCGGCAGAGGCCGGGCTACTGGCACTGATGAATGCGCTGGTGGCGCAGGCTGAGGCGGGCGCGGATTGGGTCATGCCGGGCTTTACGCATCTGCAAACCGCACAGCCGGTGACATGGGGGCATCACATGATGGCCTATGTCGAGATGTTTGCGCGCGATCTGTCGCGGGTTCGCGATGCGCGGGCGCGGATGAACGAATCCCCCCTTGGGGCAGCGGCGCTGGCGGGAACCGGCTTTGCCATTGATCGCCACATGACCGCCGAAGCGCTGGGTTTTGACAGGCCAAGCGCCAATTCTCTGGATGCCGTCAGCGACCGCGATTTCGCGCTGGAATTTCTGGGCGCGGCAAGCATTTGCGCCATGCATCTCAGCCGCTTTGCCGAAGAGCTGGTGATCTGGTCCTCGGCGCAGTTCCGGTTCGTGGTGCTGTCGGACCGGTTTTCAACCGGATCGTCGATCATGCCGCAGAAGAAGAATCCGGACGCGGCGGAGCTGATCCGCGCCAAGGTGGGCCGGATATTTGGTGCGCAGACGGCCCTGATGATGGTGATGAAAGGCCTGCCCTTGGCCTATTCCAAGGACATGCAGGAAGACAAGGAACAGGTCTTTGATGCCGCCGATAACTGGATGCTGGCGCTGGCCGCGATGGAGGGCATGGTGCGCGACATGACCGCCAATCGCGAGGCGTTGGAAGCGGCGGCCGGGGCTGGGTTCTCGACCGCGACGGATCTGGCCGACTGGCTGGTGCGGGAGTTGGGCCTGCCTTTCCGCGATGCCCATCACGTCACCGGCAGTCTCGTGGCGAAGGCGGAGGCCAAGGAATGCGACCTGCCGGACCTGTCGCTGGACGAGATGCAGAGCGTGCATGACGGCATCACTCAGGCGGTCTATGATGTGCTTGGGGTGCATAATTCTGTCGCTTCACGGATCAGCTATGGCGGCACGGCACCGGTTCGGGTGCGTGAGCAGGCCGCGCGCTGGAAGGAGATCCTTGGATGAAGGCTGTTGGCGTTTTAGCGTTGATCTTGTTGGTGGGCTGTGGGGCCGATGGCGACCCGATCCGACCGTCATTGTCCACGACGATATCGGCAGGTACGGATGGCGTGCGGACGTCGACCGCTGTTGGGGTGAATAGTGGCCCAGTCAGCGTGTTGGTCGGGCTTTAGACTCCGGACGCTGGTGCGGATCGCTGCGCGGGTTTGACCTGGTGGAGTGCGCGCTGCGCACGCTTTTTTGATTTGCGTACACGCAGTTGGGGGCAGTCTGCCCCCGGCGCTTGGCGCGCCTCCCCCTGAGAGTATTTGAACCAAGAAGAAGCTTCAGGGCTGGTTTTGCCGCGGCTCGCGGGCTATGGCGACGAGCAGCAGTTTCGGGGGCTTTGATGGACCATTTTCTTTATCGTGACGGGGCGCTTTTTGCCGAGGATATTGCAGTGGCGGAAATTGCCGCAGCTGTGGAGACGCCGTTCTATCTGTATTCGACGGCCACGTTGTTGCGACATTATCGCCTGTTCGATGAAGCGCTGGACGGCCTTCCGCATCTGGTCTGCTATGCGATGAAGGCAAATTCCAATCAGGCGATTCTGCGGACGCTTGCCGAAGCTGGCGCTGGCATGGATGTGGTTTCGGGCGGGGAATATGCGCGTGCCCAGGCGGCTGGTGTACCTGCGGAGCGCATCGTCTTTTCCGGTGTTGGCAAGACGCTGGCGGAGATCCGCATGGCGCTTGCAGGCGGTATTCGCCAATTCAACGTCGAGAGCGAGCCGGAGATGGAAGCGATCTCTGCTGTCGCTGTGTCGATGGGAGTGGTGGCACCGATCACTTTGCGTGTCAATCCGGATGTCGACGCCAGGACCCATGCCAAGATCGCGACCGGAAAATCAGAGAACAAGTTCGGCATACCGATCGCACGGACCCGCGAAGTTTATGCGCAGGCCGCGTCCTTGCCGGGGCTGAAAGTGGTCGGCATCGACGTTCACATCGGCAGTCAGCTGACGCAGTTGGAGCCGTTCGAGGCAGCGTACAAGAAAGTCGCTGACCTGACGGATGTGCTGCGCGCAGACGGGCACGAGATTACGCGTCTGGATCTGGGGGGTGGTTTGGGCATCCCCTATACGCGTTCGAACGAGGCACCGCCGCTGCCCACCGATTATGGCGCGTTGATCAAGCGCACTGTTGGTCATCTGGGCTGTGAGATCGAGATCGAACCGGGACGGCTGATTGCCGGGAATGCCGGTATTTTGGTCAGCCGGGTGATCTATGTGAAGTCCGGCGAAGGGCGGGATTTCCTGATCCTCGATGCAGCTATGAATGATCTGATTCGCCCCGCGATGTACGACGCCTATCATGACATCGTTCCGGTGGTGGAGGCTGCCGCAGCCGTCGAACTGCGGCCCTATGACGTGGTCGGACCGGTCTGTGAAAGTGGCGACACCTTCGCCAAGGGGCGTCAGATGCCGCCTGTGGTTGCGGGCGATCTGCTGGCGTTCCGATCTGCCGGGGCTTATGGCGCGGTAATGGCGAGCGAATACAACACCCGGCCTCTGATCCCCGAGGTTCTGGTGCATGGCGATCAATTCGCCGTCATTCGGGCGAGGCCGACCTTTGACGAAATCATAAATCGAGATACCATTCCACCATGGCTGTGACGCCCCCCGGTGCGCAGCCCTGAAAAGGAGTGCGCATGGCCGCGACCGACAGGCAGGCAGACGACGTCCTCAGGCATATTCGGCGACCGCTGCTGCTGACCCGGCTGGGCATGGTGGCAGAGGCTGTCGTGCGTGCGTTCTGGCCGCTTTGGTCGGTGCTGTTTGTGGCCGCAGCGTTGCTGATGCTGGGGCTGCAAGACAGCGTCGCGGTAGAGTGGGTCTGGGGCGCGGCAGCGGTGCTGGGTCTGGCGGCTTTGGCAACATTGGCAATCGGCATCCGGCGGTTCCGCTGGCCTTCGCGGATTGGCGCGATGGCCCGTATGGATGCGGCGATGCCGGGGCGACCTATTCAGACTGCCATGGATCATCAGGCAATCGGTGCGGGCGACGCGGCGTCCCGCGCGGTTTGGTCCGCGCATCAGGCTCGGATGCGCGCCCGGCTTGAGACGGCTTCCGCTGTGCAACCTGACTTGCGGGCCTCCAGGGCGGACCCCTTCGCGCTGCGCTATGTGGCACTGCTGGTGCTGAGCGTGGGTCTGCTGTTCGGGTCGGTCTGGAAAATGGGCTCTGTCACGGCGATGACACCGGGCGGCACCTCGCTGGCCTCGGGACCCTCGTGGGAAGGTTGGGTCGAACCGCCGGTCTATACCCGAATGCCCGCGCTTTACCTCAATGACATCGCGCCGGGCGAGATTACGGTGCCGGAAGGCAGCCGTGTGATGCTGCGCTTTTACGGCGAGGTCGGGGCGCTGCAACTGACCGAGGACATCTCGGGCGCTCCGATAAAACAGCAGGTCGAGGCGCAGACCGCGTATGATCTGACGGTGGCGCAGAGCGGCGCATTGACGATTGATGGACCGGGCGGGCGGGCCTGGCAGGTGCTTATGCGCCTGGACGATGCCCCTCAGGTCGCCTTGAACGGTGAGGTCGAAGCCTCGGCGCGCGGCGAGGTTTCGCTGCCGTTTTCCGCAAGCGACGACCACGGGGTGACGCGCGGGCAGGCACGGATTGACTTGTCGATGGACCGGCTTGATCGTCGCCATGGCCTTGCGGCAGAGCCAGAGCCGCAGGACCCCATCGTGGTCGAACTGCCGATGCCTATTTCCGGGGACCGGGCGGAGTTTGAAGAAATTCTGATCGAAGACTTCTCACAGCATCCGTGGGCAAATATGCCCGTCACGGTGACGCTGACGGTCGAGGATGCTGCGGGGCAATCCAGTGAACCGGCTGTCGAAGAAATCACGCTGATGGGGCGGCGGTTCTTTGAGCCGCTGGCGGCTGCTGTGATCGAACAGCGCCGAGATCTGTTGTGGAGTCGGGACAATGCGGCGCGGGTTGCGCAGATTATGCGGGCAATCTCGTACCAGCCCGATGAGGTGTTCCGCTCTTCGGTGACCTATCTGCGCTTTCGGACCATTCTGCGCCGACTGGAGACGTTCACGCAATTTGGCCAGCTTACACTGGAAGACCGCGACGAGATCGCTCAAGCGATGTGGGATCTTGCGGTCATTCTGGAAGACGGAGATCTGGGCGACGCGCTGGAACGTCTGCGTCGTGCGCAGGAGCGTCTGTCAGAGGCGATGCGCAATGGTGCCACGGATCAGGAAATCGCGGAATTGATGCAAGAGCTGCGCGATGCCACCGACGACTACATGCGCCAGTTGAGCCGTCAGGCGCAAGAACAGGGCGAGGATGGCGATCAGTCTGCGCAGCAGCAGGGCGAGACCATGCAAATGTCTCAGGATGATTTGCAACGCATGATGGACCGCATTCAGGAGTTGATGGAGCAGGGCCGCATGGCAGAGGCCCAGCAGGCACTGGATGAATTGCGCCAGATGATGGAGAACATGCGCGTCACGCAAGGCGAGGGTGGGCAAGGTCAGCAATCGCCGGGTGAACAGGCTATGGAAGGTCTGGCCGAAACGCTGCGTGAACAGCAGGGCTTGTCGGATCAGGCCTTTCGCGACCTTCAGGATCGGTTCAATCCTGGTCAGCAGGGTCAGCAGGGTCAGCAGGGTCAGCAAGGCCAACAGGGACAACAAGGACAAGGGCAGCGCGGGCAGGGAGGTCAGCCCGGTGATGGCGATGACCTCGGCCAATCGCTTGCCAATCGGCAGGGTGCCTTGCGGCAAGAGGTAGAGCGTCAGCGCGGCAATCTTCCCGGCGCAGGCACCGAAGCCGGAGATGCGGCACGCGACGCGCTGGACCGCGCCGAGGATGCGATGGATGGGGCCGAACAGGCGCTGCGCGGCGACGATTTTGCCGAAGCGATCGACCGCCAGGCCGAGGCGATGGACGCGCTGCGCGACGGTATGCGCAGCCTTGGCGAGGCGATGGCCCAAGAGCAGCAAAATCAGGGACAGCAGGGCATGGCAGACGGGCAGCAGCCCGGTGAACGTCAGGATCCGCTGGGGCGCAATGCCGGGACCAACGGTCAGATCGGCAGTGAAGACAGCATCTTGCAGGGTGAAGACGTTTATCGGCGTGCGCGCGAGTTGTTGGATGAGATCCGTCGCCGCACCGGCGATGGCGAACGCCCGGATGCAGAGATCGAGTATCTGGAGCGTTTGCTGGAGCGTTTCTGATCGTGAAAGCCACAGCCTTTGCCCGCCCGGAATGGCGCAAATCATTCCCCTGTCGCATTCAAGCCGGATTGTGTCGGATGCCCCATGCGGAAGGCCGATATTTTACGTCTTATGCAGGCAACAGGTGGATAAGGGAGTCGTCCGTTGAAAACGCATGTCAAAGCTCTGGTCGTCGGCGGTGGTGCCGTGGGGACGTCAATCGCCTATCATCTGGCCCGTGCCGGCTGGAGCGATGTGATGCTGCTGGAACGGGACGAATTGACCAGCGGCTCGACATGGCATGCGGCGGGATTGCTGCCCTATTTCAATATGTCCTATGCCTCGACCCATATCCACGACTACTCGATCAGGTTCTACAAGACGCTTGAGGCAGAAACCGGGCTGAATGCCGGTTTTTCGGTCGTCGGCAACCTGCGCATGGCCCAAAGCCAGGAGCGGATGGACGAATACATGCTTTACGCGACCACGGCGGAAACCGTGGACGTGCCCTATGAATGGATGACGCCGGCCCAGATCAAGGAGCGTTGGCCGCTGGTGCGGACCGAGGATCTGAAGGGCGCGATCTTTCACCCGACCGACGGCTATATCAACCCCGCGGATGTGACCATGGCGATGGCCAAGGGCGCGCGCCAGCGCGGTGTCATGATCGAACGCAAATGGCAGGTCGATGGCTACGAATGGACCGGCGACCACTGGGATGTGACGGTCACGAAGATGGTCGAACGGGGCGGCAACCTTGTCGCCTCGGACGAGCAGATGGTTATCCATGCCGAGCATGTCGTGACGGCCACGGGCAACCATGCGCAGCGCACAGCGCGGCTGCTGGGGATCAAGACGCCTGCCATTCCCATCGAGCATCAGTTCATCGTCACAGAGCCGGATCCGGCTTTGGTGGAATGGCGCAAGACCAATGGCGAACATCCGGTGCTGCGCGATGTCGATGCGCGCTGGTATGTGCGCGAAGAGCGCGGCGGCTGGATCTTGGGACCATATGAGGACGGCGCGCCCGCGCGATTCCGCTACGGTGTGCCGGACAGTTTCCGCGCCGATCTTTTCCCGCTGAATCTGGAGCGGATCGAGCAGGAATACATGGATTTCATCCACCGCATTCCATCCACTGAAGAGGTCGGCCTCAAGGACGATTTCAACGGCCCGATCTGCTACACGCCGGACGGCAACCCGCTGCTGGGGCCAGCGCCGGGGCTTCGCAATATGTGGCTGGCCGAGGGGTTTTCGTTCGGGATCACCGCAGGCGGTGGTGCGGGGTATTACCTTGCGCAGCTGATGGTAGAGGGCGAAGCGGAGATCGACATGGCCTCGCTCGACCCCAAGCGCTACGGGTCGTGGATGACGTCGGAATATGCGACGGTGAAGAACGAGGAAACCTATCCTTTTCTGCTGAAACTGCACTGGCCGGATGAAGAACGTCCCGCCGCCCGCCCGCTGCGCACCGCGCCTGCCTATGACCGCCAGAAGGCACTTGGGGCCCAGTTCGGCCAAGTCAATGGCTGGGAACGCCCGAATTATTACGGTCCTGCGGATGCGCCCGAGGATTTCGACGAAAGCACAAATTCCTTCCGCCGTGGCGGCTGGTGGCAATATGCGGTCGAAGAGTCCAAGGCGATCCGCGAAGGCGTGGGTCTGATCGACGCCACGGCCTTTACCAAGCATGTCGTCAAAGGGCCGGGTGCGACGCAATTCCTTGACTGGTTCACATGCAACAAGCTGCCGAAGGTCGGGCGCATCAACCTGACCTATGCGCTGACGGCGGCGGGCACGACGCGCACGGAATACACCATCGTGCGGCTGGCCGAGGATGAATATTATCTCGTTTCCGCAGGCGCATGGACGGCCTACGATTCCGACTATCTGCGCAAGGCGGCCGAGGATAAGGCGGCAGAGTTCGGCTATATCGAAATTCAGGATGTAACGACTCAATGGGGTGTCTTCGCCATTGCCGGTCCGAAAACGCGCGACGTTCTCAACCAACTTATCTGTGACGCAGAGCCGGAAACCGTGCTGTCCAACAAGCGATTCCCGTGGCTGACGATGCGCGAGATAGAGTTGAAGATGTGCCCGGTCCGCGCAATTCGTGTCGCCTATACCGGTGAATTGGGGTGGGAATTGCACCACCCGATCGAGATGCAGAACTACCTCTGGGATCTCCTGATGACGGCAGGCAACAAGCACGGGATGAAGCTGGTCGGCGCGCGGGCACAGAACTGGCTGCGGCAGGAAAAAAGCTACCGGGCCTTTGGCACTGAACTGGGCCGCGATGCCACCCCGGTCGAAGCTGATCTGCCGCGCTTTATCGACTTGTCGAAGGAGTTTCATGGCAAGGACGCCATGCAGAAGATTGGCGTGCGGTCAAAATGCGTGACACTGCTGATTGACGGGCCAGAGAATGCCGATCCTTGGGGCCGTGAGGCACTGTATGACGGTGAAACGCGGGTCGGGCGGCTGACCTCGGGCGGGTATTCCGTAAGTTTCGGCAAGTCCATCGGCATGGGCTATGTGCGTCCCGATCTTGCGGAACCCGGCACGAAGCTGAAGGTCAAGATGTTCGACAAGCTGTGGGATGCCGAGATCACCGAGGATAGCCCCTACGATCCCACGAACGCCACGATCCGAAAAGACGGCTGACCTCTGCACGGGTCAGGGCCGTAGGGCCAAAACAAGAGAGGCGGCGTCTGGATAACGCCGCCTCTTTCTAATGCTCCAAGACGGATTTCAGGCGAGCAGGCGGCGCGCGATGACCTGCGCCTGAATCTCTGCCGCACCCTCGAAAATGTTGAGGATACGCGCGTCGCATAGGATGCGGCTGATGGTATATTCCAGCGCAAAGCCGTTGCCGCCGTGGATCTGCAAGCCATTATCGGCAGCAGCCCAAGCGACACGCGCGCCCAGAAGTTTCGCCATTCCAGCCTCCAGATCGCAGCGGTGGCCGTGATCCTTTTCCCAAGCGGAAAAATAGGTCAACTGCCGTGCGACCATGATCTCGACTGCCATCATCGCCAGCTTGCCCGACACGCGCGGGAAGTTGATCAGCGATTTGCCGAATTGCTTGCGGTCCTGCGCGTAGCGCATCGACACGTCCAACGCGGCTTGGGCAACCCCGATGGCGCGGGCGGCGGTCTGGATGCGCGCACTCTCGAACGTCTCCATTAACTGCTTGAAGCCCTTGCCTTCTTCGCCGCCCAGAAGGTTTTCTTTCTTGACGCTGAAGTTGTCGAAGGCGAGTTCATATTCCTTCATGCCGCGATAGCCCAGAACCTCGATCTCGCCGCCGGTCATGCCTTCGGTGGGGAAGGGGGCCGCATCCGTGCCGGGGGTTTTCTCGGCCAGGAACATGGACAGGCCACGGTGATCGGTTGTTTCGGGATCGGTGCGCGCCAGCAGCGTCATCACATGGGTGCGCGCGGCATGGGTGATCCAGGTCTTGTTGCCGGTCACGCGGTAAGTGTCGCCATCCTTGACGGCACGGGTGCGCAGCGCGCCAAGGTCGGACCCGGTATTGGGTTCGGTAAACACTGCCGTGGGCAGGATCTCTCCGCTGGCGATGCCGGGCAGCCAGCTTTCTTTCTGCGCATCGGTGCCGCCGCACAAGATTAGCTCTGCGGCAATTTCGGACCGGGTGCCAAGGCTGCCAACGCCGATATAGCCGCGCGACAGTTCTTCGGACACAACGACCATCGAGGCTTTTGACAAGCCCAGCCCGCCATGTTCCTCGGGAATGGTCAGGCCAAAGACGCCCATCTCGGCCAATTCCTCGATGATCTCCATCGGGATCAGCTCGTCCTTGAGATGCCAGTCATGGGCATACGGTTCGATCCGATCAACGGCAAAGCGACGGAATTGCTCGCGGATCATCTCCAGCTCATCCTCAAGCCCGGAGGCACCGAATGTGACGTTGGCCGATTGCTCTTGCATCAACTCGACCAGCCGGGAGCGTGCCGCCTGGCTGTTGCCCTTTTGGATCAGCGTTTCGATCTGTGGCGTGGACAGCGGATCAAGGTCATCGCGTGAAAGTCCAAGATCTCCGGCGCGCGAGATTTCGCCCTGGCTCATCGGAATGCCACCGATGATCTGGTTGAGGTACTCGCCAAAGGCAATCTGGTGGATCAATTGCTCGATCTCGCCAAACTTTCCGTCCGTTTGCAGCCGTTCGGCCCATTTCTGCATCTGGCGCAGGGCTTCGGAATAGGTTGCAAGCCAGGCAAGCCCGTGGGTGGCGTTCTGGTTGGCCTCAACCAGCGTACCGGAAACGCGCCCGTCTTGGCTTACCCGCTCGCGCAGGGCCGCGCGCGCGGTCTCGAAAACCTGCGCAACGCGTTCGACGGTCGCACCGGTCAGTGTGAGCAGGTCGGCAAGCAAGATCGAGTTGGTCATCGTCAGGTCCTGTCCGTCATGGGCCATGATTCACATCCTTCTTTTCTGCGGTACGGCATAATCTTTTCGCGCATGCAGCGCAACAAAAATACCTAAATAGGGGGCATTAGTGTTCAATAGTTACGTCGTCGAATATTTCTGTAATTCAGAGTGCAGCGTGTTATCGGCAATCATGGAGATGATTTTCGATCTTATGTCACCTGTCCAACTGGCAGGTGCATTGGCGGTGGCAGTGGTTGCCGGACTGGTCAAGGGGCTGGTCGGCTTTGCCTTGCCGATGATCCTGATATCGGGGATTGGCAGCTTCGCATCGCCAGAGCTTGCTTTGGCCGGGTTGATTTTGCCGACGCTGGTGACAAACGGCATGCAGGCGTTGCGACATGGTCCGCGCGCCGCGATGCAATCGGTGTCGCTTTACCGGGTCTTTCTGCTTGCCATGCTGGTGATGCTGCTGCTTTCCGCCCAATTTGTGCGCGTACTGCCGATAAAGGTCATGCTGCTGATCATCGGCGTACCGATCACGTTGTTTGCGATATTGCAGTTGGCCGGCGTGCCGTTGCGGCTGGCGCGCGGGCCATCACGCATGATCGAACTTTTTGTAGGCGGTTTCGCCGGGTTCATCGGCGGGCTGTCCGGGGTCTGGGGGCCACCAACAATCGCGTATCTGACGGCGCTTGATACCGAAAAGCGTGAACATGTCCGCGTTCAGGGGGTGATCTACGCTGTCGGGGCCGTCGCACTGTTTGCTGCGCATGTCGGATCTGGCGTGCTGAACGCGACGACATTCTGGTTCTCGTTGATACTTGTGCCGCCATGTGTGATCGCGATGTATGTCGGTGCCAAGGTGCAGGACCGCATAAACCAGGCGGCATTCCGGCAGGCGACGCTGGTTGTGCTGCTGATTGCCGGTTTGAACCTGCTGCGTCGCGGGTTGTTCACGTAGAGGGCTTTGCCGCGAAATAGGAAAGAGCGCCCAAGGATCTCTCGGGCGCTCCTGTCATTCGCGATAGAGGACTCGTCAGCCGATGGCGGCGGCTTTTACGTCCTCGTCAATATACGGCACATATTGTGCAAAATTCTCGGCAAACATGTGAACCAGCTTCGCGGCCTGAACGTCATAGGCCTGCGCGTCTTCCCATGTGCGACGCGGGTCCAGCAACACCTCTGCCACGCCTGGCACAGAGACGGGCACTTCGAAGCCGAAATTCGGATCCTTACGGAATTCGGCGTCGGCCAAAGATGCATCAAGCGCCGAGGATAGCAGCGCGCGGGTTGCCTTGATCGGCATCCGGCTGCCGGTTCCGTAGGCCCCGCCGGTCCAGCCGGTATTGACCAACCAGCAGGTTGCACCGTGCTTGGCGATCTTGTCGCGCAGCAGGTTGCCATAGACTTCCGGGCGGCGCGGCATGAAGGGCGCTCCGAAACAGGTCGAGAATGTGGGCTCTGGCTCTGTCACGCCGCGTTCCGTACCGGCGACCTTGGACGTGAAACCGGACAGGAAGTGATACATCGCCTGCGCGGGCGTCAGGCGTGCAATCGGCGGAAGTACACCGAATGCGTCACAAGTCAGCATGATGATATTCTTGGGATGGCCGCCCATCGCGTTGGCGCTGGCATTGGAGATGTATTCGAGCGGATAGGCGCAGCGCATATTGGCTGTTAGGCTGTCGTCGTTGAAATCCAGCTCGAACGTTTCGGGGTCGAACACCATATTTTCGATCACGGTGCCGAACTTTTTGGTGGTTGCGTAGATCTCTGGCTCGGCTTCCTGACTGAGGTTGATCGTCTTGGCGTAGCAGCCGCCTTCAAAGTTGAACGTGCCGCGATCCGACCAGCCATGTTCATCATCACCGATCAGCACACGGCTTGGATCCGCCGAAAGCGTCGTTTTCCCGGTACCGGACAGACCGAAGAATATTGCTGCGTCGACCGGATTGCCCGGCGCATGGTTTGCCGAACAGTGCATCGGCATGATGTTTTTTTCCGGCAACAGGTAATTCAGCAATGTGAACACGGACTTCTTGTTTTCACCGGCGTATTCCGTGCCACCGATCAGGATCATCTTAGCATCCATATTCAGTGCGATCACGGTTTCGGACCGGCAGTTGTGTCGCGCTGGATCCGCCTTGAAGCTGGGGCAGTTGATGATGGTGAAGTCTGCCGTGAAATCATCCAACTCGTCGTGATCCGGGCGGCGCAGCATGTGGCGGATGAACAGACCGTGCCATGCCAGTTCCGTAACCATTCGGACATCGACGGAATGCGCGGGATCTGCTCCGGCAACGAGGTCCTGCACGAAATAGTCGCGGCCCTTCATATGCTCCAGCATATCGGCAAGCAGGGCAGAAAACCCTTCGGACGACATTGCCTTGTTGTTGTCCCACCAGATCTTATCCGCGACGCTGTCGGTCTTTACCACATGCTTGTCCAGGGGCGACCGTCCGGTGAACTTGCCGGTTGTCACCAGAAAGGTGCCACCTTCACCCAAAGTCCCTTCGTCACGTTTGAGAGCAGCTTCAATCAGCGCAGGCTCCATAAGATTGTAATAGACATTGCCCAGCCCCTCGATCCCCTGATCGTCAAGGCGGAATTGCGGGTTTACCCGTCCAAATGTCATTTTTCCAAGCTCCTGTAGCCGCACGAGAAGCGGCGATTTGCAGACGTGGCGCCAAGCTTCTTATGCGCGCCATCCCCCGCAGAGCGCAGGGGGCAAGGCCGTCCTTATCATGCCAAATTATGTCGTGAACAGGACGCAAACGCACAGTTAGCGCAACCAAGGAGTGTTTAGCGCAATCATCTTGCGTGACTGGTTTTTGAACGTCGGAAATTAAGGCATTGGTAAGGTTTTCTCACGACAACTGGAAGATCAGGGCGCGGGTGATTCGCGTGTACGGTGTGTGGCGCGGACTGATATGCATGCGGTCGCAGAAGAGGCTCCAGAATGGGCAGTAAAAGGAATGGTTTAATGTCGAGAATCGCGCTGGTGGACGACGATAGGAATATCCTGACATCGGTTGCGATGACACTTGAGGCCGAGGGTTTCCAGGTCGAGACATATAATGACGGACAAGCTGCGCTGGATGGTTTCAGCAAGAAGCTTCCGGATATGGCCGTGTTCGACATAAAAATGCCTCGCATGGACGGAATGGATTTGTTGCAGCGTGTTCGGCAGAAATCTTCGATGCCGGTGATTTTCCTGACCTCCAAGGATGACGAGATCGACGAGGTTTTGGGTCTTCGGATGGGCGCGGACGATTATGTGAAAAAGCCGTTCAGTCAAAGGCTGCTGGTTGAACGAATCCGGACATTGCTGCGTCGGCAGGAAGTCGTGGAAAGCGATATTGTCGGTGACGCGGAAGAACCCAAACTGATGGAGCGGGGCAATTTGACGATGGATCCGATGCGCCACTCTGTGCAGTGGAAGGGGCATGATGTTGCGCTGACTGTTACAGAATTTCTGTTGTTGCAGGCACTTGCGCAACGTCCGGGTTTTGTGAAGTCACGCGATCAGCTTATGGATGTGGCCTATGACGACCAAGTTTATGTGGATGATCGCACCATCGACAGCCACATCAAACGCTTGCGCAAGAAAATGCGGATCGCAGACTCCGACTTTTCTGCGATCGAAACGCTGTATGGCGTTGGCTATCGTTACAACGAAGAGTGACTATGACACTTGCGGAGGGCATCCAGGAACGTAGGCGCGGCGGACGACGTGCTGATGGTGCTGTTTCGGACGGTGCTGCGGCTTCTGAACTATTGATCCGTCCATCAAGACGAAGATTTTTCTCATTCAAACATTCGCCTTTGACGCGCAAGATCATCCTTTTCAACCTGGTCGCTTTGACGGTGGTTATTGGTGGCTTGCTGTATGTCAGTCCGTCAGACGATGGGTGGGCCAGCCTCCGTCGCCAGAACCTCATTGCCGAGGCGGAGTTGGTTGCCGACGTGTTCGAGGCCCGTTTGGTCAAACCTGACGCAGATGCCATTAATCAAGGCGATATTGAACCTATTCTGCGCAGACTGAGTCGACGACACGGTGCTGAAGTATACGTTTTTAATCAAGCCGGGACGTTGATCGCCGAGCGTGTCGCCACTGTGGGCATGGTTCCGGAAGACTCTGTCGAAAGACCTGTCATCAGCGAGTTACTCTCACGCCTCGGGAAAAGTGTGTCCTGGATACTGGCCTTGGTTCAGGAGGACGAAGCGCCGTCGATATCTACTGTTGACCGGACGCGCATGATCGCAGGGCAGATCTTGGCGACTGACGCGACCGCCACGTCTGATGTCGAGATGATCCTGAGCGCTGACGGCGGCAAGAGGTTCATCGTGGTCGCCCCGATTCTCAGACATGGCCTTGGAATTGGTGCGGTGGGGCTGGTCCGGACCGAAATTGAGATAACTGCGCTGGAACGCGCGGAACGAGAACGCATGTACCGGATGTTTATTATCGCGACTCTGGTCTCTATCGGCCTAAGTCTGTTACTGGCCTCAACCATTGCCACCCCGTTGACTGATCTCGCCGATGCGGCGGAACTTGGTCGCGAACGCAATCGGCGCAACGCCACGACCGGACGCATTCGTATTCCCGATCTTACCGCGCGACCGGACGAGATTGGCAGGCTTTCCGGAGCTTTACGGGGCATGGTTTCGGCGCTTTACGACAGGATCGACAGCAACGAACAATTTGCCGCGGACGTGTCGCATGAAATCAAAAACCCGCTGGCGTCATTGCGGTCTGCGGTCGGCACAATGCGCGTCGCAAAACGCGCCGACCAGCAGGAAAAATTGCTTGATGTGATCGAACATGACGTGCGCAGACTTGATCGACTGGTCAGTGACATCTCAAACGCATCCCGGCTGGACAGCGAGTTGGTCAAAGAAGAAGAGATCCAATTCAATTTATTGGAGACGCTTGGGACACTCGCAGAGTTTCTGGGCGAGGATGCGCGTCAGCGCGGGATCGAGTTTGTTGTTGATTTGCCGGACGCGCCAATTCACTTGCACGGGCTTGAAGCTCGTCTTGCACAGGTTTTTGTCAATCTCATCACCAACGCAATCAGCTTTTGCGAGGATGGTGACGCGATCCGCATCTGGGCAAGGCAACGAGAGAATAGAGTGCTTGTCGTCGTCGAAGATACCGGGCCGGGGATTCCGGAACAGGCGTTGACCCAGATATTCAAGCGGTTCTACTCTCAGCGACCGGACGGCGATTTCGGTAACAATTCGGGTCTTGGGCTGGCAATTTCCAAACAAATTGTAGAGGCGCATGATGGCGTTATCTGGGCGGAGAACATTCGCCCGACAGAAGCAGATATTACCTCAGAGCCGTCGGGCGCGCGCTTTGTTGTCGGGCTTCCAGTCTGATCCGCACCATTGCTGTATGTGCTATTGCCGCCGGGCAGCCAATCCGCTTTCGTCACGACCGTCTTGAAAAGCGGTTGCGGTCCGACCCGACCACACCGATTGTCATGTGATAGGGACCGCTGTTGCGAATTGAAGGCAAGCCTGCGTTATGAACAAACAGTCCACGATCCTGCATGCCACGACAGTCTCAATCGGGAACAAAGGTGCTGTCTTCATAGGGGCATCGGGGGCGGGAAAGTCCGGATTGGCATTGGAGATGATGGCGCTTGGGGCGCAACTCATTGCGGATGACCGAACGGAATTATGTCATTGGGACGGTGCGGATGAAGTCATTGCGCGCGCACCGAAAGGTTTGCCCTCGCTGATCGAGGCCAGAGGCATAGGGTTGTTGAATGCGCCCTTGGCAGGTTCGGTTCGTGTGGCGGTAGTGGTTGACCTTGACGAGACAGAAGGCCAACGTATGCCCGAACTACGGGACACTTTGCTGCTTGGCCGGTACATTCCCCTTCTTCACAGGCCCGCGACCCCTCATTTTGCTGCGTCGCTTTATCACTATCTCATGTTTGGACGGAAAGATTGATATGGCTGCCCCCGACGCCGAAACGCAAAGAGTGATCCTGGTCACCGGTCCGTCGGGTGCCGGTCGGACAACTGCGATCAACGCGCTCGAAGATCTGGGCTTTGAAGCGATCGACAACCTGCCCCTTGGCTTGATCCCGCGGCTGATTGACGGTGTATCGCTGCGCCCGATGGCGTTGGGAATTGACGCAAGGGGGCGAGATTTCTCTCCAGAAGGCTTGTTGGATTTGCAGGCGCAATTGTCCAACGACCAACGGGTGACGGTCGAACTGCTGTATCTGGATTGTCGGGCAGAGGTTCTTCTGCGCCGATTTTCTGAAACACGCAGGCGCCATCCGCTATCGCCCGACGACGCACCGGGTGAGGGGATCGCGCGCGAAATGGAAATGTTGGCACCGGTGCGAAGTGGTGCGGACCTGTTGATCGAAACCAGCGACCTGACGCCGCATGACCTGCGTGCGCAGGTGCAACGTTGGTTCGGATCCGAGACTGGGCAAGGTATGGCAGTCGCTTTGCATTCGTTCAGCTACAAACGCGGATTGCCGAACGGGCTGGACATGGTTTTTGATTGTCGTTTTTTGCACAACCCGTTCTGGCAGAAAGATCTGCGAAAGCTGACAGGGCTGGACGCGGCGGTGTCAGACTATGTGAGCCGCGATGCACGCCATGCCCCGTTCATTGAAAAGGTCACCGATCTTGTTGCTTTTGTGCTTCCGGCGTCGGTCGAGGAAGGAAAGGCGCATTTTTCGGTCGGTTTCGGATGCACGGGCGGGCAACACCGATCCGTTGCCGTCACGGAATGCGTCGCCGCTGCCCTTGCGCTACAGGGCTGGCGGGTGTCAATAAGGCATCGCGAGCTTGAACGTCTTGGCCTTGCTGCCGAAACGTCTCGCATCGTGAAGACTGGCGGAGAGGCCCGAAATTGATCGGCATCGTGATCGTTGCACATGGCGGACTGGCGAGAGAATATCTCGCGGCAGTCGAACATGTGGTTGGTGAATTGCAAGCTGTGCGGACGATCTCTATCGAGGCCGATCACAACCGTGCGGTCAAGCAATCCGAGATTTGTGCGGCAGCGGATGCCGTCGATCATGGCGATGGCGTGGTGGTCGTTACGGATATGTTCGGTGGGTCGCCGTCCAACCTGGCGCTCAAGGCATGTAAGCCGATGAACCGGCGAATCCTTTACGGTGCCAATCTGCCGATGTTGATCAAACTGGCAAAAAGTCGCCAAATGTCTGTTACTGATGCGGTTCGTTCAGCCCTAGAGGCCGGGCGAAAGTATATTGACAGTCAGAATATTTCTCTGGACTAGGGCGCATCATGTCAAACTCCATCCGTCGCACGCTTCAGGTCGTGAATGAAAAAGGGCTGCACGCCCGGGCCTCGGCCAAGCTGGTCGAAGTCGTGGAAGGCTTTGATGCCTCCGTAGAGGTCTGCAAGGATGGGATGAACGCATCCGGCGACAGCATCATGGGGCTTTTGATGTTGGCAGCCTCCAAAGGAAGCACTATTGAAGTCGAAATATCTGGCCCGGATGCCGGAGCGCTGGCAGATGCGGTGGAAGCTCTGGTCGCCGATCGGTTTGGCGAGGACATGTGACAGGCGTCCGGAAGGGAAATCCTGATTTGGTTGACAGCACGGAACCTCGGCCTGACATGATGCCGCGAAAGACCCGGCAGTTGCTGGGGCAGGGAGACGGAACCAATCTGGCCGACCAACCCTATGATCGGCGCAGACTGTCCTATGCCAATACCTTTGACAGGGCACTTCAGGTCAAAACCATACAGGTGATGGAACTTCTGACCGGCAAGCTGCGCTTGCTGCGTCGCATTCGCGAATTTGAAGGGATGGGCGTGCCTGAAGGTCAGGCGTTCTGGAAACAGGCGCTGGACGTCATGGGAATAGAGCTTGCCACACCCGCTGAACAGGTCGCGCGTATTCCCAAAGAAGGCCCGCTTGTCATCACCGCGAACCATCCGCATGGCTTGATCGACGGGATGGTGTTGGCGGAACTGATTGGCCGGGTGCGGACAGACTACAAGATTCTTACCCGCTCGCTGCTGACAGGGGTCGGCGAGATCGAGCAATTCATGATCCCAGTGCCGTTTGCGCATGAGGCAGATGCGCTTCAGCAAAACCTCGAAATGCGCAAACGTGCCATGCAGCATCTTAAGGATGGCGGCGTGGTCGTTCTGTTTCCATCGGGGGTCGTGGCGTCGTCGCCGACCATGATGGGCGAAGCGGTGGAGGCCGACTGGAATCCGTTCACGGCCAAGATGATCCAAAGGTCCGAGGCGCGCGTTTTGCCGATCTATTTCCCCGGCTCCAATTCGCGTTGGTATCAGATGGCCAACCGCGTGTCGGCGACGCTTCGGCAGGGATTGTTGCTTTATGAAGTCGTGCATGCGCTGGACAAGCCGCAAGCACCGGTCGTCGGGCATCCGATCGAACGGGATGCGATCCAGGACTGGGCCAGCAATCCGCGCGGTTTCGTTGGCTGGCTTCGCGAACAGACGCTGGCGCTAAGAAAATCCTGACCTGCGCTGGTCAGCGCGTCGGCACCGGCGTATCGCCACGGTAGTCGTAAAAACCGCGTTTGGTCTTGCGGCCCAGCCAGCCGGCCTCGACATATTTGGTCAGCAGGGGGCAGGGGCGATATTTCGTGTCCGCCAGCCCGTCATGCAATACGTTCATAATCGCAAGGCAGGTGTCGAGACCGATGAAATCCGCCAGTTCCAGCGGTCCCATCGGGTGATTGGCACCCAGTTTCATCGACTGGTCGATGGAGTTCACGTTTCCGACGCCTTCATACAGCGTGTAAACCGCTTCGTTGATCATCGGCACCAGGATGCGGTTGACGATGAATGCCGGGAAATCTTCGGCCGAAGCCGCCGTTTTGCCCAGCTTTTCAACCACACCCAAGCAGGCGTCGTAGGTATCTGCGTCGGTTGCGATCCCGCGGATCAGCTCGACCAACTGCATCACGGGCACAGGGTTCATAAAGTGGAAACCCATGAACTTCTCGGGCCGGTCCGTACGGCTGGCAAGCCGGGTGATCGAAATTGACGAGGTGTTGGAGGTCAGGATCGTGTGCGGTTCGAGATGCGGCAGCAAAGCGTCAAAGATCTTTTGCTTGACCTCTTCGCGCTCTGTCGCGGCCTCGATCACAAGATCTGTTTTGCCTAGGTCTGGCAGTGCCATCGTCGTGCTGATCCGCGCCATCGCTGCGGCTTTCTCATCGGCAGAGATCTTTTCGCGGCTGACCTGTCGTTCAAGATTGCGGTCGATCAGGGCTACGGCCTTGTCCAACGCATCCTGATTGATGTCGTTGAGCAGCACCTCATATCCGGCAACCGCCAACACATGCGCAATGCCATTGCCCATCTGCCCCGCGCCCACAACTCCGATCCGCGTGATATCCATACTTGTCCGTCCTGGTGAAAATGCTGCGCCGCAATCATAGGCGCGCGCAGGAGGGGCGTGCAAGGGCAGGTGACTAAACTTCTTCTCAACTTCGCGCTTTAGCCAAATCACAACAGATTCAGGCGATTCTGTGGCCGGGTGAAAATAAAGGTGGGCAACTTGACCTATGAAAGAGCGGGCCGAACTGGCCTGGAGTACCATCCGTGTCGTTATGACAATTCGCGCATCTTGTTCCGTGGTCCAGGACGACAGTTGCACGGGGAGTATATCGCCTTTCTGGGCGGGACAGAGATCTATGGACGTTTTGTGCGAGATCCGGTCCCCGTCCTTGTAGAAAAGTCGATAAACAGAACCTGCATTAATTTTGGAACGCCGAATGCTGGGCTGGATGTATATTTGAATGAACCGGCGGTGTTGCACGCAGCAGAGGAAGCTGCGGTGACCGTTCTTCAGGTGATGGGCGCGTCGAATATGTCCAACCGCTTCTACTCGGTGCATCCACGAAGAAACGATCGTTTCCTGAAGGCGTCCAGGTCGTTGCAAGAACTGTACAGCGAGGTCGACTTCACCGATTTCAATTTCAATCGACATATGCTGCAAAGCCTTCAGGGTTTGTCGGCGGAACGGTTTGAAATTGTGAAAGAGGAACTCCGCAACGCGTGGCTGGCCCGAATGCGGCAACTGCTGGTATCGCTTCGGGGGCGGGCCGTCCTGTTATGGTTCGCCGAACATGCGCCAGAAGATTGTGATATCGCCAACGACCAAGATCCGATGTTCGTGAATCGCGCGATGGTCGAGGCGATCCGCCCCCAAGCCGCCGACGTCATCGAAGTTGTCGCCAGTAAAACGGCCCTTGAACGCCGGACGGAGGGGATGGTTTTTGCTGAAACCGATCGTCTGGCCGTGGAAGAACTGATGGGTCCAATGGCGCATCAAGAGGCCGCCGCCGCCATCGCTCCGCGACTGTCCCGATTGTTGGATGAATCGCAACGTTAAGATGCATTTGCGATGGGCGTATATGACCCGCCCCGCATATTTACGTCTATCGACGAGGGCATGTTAGGGGCTGGTCGAATCTGGCGGCAATTTCCGCGACCACGGGTGCAAAAGAAGCCGTGTGCCAAGGGTGTTCGAAAGCAAACGATTTTTGCAGAACAGGACTTAGAAAGTTGGCGGAGTGCAGGCGCTGATGATCCGACAGACCGTGGTCCCGACGTTTCGAAAACGATGCGGTTCGCGGCTATCAAAGAGGTACCCCGCGCCGGGACCAAGGACTTTTACCACGTCACCAACGGTGACCTCTATCTGGCCCTCGATAACGATGCCGGCCTCTTCGCCGATATGACTCAGAAGCTCGGGGCCGGTATCCGCTTTTGGCGGATATGATTCATCAAGAAGTTGCAGCGCGTGGGTGCTGGCATTCCCCAACTGTCTAAGAGACACGGCGGCAGGCCCCGACTTTGGAGCCACCTCGATAAATTCGTGCGGCAAGTAAAACAGCTTGGGCTCGGCGGTCTCTTCGATATCGGCAAAAAATTCTGCAATGCTAATTGGAATCGCGTCGAGCAAACTTTTCAGCGAGGCCACTGAAGGGCTGGTCCGATCCTTTTCGATAAGCGAAATTGTGCCGTTGGTAAGGCCCGCACGCGAGGCCAGTTCGCGTTGCGAAAGGCCATGAGCCTTGCGGATCGTCTGTAACCTCTTTCCGATATTCAAAAAATTCGTCCTTTTTTCGACAACTTAGCGCGAGGTGCAGACTTAGTGAACTCAAAATTCACTGAAGTCTTCTGGCATGTGAGTTACTTAAGTGAATTTTCGGTCTTGCACCCAATCAGATGGCGAAGGCCAATTTCTGTTGACAGATATTTTAAACATACTAAGAGAATTTTAAACACCCATATTGCAACTTGGATCAAACCAGAAAGGGTCAAGAGATGGCTAGGACTGCGACCAAAAAAACGACGAAAGCTCCTGCGAAGCGCAAGCCCGCGATCGCTGTTGTTCCCGACGCCGGTTTGAGCAAGACCAATGACGCGTTGGTAGCACGGCGTAACGCGTCCGTTGCGCGCGGTGTGGCATCCGCAACGCCGATCTTTGCCAAACACGCGGAAAACGCCGAACTTTGGGACGTCGAAGGCAATCGTTATCTTGATTTTGCCGGTGGAATTGCGGTGTTGAACACCGGCCATCGTCACCCCAAAGTGATCGCCGCCGCGAAGGCGCAAGAGGATCACTACACACATACCAGTTTTCAGGTTGTCCCATACGAGCCGTATATCGCGCTGGCGGAAAAGCTGAACGCGCTGGCACCGGGCGACTTCCCCAAGAAATCGCTGCTCGTGACGACCGGTGCCGAGGCTGTCGAGAACGCGGTCAAGATCGCTCGCGCGGCGACCGGGCGCCCTGGCGTTATCGCCTTTACGGGCGGGTATCACGGCCGCACTTTGCTGACGCTTGGCATGACGGGAAAAATCAGCCCTTACAAAAAGGACGTCGGTCCATTCCCGTCCGACATTTTCCGCGCGCCATTCCCGTCTGTTCGTGACGGTATCACCGTTCAGGATGCATTGACGGGTTTGCAAAACCTGTTCCTGACCGATGCCCAGCCCGAACGCATTGCGGCGATCATCATCGAACCCGTCTTGGGGGAAGGGGGCTACACGCCCGTTCCCTTCGAGATGCTGACTGCCCTGCGCGAGATTTGCGACAAGCATGGCATCATGCTGATCGCAGACGAGATTCAGGCGGGTTTCGGACGTACCGGAACATGGTTCGCAATAGAGCATTCCGGCGTGGTTCCCGACCTCATCACCGTGGCGAAATCCATGGCGGGCGGCTATCCGATTGCTGGCGTGATTGGTCGTGCAGAGGTGATGGACGCGGTGATCCCCGGCGGGCTTGGCGGAACCTACGGTGGCAACCCGGTCGCTTGCGCCGCAGCACTGGCCGCGATCGAGGCGATCGAAGAAGAAGGCTTGCTTGCGCGTTCAGCCGCTCTGGGTGAGACGTTCCGCGCGCGGTTTGCCGAGATCGGTGCCCGTGTCGCGCCGTTCCGCATGTGGGACATTCGTGGCCTAGGCGCGATGCTGGCGGTAGAATTCGTCACCGACTTCGACACCGCCACCCCTGACGCGGCACTGACAAAATCCGTTGTTGCCCACGCATTGAAGCGCGGACTGATCTTGTTGTCCTGCGGAATGCACGGAAATGCGCTGCGGATCATGGTGCCTCTGACCGCGTCGGACGACATCATCGAAGAGGGTCTGGCGATCTTTGAAGCGGCTCTGAGCGATGCGATCGCAGAAACGCAGCGTTAAACCGGCCCGGACTAAACCAGAAAGGGCGGGCATAAAGCCCGCCTTTTTTCCTTTCCGGGGCCGGAATATCTGGCTTCACAGCCTCGACAAACACCCCGAATGTTAAAAATACTGAACACCATTGCAGAAGAAATGTGAATTTGGTTGCAGGACGGGTCTGGAGTTGCCACACTCCAAGTTCAGTTGCCAAGCTCAGACATTTCGCTTTCAAATGAGTGATGTAAGGTCAGCGGGATAGCATGTGCGTCACAACGGGCGTGCCAAAGCCTTCCGAAGAGAAGGCGGACAAGATTGCGACGAACCGGGAGAAGAACATGAGAGCGTATCGCTCTATCGCCAACCAGACCGATCCAGACTGCAACCACGGCGCAAATACGTTGCGCAACTTGTGCAGATCACCGGTTTCAGTCTTGGTTTTGAGGGCGTAATACATGCACGAGCCAGAGTGTAACATCGTCCGGTCCGGACCACTCTGCGAGCATGGAGATTTAAATAAATGACCCCTTTTGCGATTGCCGGCGTGCAGATGTACGTCAACCCATTGCAGCCCAATGTCGACGGTATGTTGCAACGTCTCGACGTCCTCATGGCCCGCTTCCCCTGGACACAAATGGTGTTGTTCAGCGAGTTGGCCCCTTTCGGTCCGCTTGAAAAATTCAAGCTTGAGCAAGAAAACGAGACCATTAACCGGTTCTGCGAGGCTGCCCGTCGCCATAAAGTCTGGCTGATCCCCGGCTCGATGTTTCTGACACATCCGGTGAATGGCGAAGTCTACAATACCTCTTTGGTCATCAATCCTGACGGTCAGATCATTCGTCGCTATGCCAAGATGTTTCCATTCTTGCCCTATGAGGCGGGTGTCGCCGCCGGAACGGAATTCTGCGTGTTCGACGTACCTGAAGTTGGGCGTTTCGGACTGTCGATTTGTTATGACATGTGGTTCCCGGAGACGACGCGCCAACTGACAAGCCAAGGCGTCGAGGTGCTTTTGCATCCGGTTCTGACCGGCACCACGGACCGTGACGCGGAACTGGCGATCGCGCGCGCGACGGCGGCACAATTCCAGTGCTATGTCTTTGATGTAAACGGCTTGGGGGCTGGTGGCGTCGGAAAATCCTGTGTCGTTGATCCGACCTCATTGGTACTTCATCAATCGGCTGGGCAGGAGGACATGTTCCCGATCGAGATTGACCTGTCGATGGTGCGCCGTCAGCGTGAAACCGGAATGAAGGGGCTTGGTCAGGTGCTCAAGAGCTTCCGCGATCGGTCCACGGATTTCTCGGTCTATGATCGGACCAGCGGCACGGATGCATTTCTCAATACACTCGGGCCGCTTGAGATTCCGCAACAGGGATCCCGCGCCGGTTTGCATGTGGACGTACCAACTGGGAGCGAAGCTGAAATCAATGGTGGAAACCCAGACTTCGGGATGGGGAAAGCGCCCTTACCGGAGAGACTATTAGGAGGCTAGGGCATCTTGGCGTAGCGGTCGACGTTGCGGACACAGGATGACGCTCTGGCCCATGTGGCAGGAGAGAGACCTATGGATTCCGTAAGTGACTACTATTCCGCGACTCAATTGCGTTCCGACAGGTGGAGCGCCCTGCGAGATGCGATCACGTCCATCTCGCGGGAAACAACGGTCAAAAAAACCAATGCTTTAAAGGCCACGGTCACTTCATTATTCGACTCCTTGGCCGTGATCGAACCCTATTGGGCTTTTCCGGGCATGGCGGCATTCGATCACATGCGCCGGCAGTTCGAACACGGGAATTATGACGACGTTGGCTTTACAGTCCGGCGGGTGACGCGCGCCCTGACAACGGGTGCATATCGTCGCCGCACGATCCCTCTGGACCGTGACAGTGTGGATGATGAAGAGCACAACGACGAGGCCATGCTTTCGCCGGAAGCCCGCGCGATGACACGGCCCTATTTCGAAGTGCTGATCGTTGACGACGTGAGTGATCAACAGGAACGCTGGCTAAAGTCCAACGTCAGCCGGATGCGCCGCCCTGAAGACCCGTTCCATTATGAAGCGGTGGTTGTTCCCAGTCTTGAGGATGCTTTGATTGCGGTTCTGTTCAATCACAACATCCAAGCAATCGTCGTGCGGCCGGGTCTGACCCTGAAATCGAAAAACGACAACGAAATACTTGCGAAATATCTGCGTAACGCCAGCGAAGCAAACGAGCTGGATGGAACGCAGCCAGAGGATTATGGCCCAGAGCTGTGCAGGCTGATTGACCGCGTGCGGCCAGAGCTTGATGCCTATCTGGTCACCGAACGCTCGGTCGAGGATATTGCCGGCCTGGATTTGGGGATCTGTCGCCGGGTCTTTTACAATCAAGAAGACTTTATGGAACTGCACCTGAATATCCTTCGGGGTGTGGGCGCACGCAACAAGACGCCTTTCTTCAATGCACTTGTTGAATATTCCAAACAGCCAACCGGTGTGTTCCACGCCATGCCGATCAGCCGCGGCAAGTCGATAACCCGGTCGCACTGGATTCAAGACATGGGTGCCTTCTACGGGCCGAATATCTTCCTTGCCGAGACATCGGCAACCTCTGGTGGTCTGGATAGCCTTCTGGAACCGCATGGCCCGATCAAGGAAGCGCAGGAACTCGCAAGCCGTGCCTTCGGGTCGAAACAAACCTTCTTTGCGACCAACGGGACGTCAACTTGCAACAAGATTGTCGTGCAGGCGCTGGTGCGCCCCGGCGATATCGTACTGGTCGACCGGGACTGCCACAAATCCCACCATTACGGCATGGTTCTGGCGGGGGCGGAGGTTGTCTATCTCGACAGCTATCCATTGAATGAATATTCGATGTACGGAGCCGTGCCGCTTCGTGAAATCAAGCACCAGCTGCTAGAGCTGAAAGCCGCCGGGAAACTGGACCGCGTGCGGATGCTATTGCTGACCAACTGCACGTTTGATGGTTTGGTTTATAATGTCGAGCGCGTGATGGAGGAATGTTTGGCAATCAAGCCGGACCTCGTATTCCTTTGGGATGAGGCGTGGTTCGCCTTCGCGCGTTTCAGCCCGACATATCGTCGGCGCACCGCAATGCGCACCGCAAACGATCTGCGGACCCGTTTGCGGACTGAAGAACACAAGTCGGATTACGAGGCACAGCAGCAAGAATTGCTTGATGCCTCCGACGAGGAATGGCTGGAAGCCCGGCTTATCGCGCCTCCCAATGCGCGGATCAGAGCGTATTCCACGCAATCGACGCATAAGACTCTGACCTCCCTCAGGCAGGGTTCCATGATCCACGTCAACGATCAGGACTTTAAGGGCGAAGTGGAGCAATCGTTCCACGAGGCCTATATGACCCATACGTCCACTTCGCCGAACTATCAGATCATCGCGTCTCTGGACGTTGGTCGGCGTCAGGTTGAACTCGAAGGATTTGAATTCGTTCAACGACAAGTCGAAGCGGCAATGTCGATGCGCAAAGCTATCAGCAGCCACCCCTTGCTTCAGAAATATTTCAAGGTGTTGACCGCCGGCGACATGATCCCGGACCATCATCGTCAAAGCGGTGTGACCAGCTATTTCGATAGCGACCAGGGCTGGACTGACATGTGGGATTGCTGGGAAAACGACGATTTCGTTTTGGACGCCACGCGCGTTACCCTTGCCGTCGGGGGCACTGGTTGGGACGGCGACACGTTCAAGAATGATGTCCTGATGGATAAATACGGAATCCAGATCAACAAAACCTCGCGTAATACGGTTCTGTTTATGACCAATATAGGGACGACGCGATCATCGGTCGCCTATCTGATAGAGGTGCTGGTCGAGATTGCCAAGGAACTGGACGAACTTCTGGATGATGCCTCCAAAATGGAACGGCTGTCTTTTGACAAAAGGGTCAAGAACCTGACCGAGAATTATCCGCCATTGCCTGATTTCAGTCGGTTCCACGATGCATTCCGGCCCGACAATGTGACGCCTGAAGGGGATATCCGGACAGCCTATTACCTAAGCTATGATGAAAAAAACTGTGACTACCTAGAATTGGATGGCTCACTGAAAGAGGCGCTGGATTCCGGCCGGGAAGTCGTCTCGGCCAGCTTCATTATACCCTATCCGCCCGGCTTTCCGATATTGGTTCCGGGGCAGGTTATTTCGCAGGAAATATTGGCATTCATGCGCGCGCTTGATGTCAACGAAATCCATGGATACCGCGCCGATCTGGGTCTGCGGGTCTTCACCTCGGAAGCGTTGGAAACTTTGTCTGTAGCCAAACACCAGAAAACTGCCGCTGAATAAGGAAGGAATAAAGATATGGCCACTGTGCTTAAGAATATTTCGGAGATACGCCGCTTCTTTCACCGGAATGAAGATCCGATCTACTTTATTTCCGCGACGAACTTCAATCTTCTGGGATTGGACGAATGGGTCAAGAATTTCAAATATATCTGCTATATTGATTGTTACGGTGGCAAGCATCCAAACGTGTTTTGCCCGTCCGAGCAGCCGCATGCGGAATTCCAGTCCATCGAGGACATAAACAACTACCTTTTGCAGCATAAAGAGGTCATCGACTTCATCAAGCGGCGCGGGGGAAAGCCCAAGTTTGTCTTCCTGATGTTCGACGAGGAAACAGAGCGTCTGTCCAAGGAGTTGGGTGCCGATGTCTGGTTCCCGAAAGCCAAACTGCGCACGGCAATGGACAACAAGATCGAAACTGTCCGCATCGGCAACAAGGCCGGGGTGCCGTCCGTGCCGAACGTATTGGCCGAGGTGAAATCCTATGAGGATCTGCAAAAGACCTGCGAAAAAGCCGGTATCGGTCACGATCTGGTTCTGCAATCGGCCTTTGGCGACAGCGGTCACACAACGTTCTTCATCAAGTCCGAAGCTGATTTCCGCCGACATGAGCATGAGATCATAGGCGAAGGCGAGATCAAGATCATGAAGCGTATTGATTGCCGAGGTTCGGCGATCGAGGCGTGTGCGACGAAAGAAGGCACGATTGTTGGACCGTTGATGACAGAACTTGTCGGTTTCAGCGATCTGACGCCATATCGGGGCGGCTGGTGTGGCAACGAAATCCTGTCGACTGCGTTCCCGCCAAAGGTGCGTCAAAAGGCGCGCGAGTTGACCTTCAAATTTGGTGAGCAACTCCGCAAGGAAGGTTATCGCGGCTACTTTGAACTGGACTTCCTGATTGACAAGAAAACCGGGGACTTGTGGTTGGGCGAATTGAACCCGCGCATCACAGGGGCGTCGTCCATGACCAACCACGCCGCCTTTGCCCATGCGGATGCGCCGCTGTTCCTGTTCCATCTGCTTGAGTTCTCCAAGAAGAAATTCAGCCTTGATACGACAGAGTTGAACGATCGTTGGGCGGACCCAGACATGATCGACAGTTGGTCGCAGATGGTCATCAAGCACACGGAAGACGAGGTTGATATATGCACCGCGGCACCTGAGACCGGCATCTACAAGATGCTGGAAGATGGTCGGGTGGTCTTTGACCGGTTTGACTATCACCGACGTGCTGTGGAATCCGAAAACGAGGCGTTCTTCTTGCAAATCATGCAGCCGGGATCTTACCGCTATGAAGGTGCCGATATCGGTATCCTGGTGACGCGCGGACGGTCCATGACAAAGGGGTTCGCGCTGAACGAGCGCGCCAAGAAGTGGATCCACGGCATCAAGCAAACTGTCGAAGGCAGGGCGTTGCCTGTCGCCGATGCAGGCCCAGCGGTCGCCGATCCTGCTTTCAAGATCCTTTAGGGGATAGGTGATGCACTGGCGCGCGCTTAGCGAGAACTTACCCGGTCCGAAGTGGGCCGGGCTCTTCGCGGAATACTGGCCGGATTACCGGCGTTGGTGGCTGAAGGAGGGCGACGCCGCCCGCCCAAGCTATCTAGAAAGCAGGCGCGCGCTTCAAACTCATATGCCGGAAATCGTGCCGCTTTATGACGAGCTGTGCGAACTGGCCGGTGGCGGCGATCAGGCCGCACGGTTCCTGAGCTTCTATAACCCGCCGCCCTACCTGTCGGGGTGCAGTCAGGCAATCTGGACGGGGCAAGAGCCGGTCCTCGTGCGCAATTATGACTATGACACAAACGCCTTTGACAGCCTTGTGCTGAAAACCGCTTGGCAGGGCAGGGGCGTGATCGGCACCTCTGACGGGCTTTGGGGGCTGGTTGACGGGATGAACGACGCGGGAGTGTCTATCTCGCTGACATTTGGGGGCAGGCGCGTGGTTGGCGACGGTTTCGGAGTGCCGATCATTCTGCGCTACATTCTGCAAACATGTGAGACGACCGAAGAGGCCGGTAAGGCCCTGGCACGCCTGCCAACTCATATGAGCTATAATGTGACGGTTCTGGATGCCAAGCGACAGTATCTGACGGCGATGATGGCACCCGACAGACCGGCGATAATCACGCATGCCGCGGTTGCGACAAACCATCAGGAAAACGTCGAGTGGATAAGCCATGCGCGGTTCACCGCGACGGTCGAGCGTGAGCGTTTCCTCCTTCAACGTCTGACGCTGCACCGTGACCCAGAGGATAAATTCATCAGTGCATTCCTGCGTCCGCCGCTCTATTCGACAGCGTTCGATGTTGGTTTCGGCACGCTTTACACGGCAGTCTATCGCCCACGCTTGGGCGAAATGGAAATCCGCTGGCCCGGAACGGTGTGGCCGCAGTCGTTTACACATTTTCAGGAGGGCGGGCGCAGGATCCGTATTCCCGGTGCCGCCTGACGTCCGGTTTCCATATTCATAGACAAGTAGCGGTTTTTGCGAAGCCGTGAGCCCCTGCGTGTTGGGGCTTGTTCCGATCGCGCGCGGGCGTGCTCAGCTTTGAAAACCGGTGAGGTCGAGACGGCTTCTTAAGCACAAAGGGCCGACGATGCTTCGCCGACCCTCTGCATGTTTTCCGCCCGTCTGAAGGCAATCCGTTCAGGCGGTAAGGCGCTCTGTCAGAGCTTTTCTGTCAGTTCCGGGACAGCATCGAACAGGTCGGCGACAAGGCCAAAATCCGCGACCTGGAAAATAGGCGCTTCTTCGTCCTTGTTGATCGCGACGATCACCTTGCTGTCCTTCATGCCGGCCAGATGCTGGATCGCACCCGAAATCCCGACCGCTATGTAAAGATCCGGTGCCACGACCTTGCCCGTCTGGCCAACCTGCCAGTCGTTGGGGGCGAAACCGGAATCGACGGCCGCACGGGACGCGCCCACGGCGGCACCCAGCTTGTCTGCCAGCTTTTCGATCATGGCGAAGTTCTCTTCCGATCCGATGCCACGACCACCCGAGACGACAACCCCGGCCGAGGTCAGTTCGGGACGGTCGCTTTCGGCCACCTTGTCCTCGACCCATTCGGACAGGCCGGGATTGTCTGTCGCAGAGATATTCTCGACAGGCGCTGCGTCCTGGCTGCCAGCCGCATCAAAGGTTGATGTCCGGAAAGAGATCACCTTGGTCGCGTCCGCGGATTTCACCGTCTGGATCGCGTTGCCGGCATAGATCGGACGTTCAAAAGTGGATCCGTCAACAACACCAGACACATCGGTCAGCACCATCACGTCCAGCAGCGCCGCAACGCGGGGCAGGATGTTTTTCGCATCCGTGGTAGCCGGGGCAACGATATGTTCATAATCGCCCGCCAGGCTGACGATCAGGGCGGCGGTCGCTTCGGCCAGACGGTGGCCAAGGCTGGCATCTTCGGCGCAAAGCACCTTGGCCACCCCGTCGATCTTTGCGGCGGCTTCTGCTGCGGCGGCGGCCGTGGCCCCAACACACAGCGCCGTCACGTCGCCCAGCGATTTTGCGGCGGTTACGGCCTTGGCGGTGGCGTCCAGCGCCAGTTCGCCGTCATTCACTTCGGCAAGGAGAAGAACAGCCATTACACAGCCCCCACTTCTTTGAGTTTCGCAACAAGCTCGTCGACCGACCCCACCTTGATGCCGGCAGCACGCTCTGCCGGTTCCGAGGTCTTGACGACCTCAAGCCGCGGCGCGCAATCGACGCCGTAATCGGCGGCGGTCTTCTCGTCCATCGGCTTTTTCTTGGCCTTCATGATGTTGGGCAGCGAGGCATAGCGCGGTTCGTTCAGGCGCAGGTCCACGGTGACAATGGCAGGCATCTTGACCTTGATGGTCTGCAAGCCGCCATCCACTTCGCGTGTAACATTGGCATGGTCGCCGTCGATTTCCAGGTTGGAAGCAAAGGTCGCCTGCGACCAGCCCAACAGCGCGGAAACCATCTGGCCGGTGGCGTTCATGTCATTGTCGATCGCCTGCTTGCCGCAAAGCACAAGGCCCGGCTGCTCTTCTTCCACGATCTTCGCAAGGATCTTGGCAACGGCGAGCGGTTCGATATCGGTGTGCACGTCATCGGCGGCGATCACCAGAATTGCGCGGTCGGCACCCATCGCCAGCGCGGTACGCAGCGTTTCCTGGCTTTGCTTCACGCCGATGCTGACGGCGATGATTTCATCTGCCTTGCCTGCTTCCTTGAGGCGGATTGCCTCTTCCACGGCAATTTCGTCGAAGGGGTTCATCGACATCTTCACATTGGCAAGATCGACACCCGAACCGTCCGCCTTCACACGAACTTTCACGTTATAGTCGATCACGCGCTTGACCGGCACAAGGACCTTCATCGGCGTAGCTCTCCTCTTGATGATCAGCCGCCCGATGGACGGCCTTTGAAGACTTCTTTGCGGTTGATAGCGGCTCTGAACGCGGGGAAACAGGCCAAAATCGTCCCGTTAGCGCCAACCTACGTCGGGTTTTTGAAGCGGTGCCCCGACAGAGATACCTTGTTGCGCGCAAATTTCGGTGTTCGGACGGTCAGTTGAAGCGATTGTCTCTGGGAAATCCACGTGGGGCCATGCGGCCGGATCCTGCGCGCTTTCCGATCCATTCACCCAGATCAGATTCGGTGCGTGTGCGCCCTGCGGGGTCGCGCCACGAGAGCCCTTCTGCCAGGGTGAACGTCGTGGCGTCGGACAAGCCTCCGTCCTTGAATTTCTGTAGCCGGACGCCCTTGCCGCGCGCCATTTCCGGCAGCTCGTCCAGCGGGAAGACCAGCACTTTGCGGTTCTCACCGACCACTGCGACATGATCGCCGCTGACGGGATTGCACACCAGCGCGCGTGTTTCGCCACGGACGTTCAGCACCTGCTTGCCGCTGCGGGTCTGCGCCAGCACTTCGGCTTCGGGCACGACGAATCCGTCGCCCGCGGTGGAGGCGACAAGCAGCTTGTTGTCGGGTTTGTGGATAAACAGATCGACGATTTCGGCCTCGTTGGGCAGATCGACCATCAGGCGCAGCGGTTCGCCCATACCCCGCCCACCGGGCAGATTTGCGCCGGACACGGTGTAGAAACGTCCGTTTGATCCAAAAACAAGCAGCCGGTCCGTCGTTTCCGCGTGAAAGATGAACCGTGGCCCATCGCCATCCTTGAACTTCAGCTCTCGGGTCAGGTCGATATGGCCGGTCATGGCGCGAATCCAGCCCATCTGCGAGCACACGACGGTGATCGGTTCGCGCTCGATCATCGCCTCAAGCGGCACATCGGGCGTGTCGGTGGCCTCGGCAAAGGTTGTCCGGCGGGCACCGCCTTCGTAATCCTTGCCAAACGCTTTTTTCGTTGCGCGCAACTGGTCGGAGATTTGTGCCCATTGCAGGCCGTCATCCTCCAGCAGATCCTCCAGCCCGGCGCGTTCCTCCATCAGCGTGTCGCGCTCGCGGACCAGTTCCATCTCCTCAAGGCGGCGCAGGCTGCGCAGACGCATGTTGAGGATCGCCTCGGCCTGGATCTCGGTCAGGCCCAGCCCGTCATCACTCGCCGCTGGCGGCGAGACATAGTCGTGCTGATCGGTGGCACGCACGAAGGTCCGGCCCCAATCCTCGCGCATCAGCGCGGGTTTCGGGTCGTCATCATAGCGGATGATGTCGATCACACGGTCGAGGTTGAGGAAGGCGACGATCAGGCCTTCCAGCACCTCCAGCCGGTGGTCGATCTTCTCCATCCGGTGCTGGCTGCGGCGGATCAAAACCTCGCGGCGGAAATCCAGGAAGGCGCGCAGCACCTCTTTCATCGAGCAGACCTTGGGCGTCAGCCCGTCGATCAGCACGTTCATGTTCAGGCTGAAGCGGACCTCAAGGTCGGAACTGCGAAACAGCATCCCCATAAGCACATCCGCGTCGACATTCTTGGACCGGGGTTCCAGCACCATGCGGATGTCATCGGCGGATTCGTCACGAACATCGGCGAGGATCGGGATTTTCTTGGTCTGGATCAGCTCTGCAATGCGTTCGACCAGCTTCGACTTCTGAACCTGATAGGGAATTTCGGTGACGATCACCTGCCACTGGCCGCGTCCCAGATCCTCGATATGCCAGCGGCACCGCAAGCGGAATGACCCGCGCCCGGTGCGGTAGGCCTGCGCGATATTCTCGGATGGTTCGACCAGCACGCCGCCCGTGGGAAAGTCGGGGCCGGGCACATATTGCAGCAAGGTATCGTCGCGGGCGTCGGGCGTGCGGATCAGATGCAGACAGGCATCCACCAGTTCGGCGATATTATGCGGCGGAATGTTCGTCGCCATGCCCACGGCGATGCCGGATGACCCATTTGCCAGCAGGTTCGGGAAGGTCGCGGGCAGGACGACAGGTTCTGTCAGGGTGCCGTCGTAGTTGTCTCGGAAATCAACGGCGTTCTCGTTCAGACCTTGCAGCAAAGCCTCGGAAACAACGGTCAGCCGTGCTTCGGTGTAGCGGCTGGCGGCGGGGTTGTCGCCGTCGATATTGCCGAAATTACCCTGGCCATCGACCAGCGGGTAACGAACGTTGAAATCCTGCGCCAATCGCGCCATCGCGTCATAGATCGCGGCGTCGCCATGCGGATGATAGTTTCCCATCACGTCGCCAGAGATCTTTGCCGATTTCCGATAACCCCCGGTGGAGGTCAGCCGCAATTCGCGCATTGCAAACAGGATACGTCGGTGGACCGGCTTCAGACCGTCACGGGCATCGGGCAAGGCGCGATGCATGATCGTGCTCAGCGCATAGGTCAGATACCGATCACCGATCGCTCTGCGCAGCGGTTCTGCGAGATCGCGGGGGGTTATCTTGTTGTCGTTATCACCGTCATCCATAGATGATGTGATAGCCGTGCGAAATGACAGGGTAAAGCTGTGCCGGGGAATTTTAGGTAGATTTACACATCTGAATACAGGGCGAATCGTCTATAATCGGTTGCACGGCGTAATGTGTCGCTGTTTTTAATTGGTTTATTCAGTCCGAAGGGCGGTTCGATGGTGCGATTTATGATGCTGACATTTGCGGTGCTTGGTTGGGCCTTTTACGAGCTGAGTGGCGGGTCGGACTTCGTGCCCGAAACTGTGAAAACCGATCTGAGGGTTGAGATGAACAGCGTCGCGCGCGCTGATTTATCCGCGGCAGAGCTGTTATCCGTCGCGCCTGCAAACGGAAATGCCTCGTCGATCATTGCACCGCGCCAGGCTGCCCAGTCCGGGGGCGTACGGCTGGCGTCATTTTCTTCGCCCGAGATGCCTGCCGAACTGACACGTCAGGTCAAGGCGAATCACACCCGGCGCGCGACGACGCTTGTGCGTCTTGATGGGCGCAGGCCCGCCGTAGATGCAGAAATTGCAGCGGCTGCGGTCTCGGATGCCGCCATGGACATCCGCGCTGTGAACGGTGATCGCGTCAACATGCGCAATGGTCCCGGCACCAACTTTAGCGTGCTTGGCACGCTGGGGCGTGGCGTGGCGGTCGAGGTGCTGCAAGAAACGGGTGATGGCTGGGTCAAACTGCGCGTTGCCGACACAGGCCGCGTCGGCTGGATGGCGGACTTTCTCCTGTCGTCGGCTGATTAACGCCAGCGCCGAAGCTGTCCGGACCCCGTCCGATTGCGTCTGCATGACGAATGCACTAGCTCCACCGCAACGTCGCGCGAGTAGGCTATGCCCAGAAAATCCATCCTCATTACCGGCTGTTCATCGGGGATCGGCTATGACGCCGCACATGCCTTGCGCGATGCCGGCTGGCAGGTTTTTGCCTCGTGCCGGCAAGAAGCCGATTGCGCGCTGCTGATTTCGGAAGGGTTCGCGTCGCCCCGCATCGACTATGCCGAGCCGGAAAGCATCGTTCTGGGCCTGTCAGAGGTGCTGGAGGCGACAGACGGAACGCTTGACGCGCTGTTCAACAATGGTGCCTTCGCCACGCCCGGCGCTGTCGAGGATCTGCCTCGCGGCGCGTTGCAAGAGATATTCGAAACCAACGTGTTTGGTGTCCACGAGCTGACCACACTGGTTCTGCCGATCATGCGGGCGCAAGGGCAGGGGCGTATCATCAACTGTTCATCCGTGCTGGGGCTGGTGACGGCACCGTGGCGGGGGGCCTATGTCGCGTCGAAATTCGCGCTTGAAGGGTTGACCGATTCGCTACGGATCGAAATGCGCGACACTGATATCAAGGTGATCCTGATAGAGCCGGGTCCGATCGCCACGCCCTTTCGGAAGAACTCGATTCCACATTTCGAACGCTGGGTGGACTGGGAAAACTCTGCCCGCGCTGCGCAATATCGCGACACGCTTCTGAAACGGCTGTACGAAGATGATGGGCCGACGCCGTTCGAACTGCCCGCGGCTGCGGTTTCCAAAGTGCTGATGCGTGCCTTGAATGCGCGCAGGCCCCGCGCACGCTATGCCGTCACCGTGCCGACCCGTGTGATGGCGTTTCTGCGTCGCATTCTGCCCGTTCGGATGCTGGATGCGCTGCTTTCACGCGGGTAATGCGTCCGATTAGGCATTCGCTTTTGCACAGATTTGGCCTACATCGGCGAGAATATCCTGATGCGAGGACAATATGACCAAGGATCCATTTTTCATAGTGATCGTCGTGGTGATGGCTGCGGTCGTCTTGATCCTGATGACCGGGATCGGAGGCTTCGCAAAGGGCGGAGAGTTCAACAAGAAACATGCCAACCGGATCATGCGCTACCGGATCGTCGCCCAGTTTGTGGCGGTTGTACTGATCCTGATCTTCGTGTGGCTGAGACGATAGGGGCAGACCGATGGTGGTATTGAACAAGATTTACACCAAGACTGGCGACAAGGGCGAAACCGCACTGGGCAACGGCGCGCGGGTGGTCAAACATTCCATGCGCGTAACGGCCTATGGCACGGTGGACGAGTTGAACTCGGTTCTGGGCGTGGCGCGGCTGCATGCTGACGACGATCTGGACACGCTGCTGCGACGTATCCAGAACGACCTTTTCGATCTTGGCGCGGATCTGTGCCGCCCCGACATGGAAAAAGACGCGGAGTCCGAATACCCGCCATTGCGGATGGTCGATGCACAGGTATCTCGACTGGAGGCCGAGATTGACGAGATGAACGCCGATCTTGCGCCGCTGCGCAGCTTTATCCTGCCCGGTGGAAGCGCGCTTTCGGCGCATTTGCACATGTGTCGCACCGTGTCGCGCCGGGCCGAACGGCTGGCCGTTGAACTTGCCGCAGCAGAGCAGGTCAATACGGCGGCCGTGAAGTATCTCAACCGCCTGTCTGATTGGTTTTTCGTTGCCGCCCGCCGTGCCAACGACAACGGCGCGCATGATGTGTTGTGGATTCCAGGGGCAAATCGCTAAAAGCGACGACGCCTCAGACCGGCTCGGCCTCCAGCCACACCCCGCCTTCGGGGCGCAGCGTCAGGATCATGACCGGATCGGGCGCACGCCCTTTGACAGACGTAAAGCGGAATCGCGCCAGTAGCGTGGCGAGGATCAGAACGGCCTCCTGCAAGGCGAAACTGGCACCGATGCAAATGCGCGGGCCGTCGCCGAACGGCAGGTAGGCATAACGGTCGATTTTGCCGCCATCGCCCCATCGGTCAGGGCGAAACGCATCCGGATCCTCCCAGAGTTGATGGTGCCGGTGCAAAGCATAGATCGGGACCATCACAGTATCGCCGGGGCGGATCTCCCGTCCGCACAATTCATCGGCCTGCCGAGCGGTGCGCGACACCAGCGCTGCGGGCGGATACAGACGCAAGGCCTCGTCCACGATGCGCCGGATCAGTCCAAGCTTGGGGATGTCGTCGGCCTCAAAGCCCGTCCGCCCCCCAAGAACGCGCTGTGCCTCTGCCCGCGCCTCGTCCTGAACGGCCGGATCGAACGCACAAAGGTAAAGCGACCAGGACAGCGCCAGTGCGGTGGTTTCGTGCCCCGCGACAATGAATGTCAGTAGGTTGTCGCGCATCTCGGCGGTGTTCATTCGCCGACCCGTATCCGGATCCTCGCCCGCAAGCAGCAGGTCCAGAAGGTCCGGGACGCCGGTGCTCTGGCGCGCCGCGCGTGCCTCGATTGCACGATCCGCCAGTGATTTGGTGTCCTTCATCGCCTTCCCGGAAATCAGCCGCCCAGGCCGCGGGACCCAGTCCGGCAATCCGAACAGGTCAAAAAGCGAGACTTTGCCGGCCTCGGCGATGTATTGCTCGATCGCGTCATGCACCGCGCCGCGGTCGATCCCCTGATCGTCGGAAAACGTCACCTCGGAGATGACATCGAAGGTGGTCGCAACCATCTCGTCATACATATTGACGGCGCGGCCCTGCTGGGCCTGCAAACGGTCCAGCGTGCGTCCGGCTGCCTCGGTCATCACGGGTGCCAGATTGGACACGTTGCGGTGCGAAAAGGCAGGCGCGGTGGCGCGCCGCTGCCAGCGCCAATGCGCGCCTTCCGCGATGAAAAGCGATTCGCCGATCGCCGGGCGCAGCAGGTTCTTTGTCACATCGGATTTCGGATAGTCGTCCAGTTTTTCAAGAAGGATCCGGCGCAACGCCCCCGGATCCATCACCATGTGCCAACGCTTGCCCGTGCGCCCGGATACCATGGGTTGCCTTGTGGCAATGTCGGGGATGATCGACAACAGGTTGGTGCGCGCCGCGCGCAGACTGGCCAGCAGGCCCATCGGCTGGGTCACGAGCGGCACACGCACAGGACGCGCGGCCTTTGTCTTGACGCCCAAAGGGGGCTGTATAGCTGGCATCCGTCACCTCATGTCTGCAACAGATATAGGTGTCCGGCGCGGTTCTGCAAACTGCGGCGCATTGCGTGGAGGCCATGTGTCAGGTAACCCGGTCGGACAAGATTTTCTAAGTCGAGGTAGCCTTCATGTTCCGACCCTTCATCCTGTCGCTTATCGCCTGTGTGGGGTTGGCGGCCTGTGGCGATGCCACACGCGATCTGAAAGACCGGCCCGATCCGTTGGGTGATTTCAGCCTTGGTTTCGTCGCTGCGGCCGCCCCGTCGCCGCAAAAGCTGTTGGTGTCGCGGGCGGCAACGTCCGAGGAATGGGTCAAGGTGGTCGAGGAGGCGTATCTGCAACGCTTTGGCCGGTTTGACGGTGAAAAGCGCTACAATATGGGGCTGAGAGTCGAGGCCTATTCATTGCCGCCGCCCTTGGTGCCGGGCAAATCGGCTGTGCAGATTGCCGTGACGGTCTGGGATGACGCCGCCGCCAGCAAGCTGAATGACAAGCCAGAGCCCATTGCCGTCATCAAGGTTTTCGAGACCCGGCTTGCATCCTCTCGCGAAGAGTCGATGAAAGCGCTTGCCGAAGAGGCCGCGTTGGAAACCGAAAAGTGGTTGCGCGCGCAACAGGCAGAGCAGGGTTGGTTCGGCGGGGCGGTATCCGAGAGCGAAGACACCATGGCCAGCGCCGCTGTTGCAGAAAACGCCGTGACTGACGGAACCGTCGCTGCGGGCGGCTCTGAGATGGGGCAGGCAGCGGCCACCGGTAACTGACGCTTGATTTCCCTGTCTTGATTCACTACATCGCCCGCGATGCAACTCGGGTTGATATGACCCCCCAATAGACGAGGCGCCTGAAGGTATGGCAAAGGAAAAGTTTGAGCGTTCCAAGCCGCATTGCAACATCGGCACGATTGGCCATGTGGACCACGGCAAGACGACGCTGACGGCTGCGATCACGAAATATTTCGGTGACTTCCAGGCGTATGACCAGATTGACGGCGCGCCGGAAGAAAAGGCGCGCGGGATCACGATCT
>NZ_JBLWVF010000004.1:0-254150 GCF_048268605.1 Primorskyibacter flagellatus
CTCGTTCGCTTCATTGTCCGTCCTCAGGTTGGGTCGGACTCTAATCGACGGTGGAGGAAAAATCCCATGGCAGGTCAGACATCACGTCCGTCCGACTTTGGGTGCGCTTTTTGTCAACATGACCTAGGTTTGATGGGGCAGTGACCCGGCACAGTAAATACCCTACTCTGATCGGATCATCATCGGACCAGCAAGGATCAACGCAATCAGGTCGGCCTGGCGATTTGTGCCGGTTTTTTGAAAAAGGTTTCGCAGGTGGAACGACAAGGTCGTTTGCGTCACGCCCAATTCCTTTGCTACATCGGAAGAGCGGTTTCCGCGGGCTAAAGACCCGGCGACTCGCGCTTCGGTTGGTGTCAGATCGAAAATCTCCATGAGCAATGCTTCTGGAATCCGCCTTTTCTGATCTGGCGTAGAAATGAACAGCGCAACATGCGGGCTGCCTTTGTTGGCCTTGCCGGATTGGGGCAGGCTGCACACGACGACCGAAATCACGCCGGTTTCCCCTGATTGCTGCAAATTAATGCCAACAACATTCTCTTTTCCGCTTTTTGCCAACCCCACAGCATCACCAATAGCGCGCTTCAAGTCTCTGTTTGATAGCGGATCAGTCGAAAAAAATCCGTCTTGATCGAGCTCGATGGTATCGGTGGTGGCAACCATGCGCTTGGCGGCGTGATTGCAGTGGACGGGTTTCGCGGTCCCGTCCAGCAACACTGCTCCGAGGGCGATAAGGTTGAGGGCCGCCTCCGCACCGGTGCTGGACAGGCTGGCAAGTGCTTCACGCAAGGCGGTAATTTCGCTCTCGTGTTGATTTCGAATACGATCAACCTGACGCACCCGCGCGGCGATGGTCGCCAGCATCAGGTCATAGTCGACGGGCTTGACCAGATAATCGTCGGCACCCAGAAGCTTTCCTCTGATCATCTCAGAGGGTTCCGACATCGCGGTCAGGAAGACGAAAGGCACTGCGAACAATTCTGGCCGCATGCTCCGGATTTCGTGCAGCACACCGTAGCCGTCCAGACCCGGCATCGTTATATCGCAAAGCAACAGATCAGGTGAAGCACTTGCCAGCAGATCCAATGCTTCGTCGCCCGAGCACGCGGCGAGGGTGCGATATCCGGCTTCCTGCAATTCCTCGACTATGTCATTTCGCAATGCCCTTTCGTCTTCGACGACAAGGATCAGCGCCTGGTCTGCCGTGCGGCTCATGTCTCGCCTTTCTTGAAGCGGAGCAGTGTCATGCGAAACGTCACGCCGGCGACATCGGGTTGCAAAGTGACATCGCCCCCCTGCAATCGTGCCAATGCGCGTGCCATGAACAGACCAATCCCGGTACCAACGACACCGACGCTATTCGCGCCGCGATAGTTGCGATCAAAAATCTGGGTCCGCTCATTTTCGGGAATAGTATGGCCGGTATTGGACACATCACAAAACAGCCACTGCGCATCTGCGTGCAGAACAACGGATACAGAGGTTTCCGACGCTGCATACTTGATGCCGTTCGACAGAAGGTTTTCCAAGATGTGTTCGGCATGGGCCGGATCGCAGAACGCCGCAACCGATCCTGATACATCGAACCGCAGGTCAATCTTGGACGTGGGCGTCGTTTCACGCTGTCGAGCGCAGACCGTCCGGATGATTTCGCCAAGGTCACATTCTACCCGGCGCGCGCCCATTTGGCCTGCATCAAGACGTGCTGCATCCAGTGTGCTTTCCACCAACCGCGTGAGACCGGCAATGGCGTTTCTCGCGCGGCCCGCGCGTTCGACCACCTCATCCGGTTTCGCATGTGGGCCCCTGCGAATGAGACGTTGCAAGGCGGAATCCGCGACTGCGAGAGGCGTGCGGAATTGATGCGAGATCATGGCGGCAAAGTTCCGGTAAATTTCACCAGCCGACCGTTCCCGAAGCAACGCGTCGTCCAATTCACGGGTGCGCTCGGCCACTAGGTACTCCAATCGATCACGGTCTTGCGCATCTTTCTGGTGAACAGCATATCGATCAGAGGCATCATTAATGAACAGGATCGCTCCGAGGATATCTTCTTCGTTACGCATTGGGAAAAACCGCAGATCCACATAGAGCGGCTCGTCTGCATCCTTGCGAAAAAGCGGCTGAAGCATATGCCGCGAGGTTTCACCTTGCAGCGCGCTCTTGATCCCCTCGCGCACCGGCGTTGTGTCGAAAAAGCCGGCGATCCTGTCTAACGGCTGGTTGACAGCGTCTTCACCGCTCGTTTCCAGCAATTGTGTCATCGCGCTATTCCACATGGTACATCGCGTGGATTGATCTACGGCCAAGATGCCTTCGCCGCTGGACGAAACAAGTAGTGCCGAAAAATCCCTTTCGCGCCGCAACATCCGGTTGCGCTGGCGCGTTTGGCGCAGCGCCAAAACAAGTATCACCGCCAAAATGCCGCCAGCCATCATAATCCCGATCAGCGAGGCAATAATCTGGCGCAACTGGTCGCGATAGGTCTCTAGCCGCCCGCCCAACTCGTCCCATTCAGCTATCATCGCAGCATTTGCTGCCCGCCCGAAAAGGCGTGGAAACGGTGCCAATTCTACGCGCAGCGGCGCACCGTCACCGGGCGCAAACTCCGCGATCATTGGTGCAATTGAAGCAAGAGTCCCGGACAGGTGATCCAGATCGTCGCTAAAGCCGGTATGTTCAAGAAACCGGCGCTGTGGCCCGTCATTGAGCAAGGCAAACCGGCTGACGAGAAGATCGAAACGCAGGGAAAGATCGTCGCGCGTGGCTTCTCCCAGATCTGCCAGTGCCACGGTCTCGGATAGGCGAAGTGCGGCGACTTCGCTTTGGTGCAGCACCCATAGCATGTTCTGCTCTGCGTCCACGCGCATGTCCTTCTCGATCTCGAACATCCGGATCAAGGAAAAGGTCAACAGCATCGCAAAAACCACAAAGGCCGCGAGTGGCAGGATCAGTCTGAGTGTGGGATTTTGAGAATACGTCATTGCACGTCGAGTTGATAGAGCTGCCAGACCCAGCGATAATCAAAGCGAATATCCTGCAAGGCACGGTGGTCATCGCGCGGATAAACAATCCAGAACGGCCCTTTATCGGCGCGGCGTAGTGCCTTTCCGTCCATGTGCGTGGCGACGATCACGTCGTAGTCGTAGAAATCATTCATCGGGATCTCCACTGAGTAATCGTTCAGCGCGACTGCAGTGACGCTGGTACCTGTTGCGCCCAGGTGGTCCAGAAGATCGCGCATCAGGAACCCGGTGAAGCTGTGCGTGCCGTCGGTGATGACCGTCGATGTCTTGATCGTGACCGCCGAAAGGTCGTCCAGGGCTGCGCGATCCAAGGTAACGGGTGCTTTGGCGAACTGTCCTGTCACGTGCAAGGATAGCGCGGGTTGATCCGCGGATGTGGCAATACTGGCCAGCATCAAGCCACAGGCCAAAGCGGCGACTTTGATGAACATTGTGGCATTCTCCCATTGTCCGGTTGCTTGATCAGTGGTCTTCGCGTGCCGGTGCAAGCATTTTACGATAGAATTTATTTGTCGTCCCCCTCTGAACGAACGGGGCACGACCCGGACAGACCGTGCAAGATTAAAGTGAAACCTTGCAACTTGCGAGCGCACCAAACATGGCCGGAGTAGACCTATGCTGAACATCGTCCCACATTTCAGGATTGTTGGAGTCGCTGGGTTTGTTTTGCTGTCGAGTTGCGGCACACCAGAATACCGAGCTGAAAAAAGTCATTGTGAAGCGGAGTGGATGCTTAAGATTCCGCCGGTCTATCGACAAGAGATTGTCACCAAATACCGCAACGAAGAACGACCGACCGGCGAAACGGTCTGCGAAACAACCGGGACAACTACCAATTGCAAGCCGGTCTTGAAAACGGTTTCGGTTCCCTACACGGCGGTGGAAACCGTCGATATCAAGAAAGCGCAACGCGGCCCGCAGATATCATCCTGCACCGCGCGGGCGTGCGTGGCAAAATACGGCAATAGCAAGTGCGAGGGGTAATCTCAGCGCATGAAACAGTTTTTTTAGGCAGGCAATGTAGCTTTAAGCGGGAGAGGGAAATGTGGGATTTTAGTATTGGTGGTGCGCTCGGAATGATGGTGCGCACGATGCCGTTTATCCTGTTGCGCATGGCGGTCTATTTCGGGATCTCGCTGGGCTATATTCTGATAACCGGCGTCGGTGCCGGTGTCGGCTGGGGTGTCGGTGGGTTTGGCGACGAAGAGTTTCGCGCCACGACAACAATGTGGGGCGGTTTTGCGGGCTTTGGAATTTTTGGCGTCTTTATGTATTGGGCGCGCGAATATATTCTTTACATCGTCAAGGCCGGACACATTGCTGTTTTGATTGAATTGATCGACGGCAAGCCGATGCCAGATGGCCGCAGTCAGATCAACCATGCAACAGCCGTGGTCAAAGAGCGGTTTCCGCAGGCCAGCGTGTTGTTCGCCGTCGATCAATTGATCAAAGGCGTTGTGCGCGCCATTTCGGGATTGGTGCGCGGCATCTTGACCATTCTGCCGATCCCCGGCGCGCAACAGATTGGTGGCCTTATATCCGCGTTCTTGCGTGTCGCTGTCGGGTTCGTTGACGAAGTGATCCTTGCCTATGCCATCCGCACGAATTCGACAAATGCATGGGGGTCCGCGAAAGTGGCGCTCGTGCTCTATGCGCAGAACTACAAACCGATGCTTAAAAATGCGGCATGGCTGGCAATTATCGTCTACGGCCTGAGCTTTATCGTGTTCCTTCTCATGCTCGCGCCAGCGGCGCTGGTGGTCTACCTGATGCCCGGCGCATGGGCGGCAGGCGGCGTGGTATTCGCGCTGCTGTTCGCATGGAGCGTGAAAGCGGCACTGCTAGAACCTTTTGCCATCACCTGTATGATGCAGGTCTATTTCCAGACAATTGAAGGTCAGCAGCCGAACCCTGAATGGGAAGCCAAGCTGGAGCAGATGTCAGGTAAATTCCGCAAGCTGAAGGATCGCGCGTTTGGCGTAGATGCAGCGGCAACATGATAAATATCACAGGATTTGACGTCCATAAAGTTGCTAAGGGAGGTGCGGAATGAATAATTCCACACGGATATCACTGGCGCTCGCATTTGTTGCGATGTTACCGCAGGCAGCCGTGGCGAACATTGTTTGCGAGGGCACCTATGAATTCTTCAACGGCAAGGACACGATTAACGCAATTCCCGGTGAAGCCCCAGAAAATGGTGTGCGGGCGGCAGAGCTTTACAACGCCAACCGCGGTGCCTGGCTGGGTCACTTCATGGGCAAACCCAAAAGCGAAGGCCTGCACGAGGTCGAGGTCAGCCAGTGCGGCCGCCAGTTCCTCCTGACCCAAGGGTCGAAAAAGATGCTGTTCCTGCAATCGATCCTGGATGAAACGCTGTATGTGGCGCAGGATATCGGCACGAACGAGGCGGAATTGACGCTGCGGGTCGTCGATCATCGGATCATGGTCGGTTCAGTCAAGGGGAAATCCCACGGCTTTGCCTTCAACATGCCCGTGGCGATGGAGCCGCGCGATGTCACCGTGCCTGATATGAAGGGCTGTTTTGACGACCCGGTGCCCGAGGGCAAAGAGGTGGTCGGCGACCGGTTGATCGTGGACCCCGCCATGCGTGACGAAGTGATCGACATTGTCGCGGCAGAACTGGGCGTGCCACGCGCGCAGGCCGAGCGATATATCTCGGCCCCTCGCTTTGAGAAGAAAACCCGCCAATCCGATACTGGCGTGACCGAAATCCTGCCGGGCGAACCGAACTGCCCGATCGAACTGGCCGGGGTGAAAAACTGTTATGTCCACCCATCTGACACAACGAACACCGTGAATGCCTTCGTGTTGCTTGATGAGGACGGGCGCCTGTTGCCCGTCACGATGGAAGGGGCGACATCGAACCGGCCGCGTGTTTATGATCCGGGCGTCGATGATCTCTGCGCGCCGAAAGCGACCGTGCCACCGGCGGATCAATTCTTGCAGTTCATGTTCATGCCGTACGAGGACACTGGCCACAACGACGTTCAGGCCATTCTAGGAGATGCAAGGACAGGTCTTTACAAAAAAACGCATCGATCTGACGGCAAATCCAAGGGGCGACGCGGGCGGGAGGAAGCCGCCGATGAGGCCTATCAGGCCGTCGGCGCGCCGGTCACGGGATTGCATTAGTCACGTCGCGTTCGACACAAAGCCCGGCACGAAACCACGCAATACAAAAGAGTACCTTCAGCAAGGAATGAGCGCATGAAACAGATCGTATCGAGAATTGCGGCGATGGCGATGACGGCCTGCGTTGCCGCGGCCGCCGGTCCCGCGATGGCGCAAGAGGACGTGGTGATCGTCTATGATGCATCCGGGTCGATGTGGGGTCAGATCGACGGTACCAGCAAGATCGAGATCGCGCGGGATGTCCTGGGCGATCTGGTGACGGATTGGGATGACAACACCAATCTGGGTCTTGTTGCTTATGGTCACCGCGCGGAAGGCGACTGCACTGATATCGAAACAATGGTCGCCCCGGGCCCGCTTGACCGCGCAGCCTTTATCGCCAAGGTCAACGCAATTAATCCCGTAGGTAAAACGCCGATTTCCGCCTCTGTCAGCCATGCCGCCGACCTTTTGTCCTACCGTGACAATCCGGCGACGGTGGTCCTGATTTCTGACGGGGTGGAAACCTGCAACGCCGATCCCTGCGCATTGTCCGCGCAGCTTGCAAAGCAAGGCGTCGCGTTTACCGTTCATGTGGTGGGCTTTGATCTGGATGACGCGGCCAACGCCAGTCTGTCCTGCATTGCCGAAAATACCGGCGGCGTTTTTCTGCCCGCCAGCAATGCAGCCGAATTGACCGACGCCTTGGCGCAAGTCCAAAGCGCCATGGTCCTGAAGCCGGTGACACCCGAACCCGTCGCAGAGGAACCCGCGCTGCCTGAAGTCACGCTAACCGGTCCGCAACAGGTCACGACCGGAGCGGTGTTTGACGTTGCGTGGAGCAAAACCATCAACGCGCGCGACTATATCACCATTGTGCCGATGGGGTCGGATCCGGGCACCTCTACGGACTACATCCGCGCGAAAACCGACACTGCGGGCAAACTGACCGCGCCGGCGGAAACGGGCCTTTACGAGCTGCGTTACGTTCTTGACACCGGTGCCGTCACACTGGCCAGCGCCCCGATCGAAGTCGTCGAGGCAGAGGTCGGTATTTCCGGCCCAGGGGTAGTGCGTGCGGGGACTGAAATTGACGTTACCTGGTCAAGCAACGTCAACGCGCGTGATTTCATCACCATCGTGCCGATGGGGGCGGATGAAGGCAGCTACGCTGATTATATTCGCGTGAATTCGGTAACGCAGGGCAAATTGACAGCACCTGACACCACCGGTTTGTATGAATTGCGCTATGTGCTTGATAAGGGCGCGCGCACTTTGGCAAGCGCGCCATTGGAAGTCGTCGGTGCCGACGCGCCATTAGACGATGGGGCTGGGCTGAGTGTGCCAGCGACTGCCGCGCCGGGTGAAACGATCACGGTGACATGGGCTCTGCAAAGCGACAGCGCCGATCAGCGCATTGCACTTGCACGCAAGGACCAGCCTGACTTCAGTTGGATTTCGGTGCAATCAATCGGTGACGTGGCTTCCATGCAGATCACACTGCCCGAAGAAACCGGTCTCTATGAAGTCCGGTTTCTGGATGTCGCGGGTGGCGCGCTTTTGGGCCGGTCCGTTGTGGAGGTAAAATGATGTTCTGCAAAATTTTGAGCAGTGTCACTCTAGTGTTGGGTTTTGCAGCCACTGCGGCATTTTCGCAGATCGACGGCCACGGACCGGGCCGTTGGAAAGTGACCGGCGTAGCCGCAGATGACGTGTTGAATGCCCGCATGGGACCGGGAACCATGTATCCGGTAATCGAGACGTTCGCACCCGATACGCGCGAGTTGGAACAGATCACCTGCGTGCCTTATTACACATTGCGCCATTATAGTGCGATGACCGAGGCACAAATCAGCGCATTACCGCAGCGCTGGTGCCTGATGCGCGACAGCGAGATGAGGCGCGCAGGCTGGGTCGCCGGACGGTTTATCAAGCCAGACGGCGAGGATACGACCATTCCACCGTTGGACATGATGAAACAAACCGGCGACCCGCTGCTAGATCAGGCACAGGCGCTGGTGCGCGAGTTGTATATCGTTTTTGAAATGGGCGGAGAGCCGGGCGACAATCCGTTCTTTCCACCGACAGCCGCGCGATACTTCTTTGCTGACATGGTGCCTGACCTTTCGGGGCACGGCAGTGACGTGCTCTATGATGCGCAGGACTTTCAGGGGCAGGTGACGCGGATCGCACCCGATGATGAACAACCAATGTTTCGGGGTGTGATCACGATCAATGTCGATTTCACCAATTTCGGACAGCAAGGCCGCGCGGTGTTCAGTTTGCGTGCGGATACATCCCAACCCGGCGCACCGTTCCGGATTTTCCGGGTGGAGCATGGGGATTGGAGCTTTCCACAATGACATTTTTAAAGACCGGATGTGCAGCCAGTGACGCAAAGTCAGATGGTAACCGGGGACGTCCGGAATCTGAACTATGCTATCCGGCAGCATAAGGCCATTTCAGCGGTGTTCCGGATGATAGTCACGCAAAGCCTATAGCGGACCAGGCCCGAACCGGGCGGCTATTGGTAAGTCCGCTGTACAGTGCTTATTCAACAGCTGGATCTGCTAATCCCTCACACAAGAAAAGCTCACGAGATGGGCGGAGACGATCTTGTCTCTTTCCGACTGCACCGGAAAGTTCACATGCACCGATTGTCCCAGTCGGTCGTTATGCGCAATGCTGTGCCTCTCAAACGCGAGAAGGCGTTGTGAACCATGTCCCTTGTCCGTGCGGTAGGAAATCGCCCCGCGACAGGCAATGAAGACGTGGTCACTGCGGTTCGGATCAAACTCTTGCTGCGACAGTCGCACACGAACGCTGGCGACACATTTTCTTATGCCGCTGTTACCGAACAGCGCCGGGCGGCAGTCGAAATCCAGCTTGCTGACCCGCAGCGGCGCACCGGGCCGATGGGTCTGGTTTTGGTGCTCCGGTCTGGTTCGATGGTGACCCCGAAATATCGGGCGTTTTCTTTCGGTGCCAGTCCTTGCACCTTGCCCTAGAAAACGCGCCGCGACCCAACCATCCGCAGCATGCCCGTCAGCGCCTTGAACGAACACTCTCGCCCAGCCGTCGCGACGGTCAAGGATGCTGACAGACGTTCCATAGGGCAGGGCGCGCAGTACGGAAGACCTCGTATCCGGAGCGGTTCGCAGATTCAGCGCGTCGGCCTGAACATGGGCGTAGCTGCCGACCTCTTGCGCAGAGGCTACGCCAGCGCCAAAGCTCAGACATGTCAGTAGCGCGAGCAATGCGAAGAAGGCTCTTCCCGTAATAAATTTGCCTGTCATTTTCGCGCCCCCATTATCTGATCCGACCTTCCGGCGCTTGGCGTTAACTGTGTCCAATCTGGCAAGCTCACAAGTGATCGGGCACATATCCTCATATCGACACCGAAGCAGTCGGCATCTCGTCTGTGTCCAGATCAAGGTATCCTTCAAGGCCCGCGCGCATTTCGGGTGCCAGATCTTCGGGATGCATGATGCGGGTATAGAACAGTGTGAAATAGACAACCTTGATCGCGGTCACGACACGCGCGAACAACGTGTGCAGCAGGACACTGACAGAGACTACAACAAAGACCGGCAGCCAGTTAAAGACGGTGTCCGGACCGATCGGGCCCAGTTGCGGCATGTTGCGAGAAATTTCGGAAAGCGCCCCGGCCGAAAAGGCATCCGGCATACCGCCGCCAAAGAAAAGGCCAAGAGCAACCCCTGCAAGGCCACCGAAGACATAGAGCGGCTTCATCAGCGAGCCGATCACGCCGCCCATAATGTCGATTCCGAACACACCAGCCAGGGTTTCGGGCACATGATCCTTCAATCGTTTCATTTTGATAACCCCGTCGCCCAGGCTCAGCCGGTCGATCGCGAAAGCCGGTAGCAGGAAGTGGTTTACCAGATCCCATACTTCGACGATGCCGCCCAGTAACATCGCCATCAGGCCGCCTTCCTTGTTTTTGCGGCTGGCCACCCAGACGGCGGCCATGTCCAGCAGGCCAAGGGTGCGGACCTGAGAGCCGAGGCCGGTAATTTCGCGTCGTGCTTCACGCCGGGTGGGCGTGCCACCGGTGGCGGTGCCATATGTCAGGCGGCTGAGCGTCAGTTCGGCGCGGTTGTAAAAAAAGAACTTGTAGATTAACATCACAGCCCCTCCGAGCAGGAACCATGTGCTGTTGCCGTTCTCGTAAACAGCAAGAACAAGCCCGGCGAAGAACAGGCCGGTCATCACCACAGCATAGACCCACATGACAATCAGCGGCCCCAACAACGCGCGATTTCGCCCGACAATGGTGAAAGTGTGCCGGACGAGAAAGCCCAGTTGTGCAAAGCGGGCCTTGAGGTCTGGTTTCGTGAAATCCATGGTTTTCTATCCCCTAATTCTGCTGTTCTAGTCGCCCGCCGATGCAGGAACGGGTTCAACGCGCCTTACCGTCACTCAGCCGGCCGACCGTAACGTCGTCTTCGACCCAAGGTTGTCAAAGTCGGGCTGGTTACGCCCCGTCTGTTCGCAGGGGAAAAGGAAAATATCTTAAATTTAAAAGGGCTGCCCATTAGTTGCGGGCTCGATTGTCTCAAATCCCAGAAAGCGTTGCGTCATGGGTGCCGGGCAGGAGAATACGCGGAGCCACACTTGACGGTGAGATTTCTCGCGTCGGCTCTATGAAGTTGCGCGGTGCTGTTGCGCGCCCCTCCGCGCAGGCGGTCGTTCCGGCGTCCGGGGAAATGTCCACCCACGCGCGGCTTGAACCTCGGCACGGCGACTGCTACCTCATAGGCGAATCCGTTGGGGTGTTCCGTGAGGGACTGAGAGGCGCGAGCCAACCCATCGAACCTGATCCGGACAATACCGGCGGAGGGAACGGAGCACGAGCAGGCTGCGGGGCAACCTCCGCCCGCCTTTTCTCCCTCCTCCCGTCGTCGGTGGAGGAAGAAATGACACCACAGGTCATCAAGATCGGCATGCTTTTCTCGCCCGAGATCGTTGCCGTCCCTGCCGAAGCGGACGCTGATTACAGCGGTCCCGTGATGCGCGATCCGGTGCTGGTCGCAAAGTCGGTCGATGCGCTGCTCGCCGCTTCCGGCACCATCGCGTTGGAGCAGTCAAGGGTCACCACCTGGAATACCCATGACACCGGATGCAGCCTATCCTCGGCCATTACCGCCGAACTGGCAAAAGGCGCGCCGTTGGAAGGCCCGGCCGGGCGTGCGCAGGTCTGGCTGCACGGCGCGATCTGCGCGGCTGATGACCGGGCTATTGGCGGCGGCCACGGCCCGGTCCACCATTTTCACGGATACTGGCCATGACGCGGGCCACCGTCATCGGCGCTGGCGTCGCAGGGCTCTGCGTGGCCACCGAACTGGTCGCCCGAGGCTGCGCGGTCACTGTCTTCGATCCTGTGTTGCAGCCCGGACCACACCATTGTTCATGGTGGGCGGGCGGCATGCTTGCGCCATTCTGCGAAGGCGAAACGGCAGAAGAGCCGGTGGTTCGGCTGGGTCAGCAGGCGGCTCGCTGGTGGGAACGGCAGGGCGTGGGTGTCACGCAGCGCGGCACCGTCGTCGTGGCCCTTAATCGCGACCGTCGCGAACTCGACCGTTTCGCCCGCCGCATTGAGGGCCACACCCTGCTTGACGGTTCCGCCCTTGCAGCACTGGAGCCGGACCTCTCAGACCGCTTCGACCGGGCGCTGCACGTCACCGCCGAGGCTCACCTTGACCCGCGCGCCGCCCTGCGCCACCTTCGAACGCGGCTTGAGCGCGACGGTGTCACCTTCATCGCAGAGCCGGGCCGTGCCGATGGCCTGACCTTCGACTGCCGTGGGCACGCGGCGCGTGACGCGCTTCCCGATCTGCGCGGCGTTAAAGGCGAAATGGTTGTGCTGCGTGCGCCCGACATCCGCCTGACCCGCCCGGTTCGTCTGCTCCACCCGCGCTTTCCGCTTTATGTTGTGCCCCGTGCCGATGGTCATTTCATGCTGGGCGCGACACAGATCGAAAGCGACGATCGCCGCCGGCGCGTTCGGTCTGTGCTGGAACTGCTCTCGGCCGCCTACGCGCTGCATCCCGCCTTTGGCGAGGCCGAACTGATCGAGATCGGTGCCGATGCACGTCCGGCCTTTCCCGATAACCTGCCGCGCCTTGTCCGGCGCGGCGAGACGATCCATGTCAATGGCCTGTTCCGGCACGGTTTTCTGCTCGCGCCTGCGCTTGCACGGATGGCGACTGAACTGGCCTTCGACCAAAGCAAACCGGAGTTTTACTATGCAGATCACGGTTAACGGCACCGCAACCGAGGTGCAGGCGCAAACCCTCGCCGGTGCGCTGGACGAACTGGGCTATCGCGACGCCAAGGTCGCCACCGCCGTCAACGAAAGTTTCGTTCCGGCGACGGCGCGCGACGCCCCCCTTTCCCCTGGCGACCGGATCGAGATCGTCGCCCCGCGGCAGGGAGGCTGAGATGCTGCTTTACGGTACCGAGATCAATTCGCGTCTGATGCTGGGTACGGCGCAATACCCGTCGCCGGCGGTTCTGGCCGAGGCCTTCCGCCGCTCCGGTGCCGGTATCGCCACCGTCTCTGTGCGACGTGAGGCGGGCGGCGATCGCGCCGGCGCGGCATTCTGGGATTTGATCCGCGACCTCGGTGTGACACTCCTGCCCAACACCGCAGGCTGCCATTCGGTCCGCGAGGCGGTGACCACGGCGCAGATGGCCCGCGAGCTGTTCGACACGCCCTGGATCAAACTCGAGGTGATCGGCCATGCGGATACCCTTCAGCCCGACCCCTTCGGACTGGTGGAGGCCGCGCGCATTCTGACCGATGAGGGTTTCAAGGTTTTTCCCTATACCACCGAGGACGTGGTTCTTGCCGACCGGCTGCTACAGGCGGGTTGCGAGGTGCTCATGCCATGGGGCGCACCCATCGGCACCGGGCTGGGGCTGACCAACATCTATGGCCTGCGCACCTTGCGCGCCCAGTTTCCCGACGTGCCCATGGTGGTGGATGCGGGCCTCGGTCTGCCGAGCCAGGCCGCCACGGCGATGGAGTTGGGCTATGACGCGGTGCTGCTCAACACCGCCGTCGCCAAAGCGGGCGACCCGGCGAGGATGGCGGAAGGTTTCGCCCGCGCGGTCGAGGCCGGGCGGCTCGCCTACGAGGCCGACCCGATGGAGCCACGCGACATGGCGGCCCCTTCGACCCCCGTCATCGGCAGGGCGTTCCTGACATGAGCCTACACCGCTTTTATCCGATCTTTGACAACGCCGGCTGGCTGCACCGCACGCTTCCGCTGGGCGTGAAGCTGGTGCAGCTTCGTATCAAGGATATGGACTTGGCCGACCTTTGGAACGCCATCACCCAAGCGAAATCGCTCTGCCGCGCGCATTCCGCGTCGCTGGTGATCAACGACCATTGGCAGATCGCCATCGACGCAGGCTGCGAGTGGGTGCATCTCGGGCAGGAAGATCTCGATACTGCGGATCTTCCGGCCATTCGCCGTGCTGGCCTCAGGCTGGGCATCAGCACCCACGACCACGCCGAACTTGACCGCGCCCTGTCAATGTCGCCTGACTATGTTGCACTGGGCCCGGTCTATCCGACGATCCTGAAAAAGATGAAATGGCACCAGCAGGGCCTTGAGCGTGTCACCGAATGGAAGCGCGCCATTGGCGACCTGCCCCTTGTCGCCATCGGCGGCATGCGCGTCGAGCGGGCAGCGGGCGTCTTTGCCGCCGGTGCCGATGTCGTGTCAGTGGTCACCGATATCACCCTCAGTGAGGACCCGGAGGCCCGCGTTAGTGCCTGGATCGAGGCGACGCGATGAGCCGCTATGCCCGCCAGATCGCAGTGCCCGAACTTGGGCCTTTGGGCCACGCCCGTCTGCGCCGGGCGCATGTGCTGGTCATCGGCGCGGGCGGGCTTGCTGCCCCGGTGCTGCAATACCTCGGCGGGGCTGGCGTAGGCCGCATTCGGTTGGTGGATCCGGACCGGGTTGAGGCGACGAACCTGCATCGCCAGACGTTGTTCCGCGAGTCTGATATCGGCGTCGCAAAGTCCAAGGCCGCCGCTGCGGCGATCACCGCGCTCAACCCCGATTGCAGGGTCGAGGCGGTCGTGGCCGCGCTTGATCCTGCCAATGTCGGCGCGCTCTGCGACAGTACCGATCTTGTGCTCGATTGCGCCGACAGCTTCGCGGCAAGTTACATCCTGTCCGACGCCTGCCATGCTGCGGACCGCCCGCTGGCCAGCGCCTCGGTGGTTGGACTCGACGGTTATGCCGGGGCCTTCTGCGGCGGCGCGCCCAGCTTGCGCGCCGTGTTTCCCGACCTGCCGCAAAGGCTCGGCTCATGCGCCGAGGATGGCGTTCTGGGGCCGGTCGTGGGTGTGATCGGCGCGCTTCAGGCGCAGATGGCTCTCGCACTACTCGCAGGGCTCGATCCTTCGCCCCTCGGGCAGCTTGTCACCTTCGACGGGCGCAGCCTTAGATCGGGCAAGTTTCGCTTTGCCGATACGCCCGAACCCGAGCGCGGCCCCCGTTTCCTCGCGCCTTCCGCGATTACTGCCGCTGACTTTCTCGTCGACCTGCGGGCCGAGGACGAGGCCCCCCTGATGCGGCCCTTCGCCCGCCGTCTTCCCGCCACCGCTTTCGGCCCCGGAGGCCCCATTCCCGCCACCGGACAACGCGCCGTGCTCTGTTGTCGCTCGGGCCAGCGCGCATGGACGGCCGCTGAAAGGCTTGGGGCGGTCTGGGACGGAAACATATTTCTCGTCGCCCTCGGCGACCCAACCGGAGACATCCCATGAAACCCATGCTGACAGCCCTCGCCCTTGTTCTGGCGACACCCGCCGCCGCTCAGGACGAGATGACCGTTATGCTCGACTGGTTCGTGAACCCCGATCACGGGCCGATCATCATTGCGCAGGAGATGGGTTATTTCGCTGAAGCAGACCTGGCGGTCGAAGTGATCGCCCCGGCCGACCCTTCCGATCCGCCCAAGATGGCTGCCGCAGGTGCGGTCGACCTTGCAATTTCCTACCAGCCGCAACTGCACCTTCAGGTGGCAGAAGGCATGCCGCTGATCCGCGTCGGCACGCTGGTCGCCACACCGCTCAACTGCCTGCTCGTGCTGGATGACGGACCTGTCGCGCAGATCGCGGATCTCGAAGGCCGCAAGGTGGGTTTCTCTGTCGCCGGCGTCGAGGAGGCGCTGCTTTCGGCCATGCTGGGCGAGGCCGGGCTTGGCACCGGCGATATCGAGTTGGTCAACGTCAACTGGTCGCTGTCGCCCGCGCTGATGTCGGGGCAGGTCGATGCGGTGATCGGGGCTTTTCGCAACTTTGAGCTGAACCAGATGGAGATCGAGGACGTCGCCGGCCGGTGCTTCTACCCCGAGGAACACGGCGTGCCGACCTATGACGAACTGATCTACATCGCCAACCCCCAGACGATGGATGCGGGAATGATCCGGCGTTTCCTCGGGGCAATGGAAAAGGCCACGCAGTACATAGTGAACCACCCGCGGGAGAGCTGGGAGGTGTTCGCGGCCACCTCAACCGAGCTTCAGGACGAACTGAACAAGAAGGCATGGGCCGATACGATCCCGCGCTTTGCGTTGCGTCCCGAGGCACTGGACGCCGGCCGCTACGCGCGGTTCGAGAACTTTCTGCATCAGGCCGGGCTGATCGAGGGCACGCGTCCTGTCACTGCGCTGGCCGTCGACCTGGGGGCAGAATGAGCTACGGCACGGCATTGCGTCTTTGGCACGACGCCGCCGGTACAGCGTGGAACGATCATACCCACCACGCCTTGGCTGGACAGATGGCCGATGGTCCGCTGCGACGCGCGGCATACCTGTTTCTTGTCCATTTCCCTTGTGCCTGGACCCTGGCGGTGACCAAGGCCAAGACGCTGGATGAGATGCACGCCTGCCGCGAGGGTGGCGCGTTGATCGACTTGACGGTCGCGCGCAGCCTCGGCCACACAACGGAAACCAGCCCGCGCTGGCCCCGGCTATGCGCGCGCTTCCAGACCGCCACACGGCTGCAAGCCGATTTCTGGGCCAGGGGGCTTTCGGGATGAGCGGCGCGCCTGCGCTTCGATTGACCGGGCGTGTCACGATCGGTGGCACCGCGATCTTCGGCCCCCTGTCGCTGGAGGTTCCGGCGGGGCGGTGGACCTGTCTGCTGGGTCCCTCCGGTGTGGGCAAGTCCACGCTTTTGCGCCTGTTTGCGAGCCTTGGGGACAAGGTCGACTTTGAGGGCACCGTTGGCGCAAGCGATGGTGCGCCGCTGGCAGGTCGCGTGGCGTTGATGGCGCAGAGCGACCTGTTGATGCCATGGCTTGACGTGACCGCGAATGTCACCCTCGGCGCACGGTTGCGAGGCACGCAGCAGCCGCGTGAAAGGGCGCTCGACATATTGGCGCGCGTTGGCCTTGCGGATCACGGCACCAAACGCCCTGACGCCCTTTCCGGCGGACAGCGGCAGCGGGTGGCGCTTGCCCGGACCCTGATGGAAGACCGGCCTGTCATATTGCTGGATGAACCCTTTTCGGCGCTTGATGCGCAGACACGCGCCCGGATGCAGGACCTTTCGGCCGAACTGCTGGCCGGTCGCACCGTGTTGCATGTGACCCATGACGCCGCCGAGGCCGCCCGGCTGGGTGAGACGGTTTTGCTGATGACACGCGAGGGGATCACCCCGGTCGCATCACCGCCCGCACGCGTGCCGCGCCCCTATGATGCGGTTGAGACCCTTGCCTTTCAGGGCCGATTGCTGCGGCAACTTATGGAGGCAGTGTGAAAAAGGTCCTGCACTTCGCCAGCGTCGCGCTTCTGGGTCTGTTGGCGTGGCAGGCCGTGGTCACGTTTGCCGATCTGCCGCGCTTCATTCTGCCCGGACCCATGTTGGTCTTTTCCACGCTCTGGACCAGCCGGATGCTGATCGCCGAACATGCGGTCGTGACCATCACAGAAGTGCTGATTGGTCTTGGCCTCGGGGCGACCTTGGGTTTTGCCTCGGCGATCCTTCTTGCCGCTTCGTCTTTTGCGCGCAATCTGCTCCGCCCGATGCTGGTCTTCAGCCAGGCCATCCCCGTGTTCGCACTGGCACCGATCCTGACGCTGTGGCTGGGTTACGGGCTATGGTCGAAGGTCGCGATGGCGCTGCTGATCATCTATTTTCCCGTGACATCGGCCTTTTTCGACGCGCTGATGCGCACACCCGTCGCCTGGGTGGAACTTGCCCGCGTCATGAACGCCCCACCCGCGCGCATCCTGTGGTGCGTCCGCGTTCCGGCGGCCATGCCCGGCTTTGCCTCGGGGCTTCGGCTGGCGGCGGTTTATGCGCCTATCGGTGCCATCATAGGCGAATGGGTCGGGGCGTCTCGGGGGCTTGGCTACTTGATGCTGCTGGCGAACGGCCGCGCGAAGATCGACCTGATGTTCGCCGCGCTGATTGTCCTGGCCGTGCTGACGCTGGTTCTTCACGCGTTGGTCGATGCGGTCTGTCGACGGATATGGGGAGGGTGATTTTTCGGTGACTTCGGCCAGACGGTGAACCACCAGAATTTTCTGGAGGTGCTTTTCGCAAAAGAAGGCTTGGACCGCATCAGCTTGCAGCAGTAGCTTGGTCACCACGGTCGCCACGCCGTCGAAATGGCCGGGCGCATCGCGCCGCGAAGACCATCACCAACGCCGGTCAGTATTTGCGCGTGCATCGCAATTTATTACGATTTGCGGCGCAACATAGTAATTTCCCACCCTCTCAGAAGTCCAACCCCAGATCCAGCGTCTGCGCCGAATGCGTCAGCGCCCCGGAAGAGATGTAGTCGACACCCGTCGCTGCGACCTCGGCGATCCGGTCCAGCCTCATGTTGCCCGAGGCCTCCAGAACCACGCGCCCGGCCGCCAGCGCAACCGCCTTGCGCAGGGTCGGGGTGTCCATGTTGTCCAGCAGTACGACGTCGGCTCCGCCCTCGTCCAGCACCTCGGCCAGCTGGTCCAGCCGGTCGACCTCGATCTCGCAGCGGATCATGTGCGAGGCCTGCGCCTTGACCGCGCGCAGAACCGGCCGGATGCCGCCCGCCGCTGCGATGTGATTGTCCTTGATCAGGATCGCATCCGACAATGAGAAACGGTGGTTGAACCCGCCGCCATGCAGCACCGCCTGCTTCTCGACCAGCCGCAGGCCGGGCGTCGTCTTTCGGGTGCAGGTCACACGCGTCTCGGTCCCCGAGGTCTGCGCTACGAAGGCCGCCGTCATCGTCGCGATGCCAGACAGTCGCCCGGCAAAGTTCAGCGCGACCCGTTCACCCGAGAGGATTGACGCCGCCGCTCCCTCGATCTCCATCAGCAGGTCACCGGGCCGGATCTCGTCCCCGTCCCCCTTGTGCGCCGTGACAGCCAGCGCCGGGTCGACCAGCCGGAAGGCCAGCGCTGCCACCTGAAGCCCCGAGACGACCCCCGCCTCGCGCGCGTTCATCCGTGCGGTGTAGCGCGTCGTTGCCGGGATGACCGTGCGGGTCGTGATGTCGCCATAGGTGCCCAGATCCTCAAGCAATGCGGCGCGGACCAGGGGTTCCAGGATCAGGTCGGGCAAGGGGGCGGCAGTCATGCGGGTTCCTTTCGGGCCTGGGCGCGGATCTCCTGCGCCTGCGCGAGGGTGAAGAAGGATCTCTCGCCGGTCGCGCCCTGCACATCGGGATGGTCCGAGCGGAAATGCGCGCCCCGGCTCTCTTTCCGGGCCAGCGCGGCGGCGGCGATCAGCGTGGCGGTTGCGGTCATGTTCAGCAGGGCGTCACAGTCGGGCTGCGCCGCCGCGATCGTGGCGATCGTGTCCAGCGTGCGTCGCAAGCCCGCGCCGGTGCGGATCACGCCCGCCCCGTCGGTCATCGCTTGCCGCAGCCGGGCGACCAGCGCCGGATCGGGTGCTTGGGCCGGGGCAAGATCGGGCAGCTCGACCGGCGCGGCATCACCCGCGCCCAGCCCCTTGGCAATCGCATCCGCACAGCGCCGCCCGTAGACCAGCGCCTCGAGCAGCCCGTTCGAGGCCAGCCGGTTCGCGCCATGCAGCCCGGTCGAGGCAACCTCGCCGCAGGCCCAGAGGCCGGGCAGGGTGCTCGCCCCCCCGGCATCCGTCGCGATGCCGCCCATGTGGTAATGCGCGGCGGCGGCGACCGGGATCGGCTGCGCCACCGGATCGAGGCCCGAGGCCCGGCAGGCTGCGGCCACGGCCGGAAACTCGGTCAGGATCCGCGCGCCAAGGGCCGCCCGCGTGTCCAGCGCCGGGGCAAGACCGGCCTGCGTCTGGGCAAAGACCGCGCGGGCAACGATGTCGCGCGGTGCCAGCTCGGCATCCGGATGTGCCGCCAGCATGAACCGTTCGCCCCGGCTGTTGATCAGCGTCGCGCCTTCGCCGCGCAGCGCCTCGGTCGCCAGCGGCGCTGGGTCCAAGCCATTGGCGATGGCCGTTGGATGGAACTGCACAAACTCCGCATCGGAGATGACCGCCCCGGCCCGCGCCGCCATGCCCAGCACCTGACCGCAGATGCGCGGCGGATTGGTCGTCTGCGAAAACAGACTGCCCGACCCGCCGCCCGCCAGCAGCACCGCCGCACCGCGCAGAGCGACCGATTGCGTCAGGCCGTCGGCGCAGCGCGCGACCCGGGCCCCGCACACGCGGCCGCCCTCGATCACCAACCCGGTGGCCATCACGCCTTCCAGCACCTGCACATGCGGCGCGGCGCGGACCTGCGCGGTCAGTGCCTGCATGATCTCGGACCCCGCCTGATCGCCGCGCACGCGCACGACACGGGCAAAGCTGTGCGCCGCCTCGCGCGACAGGACGTAGCCGCCGTCCGCGGTCCGGTCAAAGGGTGTGCCCAGCCCGGTCAGGTCGAGGATATGCGCCCGCGCCTCGGCCGTGACGGCCTCTGCAACCTGCACGTCCACGGTCCCCGCCCCTGCTCGCACGGTATCGCGGGCATGCGCCTCGGCGCTGTCGGAGGGGTCCATCGCCGCCGCAACGCCGCCCTGCGCCCAGGCCGACGACGCCCCGGAGCCGAGGGGTTCGGGCGAAATCATCAGGACCGGATGCGGGGCCAGCCGCAGCGCAGCATATTGCGCCGCCAGCCCGGCCCCGACGATGATGGCGCGGGGCGTGTCGATCACTGCCATGGGCCTAACCGTTCAGGCGCGCCGATAGGTCGATCATCCGCTGCACGGCGACACGGGCCTTGACGGCCACCGCGGGGTCGACCTCGACCGCGCCTTCCATCGTGTGCAGCGACCAGAGCACCTTCTCAAGCGTGATCTTCTTCATGTAGGGGCACATGTTGCAGGGCCCGACGAAATCGACATCCGGCAGCGCGTCCGAGATATTCGAGGCCATCGAGCATTCCGTCACGAGCATCGCCTTCTCGGGCCGCTCGGTCGTGACATAGTCGATGATCCCGCTGGTCGAGCCCGAGAAATCGGCCTCGGCGACCACGTCGGGCGGGCATTCGGGGTGGGCGATGATGCGGGTGCCGGGGTTCCAGTCGCGGAACTCGCGCAGGTCCTTCGCGGTGTACTGCTCATGCACGATGCACGATCCTTCCCACCAGACGATCTGCTTCTCCGGCACTTGGCTTGCGATGTTCTGCGCCAGATACTTGTCCGGGGTCATGATGACCGTGTCGCTCTCCATTGCGCGGACGATCTGGACGGCATTGGACGAGGTACAGCAGATGTCAGAGGCCGCCTTCACCTCGGCCGTGGTGTTCACATAGGTGACCACTGGCGCGCCGGGATATTTCGCGCGCATCTCGGCGATCCCCGCGGCGGTGATGCTTTCGGCCAGTGAACAGCCTGCGGCCATGTCGGGGATCAGCACGGTCTTGGCCGGGTTCAGCATCTTTGAGGTCTCGGCCATGAAATGCACGCCGCACTGGACGATCACATCCGCTTCGACCTTGGTGGCCTCGATCGCCAGTTGCAGGCTGTCGCCCACCACGTCCGCGATCCCGTGATAGATTTCGGGCGTCATGTAGTTGTGGGCCAGGATCACCGCGTTCCGCTCGGCCTTCAGCTTCCTGATCGCAGCGACATAGGGCGCGAAGATCGCCCAGTCGGGCGGAGACATGACGCGCTCCATGCGGGCATAGATCCCGGACATCTCGGCGGCGAGGTCCGGGGAGGGGGCGAGATCATAATGATCGGCGAGTTCGGCGCGCAGCGCGATCTGGTCGAGCAAGGTGAGGATTCCTCAGGTTATTGCGTGTCGCCGGAGAGGGCGTGGCCGCACGCGGAAGGCGCGGGCTGAGGGCTATCTACGGGTCACATGACGCAAGGGCAAGTTGACGCTGGCGTAATATTGCGATGACATGCGCTAACATGTGTCCAAAACTGTTTTCGGGTGGTCGCGGCCTCATGCTTCTTCTCGCGGGTGAAGGAGAGTTGGATCCAACTGGCCACGACGGGGGGGCGCAGTTTTCGGCTGCGGCGGAAGAGATGGGTGTTTCCCGTAGTTCTGCTTGGGAGTTTTATCGACGATTAAAGCAAAGCACCTCGTTGAAATTATCGGCCGCTCCGGCGAATAGTTGACTGCCAAGCGCCATTGCTCTTCTTCAGCGTCCATCCGGCTTTGAACTTGCTGTCAAGATAGGCATAGAAAAGCGTTGAATCGTCGATTATCGCGGCAACAAGGGCACCTTCAGCCCCCCATGTCGTTTTGCTCTCGCCGATCCAGATATGTTCCCCCATGAACGGCCAGTCCGATCCCTGTTCGGTTTGGCGGGTCCGGGCGACGACCTGACCGATCTCAGCGAACGGGTGGTCCGGGTCCGCGTTCGTCCAAAGCTGCAAACCTTTTTCGTCCACCATAATTTCCAGCTTGGGCTTTCCGGCGTCGTTCAGCCAGACCCCTGCGATGTCGCGTCCAACCGCGTCGTTGTTCCCGCCGACGGCTCTCAGCCGTGCCAGCGCCAGCCCAGCCTTGGCAGACACCGGATGCCGAGAATATGCCTCGCGAAATTCCGCGAGGGCCTCGCGGTCCTGTTCGGCGATCAGACGGTCTAAAACCTCGCCCGGCGAGTCCAAGAGCGTTTCGTCCAAGGCCACTGGATAGTTGAAACGCTGCGCCGCATCGCGCAGGGCTACCAAGGCCAAACGGGCGGCATCGGCATCTTCAGGGTCATCTCGGACGATAGCGGAACAGGCGTCCAAGCCGATATCGACCAGAGCAACCACGTCCTGTCTGGGGGCCGACGCCTCGCTAGCGAACCGCAGCCCTTGCTGCACGACCTCGCAGGCGAAACGGTTCCTGTCGGCATCCTGCTTCAGCTTGTCGGCGAACTCTTCCAGCTTGGAATAGGGTGCGCCGTCGGACAGCGCGGCGAGGAGCGCGCGGGTTTCCGACAGCGCCTCCGAAGATCGCCCGAGTTCATAGAGCGCTCGGGCCCGGTATTCCCTGTCGCGCAAGCTTGGCGTGCCAATCTGCGCGAGCTCCTGGTAGGCTGTTTCCGCCTCCGCCCAGCGTTCCAGATGCGACAGGGCGTAGGCCCTGAACGCCTTGGGCTCGTTGATCATTCCGGCGTGCAGCCCTCTGATCATGTCGGCGAATTGTTCCCAGCCGCCCAGCGACGCCCTGCCGGCCTCGATTGTCGGAAGCCCAGTCTGGATCCGGGACGCGATTTCAAAATCCGCCAGCGCCGCCTCGTAGGTGCCCCTGAAGAAGCGCAGCTTTCCGCGTTGAAGATGCGCCAGCGGCTGAAGGGGCACGGCATCGATGGCGCTGGAAAAGGCGGTGTCGGCGGCATCGCAATCGCCGCGTCCGGTCGGCGGGTGACACGACCAGTTGCCGATGTTGAGCCAAGGTATAGAGACATGCGGAAGGAGTTCCGTGGCGCGCCTACTCGCTTCAATCGCCCCTGCGGTATCGCCGCTGTTTCGCAGCGCCGACGCCTCGACCAGAAGCCTGTCGTATTCGGCCTCGCGCGCCATCAATTGCAGCCGACCGGTTGCGACTTCGCGCAAGGCCTGCGGACGGAACGAACGGTCGATGACCGTACCTGAATCAAGCCCGACGTGAAAGCTGCCGTCCGGCGCGCTCCAAGCCATGATGGGAGTGGTCGCCGACGAGCCGTCCATCGGAACCGCAAACTGGGTCAGCTGCCGGAAGTTGTCGGTCTCGACGATCTGAAGCACAGTGCCCGGCGTGGCTCCACTACCGCGTTGCAGAACCAAACCGATGGCGCCCGCCACCACGTCGGTTGCAGCGACAACCCGGCGGTCTTCGAGGCCCAGCCCGTCCATGCGGATCTCATGCACAGGTGACACCTCGAACGTTTCCGGGTCGATGCGGAAGATCCGCGACCCGCGCTGTTGCGACCCGGTGCTTGCGAATTGCTGCGCGCTGACGATGGCAAGGAATGATCTGTTCGCAGCATCCCAGCGCAACGATACGAGCTGAGAGCGGAAGAGCGCAGAGACCTGTGCGGCAAGCGCTGCGTCCTGGATGGCGCTTGCGTCATAGCTTGCACCGCGCAGCGTTAACGGTTTGGTGCGACCGATCAATGCTCCCGTTTCGTCGTGAAAGCTCAGGGTCAGATTGCCGTCGGCAAGCGCGAAGGCGGCAAATTCGCGTGCCTCCTGGGGCAATTGCAGGGCGGTTGCTCCGGGCCCGACCTGGTCTTCCCGAAGCGTCCGTGCTTTCCGCGCGTCCTCGCCTGCACCGGATACGAGCGGCCAAAGCGTCGTGCCTGTCGCACCCGTTCCCAGCAAGGTTTGACCGTCCGCGGAAAAGGCAAGGCTTTCCGCCGCAAAACCTGCTGACCAGAGGGTTTGCCCCGTGACCGTCATGACCGTGACGCGGCCATTGGCCGAGAACGCGAAATGGGTCCCGTCAGGTGAAAGCGCGGCAGAAAGAGGCATGTCGCGGTCCACGTCCATCGCGTGCCGATAAAGGCTGGTATACGCGACGTCCTCATGATCGAAGATCTCGACATGCGCGGTGGGCCCCCAGTTGCCATAGAGGGCCAGCAGACGTTCGCCGCCATCGGTGGCTTGCATTTCGACGACGGTTTCGAATGCATCGTAAAGACGGCTGCCCAGATCCGCGACATCCGCAAGGTCCCAGCGCCTGATGTCACTGCCCTGAATCGTCGCACTCATCAGGATGGCACAATCGGGGGTGAACGCGAGCGCCGCAACAGGCCCGGTCCCATGACGGAGCCGGGCAGTGACGCGAACGCCGTCGGACTGGAAGACGTGGATCGACCCCGCACCGTCGCCGACTGCCAGCAGGTTCCCGTGCCGACAAGCCGTGGCGGCTGTCACGCCGGATGCGACGGCGACCGGCCTGACTTTGCCAAAGGTTCCTGCGCCATCGAAGATCGTCGACGGCACAAATTCCGGCGGTCCGTCCTGATCGCATACGAGAAAGGCGTCTGTCCGGCCTGCCTCGGATCTCGTCGTCGGAATGACGCAGGACACCCCGTCGCCCGGTTCCCAGCCGACAAGGCCAACCTCGAGACGGCTGTCGCCAAGCGCGGCCGTCACGGATCTTGCGACACCCTCCTCCGACCGCGGTGTGCGTCCAACACGCTCGGGCACCAGAAGTTGTCGCGTATCGACCGTATCGCCGAATGCGACCGCAACCGTGTAAGACCAATCATTGCCTTCCCGCGCAATATCAGTGACGGCGCGGCCGGACCCCTCAAGAACCCGGCGATGGCTGAAATCGGCGGTATCAACCAGATAGAGGTTGCCCTGCGAGTCCCCCGCCAGAATGGTGCCCTGCGCATCGAGCGGGAGAACCGCCATGATCGGATGGGGGTGGTCCGTCAGCGCCTGCCCCATGAGCCGACCATCGGAATCGAAGAGGCTCACCCCGATCCCAAGAGCCTTACGGTCGGCACCCTGAAGGCTGCCGCTGCCGACCACAACCAAGTCCTCCTTCGCGCGCTTTATCCAGCGGGCGTCGTTGGCGAAGGCGACACCAGAGGGGCCGTTCGCATTCAGCGGCGGTGCAAGCGGCCGACCGTCGAAATCCGTCATGAGGACCATCTCGGTCATGACGATCAACAGCCGGTCTTCTCCGTCCGGATCGGGATGCAGTTTTACGACGTTGGCATATTGACCGTCGAACTGGCCACGAAGACGCGGCATCTCACGTGCCGCATCCGCAACCGACGGCAGCACCGAGCGGATCTCTGCCGGTGGTGGATCGGGGGCATAGATGGCCTCCGCGCGTGCACTGACATCGACGGCAAGCGCCAAACCTGCGGCGGGATCCTGCGTAGCAGCAAATTGCGCGCGGCTGGCATCGCGCTGCAACTTCGCGATCTCGGTCTGCTCGTCGGCGCGCGATCTGGCAAGTTGCAGGGAAAGCGAGAGGATGATCGCCGCCGCGCCGATCACCCCGGCTACCGTCGCGAAGACCGTAAGTCGTCGGGTCGATGCGCGGCGGCTTTCAAGAATGTAGTCAAGGGTTTCCGCCGTCGGTGCCACATCTTGGCCTCCTGCGGCATCACGCCAGGCTTCGGCCGCGCGAAGGGATGTTCCCCGCAGCAGAACGGCGGAAGACCTGTTTCGTTGCCGCCATTCCTTCGCCCTGTCCTGCAACCGCGTGAGTTCCTTCAACCAGGCCTGGTTGGCCCGCAGCGCGGCAAGCAGAGTTTCGCCATGCGAACTGAGCGAAAACCGGCCCTCTGCGGGCAGAACGTGAAACTCACCAATGGAGGGGGGCATGCCCTCCGGCGGGACTTCGACTATCCGCACAGGCAAAAGCCGCTTGCCGCGGCGCTCTGCTTCGCCAAGTTCCCGCAGACACCATTTCGATTCTATGGAGGCCGCGCTTACCAGCCAGACCACCGTGTCGCAGGCATGGATCATCTCGGCGATTTCGCCCCACCATTTTTCGCCGTAGGGCAGGTCGCGACGGTCTATTCGGACGTCGAAGTCATGGGATTCAAGGTATGCGACGATGTCGTCGGCGATCTTCGTTTCGACCCGCGCATAGCAAACGAAGACGTTGAGCCGCCTTTCGGGCTGCTTGTCGGAAATGTCTGCTTTAAATGCTCGGAACATCAGGCCCCCGATATTAGGAGTCGTGGCCGGAAAAACCTGTTGAGTTTACCATGAATAGCTCTGCGCACCAAGTTTCTGTCGTTCCACCCCACTGGCCCCCCACGTATCGCAAAGCCGTCTGTGATGATGGGACCGCACCCCCGACGGGCATTATCCAGTTTTTGGTGCCGGCCAAAATGTCCGTTTGGGCCGATCAACTTTACGGTTGTCAGTCTGTCGGACCACAGGGATAAAGGCGGGCACCATTCCCAGTGTGGCCCAGCCTGGGGCGTCGAGGGGCTTTTGCAGTCCGCCCCATGCCGATGGTGCCGAGTCCGCCCCAGTCCTGAAAAGAGTGCTCCATGCTCGATAAGCTCGAAATGTTCATTGCTCTTGCCAAGGCGAAGCATTTTGGCAAGGCCGCCGACGAACTTGGCATCACGCAGCCAACCTTGTCCACGGGGATCAAGAATCTAGAGGATCGGCTTGGAGTCAAACTTGTCTTTCGTGGCTCGAAATTCGGCGGGCTGACGCCCGAGGGGCACAGCGCGCTGGAATGGGCGCGACGGATCGTCAGCGATGCGCGCCAGCTGCGCGAGGAGATGCGATTCACCAGGAATGGCCTGTCGGGCCAGTTGCGCGTCGCGGTCATCCCGACGGCCCTCACCTGGGCCGCGCAGCTCTCGGCGCGGTTCAGCGAGAAAAACCCTAATGTGCGGCTCACGCTTTTGTCGCGCACATCCATTGAAATCCTGTCCATGATCGAGAATTTGGATGTCGATGCGGGCATCACCTATCTGGACAATGAGCCGACGGGCAGGCTGAGTACCGAGCCGCTGTATCGCGAGCGCTATATGCTTGTCTGTAATGAGGCATCGCAATGGTACGGCCGAGAGTCGGTCGGTTGGAAGGAATTGGAGGGCGAGAGACTGGCGCTCTTGACGCCTGAAAACCAGAACCGGCGCATCATCAACGGCCATTTCCGTGATGCGGGCGTGACGCCCGATGCCTGGATCGAGTCCGATTCGGCGGTCGTGCTGGTCGCCAATGTCGAGCGCGGCGACTGGCTGACCATCCTGCCCGCCGATATCGCCACCTTCCTCGCGGCAGGCAAGGCACTGAAACTGGTGCCGCTATCGGGCAATATCCGGCATCCTTCGGTTGGCTTGGTCGCCCCATATCGAGAGCCGCACACCCCTACGCTGCAAGCGCTTCTGAAGGAAGCGGCACAACTGGCGGAGCAGCGTGATTGAAGTTATCGATCACTTGACGGGATATCCATATTGATTCCGTGATAATGCGGCATTTACCCTTGAGGCAACATAGCCAAAAGGTCAGCCATGCCACAGACTACGTCCATCCCGACCGATGCCGAAATCGACGCGATCCTCGCCGAGCACACACACCGCGAGGGGCCGCTTCTGCCAATGCTGCACGCGCTTCAGGCGGAATTCGGTTACATCCCCACCGCCGCGATCGCGCGGATCGCACATCTGCTGAACATGACAAAAGCCGAGGTGCATGGGGTCGTCTCGTTTTACCACGATTTCCGTGAACGGCCCGCCGGGCACCATGTCGTCAAGATCTGCCGTGCCGAGGCGTGTCAGGCCGTCGGCGGCGATGCGCTGGCCGAAGAGACTTTGGCCAAGCTGGGCCTCGACTGGCACGCGACTACGCCGAACGGCGCCTTGACGGTCGAGCCGGTCTATTGCCTCGGCATGTGCGCCTGCGGCCCCGCCGCGATGGTCGATGACAAGGTCGTGGGCCGGCTGGATGCTGCCCGGATGGCGCGGATCCTGACGGAGGCGGGTGCATGAGGTTCTATATCCCAATGGACAGTGCGGCCAAGGCGCTCGGCGCGGATGACGTGGCCGAAGCCGTTCGCAGCGAGGCGGAGGCGCGCGATCTGGATGTCACGATCATCCGCACCGGTACGCGCGGCATGATCTGGCTGGAGCCGCTGGTGGAGATCGACCGCGGCAACGGTCGCGAGGCGTTCGGCCCTGTAACGCCCAAAGATGTGACAGCGCTGCTGGACGGAACGCTCGACGGGCATGGTCCGGTCGAAAATATCCCCTTCTTCGCGCGCCAGACGCGCCTGACCTTTGCCCGCTGCGGCGTGATCGATCCGCTTGACCTGGCCGATTACGAGAAGCATGGCGGCCTGGCCGGCCTGCGCCGCGCGATTGATCTGAGCAGTGCCGAGATCGTCGCCGAAGTCACCGACAGCGGGCTGCGCGGGCGGGGGGGTGCGGGCTTTCCCACCGGGATCAAGTGGAAAACGGTGATGGAGGCTGAGGCACCGCAGAAATACATCGTTTGCAACGCCGACGAGGGCGACAGCGGCACCTTTGCCGACCGCATGATCATGGAGGGCGATCCCTTCACCCTGATCGAGGGCATGGTGATCGCGGGTCTCGGCGTCGGCGCGACCAAGGGCTATGTCTATCTGCGTTCGGAATATCCCGATGCGATTGCCGTGATGAACGAGGCGATCCGGATCGCGCGCGCCAAGGGCGCGCTGGGCGAGGATATTCTCGGCTCAAACCGCAGCTTTGACATGGAGGTGCGCGTGGGTGCCGGTGCCTATGTCTGCGGCGAGGAAACATCCTTGCTCAACTCGCTCGAAGGCAAGCGCGGCGTCGTGCGGGCCAAGCCGCCCCTGCCTGCGCTCGAAGGTTTCCTTGGTCGGCCCACGGTGGTCAACAACGTCATCAGCCTCGCAACTATACCGGTGATCTTCGAGCGGGGCGCGCAGCATTACGCCGATTTCGGCATGGGCCGCTCACGCGGGACTGTGACCTTGCAGATTGCGGGCAACGTGGCGCGTGGCGGGCTGTTCGAGACCGCCTTCGGCATCACGCTGGGCGAGGTCGTCAACGATCTGGGCGGCGGCACACGCTCGGGCCAGCCGGTCAAGGCAGTGCAGGTGGGCGGCCCCCTGGGTGCCTATATCCCCGTCGCCAATTTCGATGCACCCCTCGGCTACGAAGAACTGGACGCCAAGGGCGGGCTGCTGGGCCATGCCGGTCTGACCGTCTTTGACGACAGCGTTGACATGTTGAAGATGGCGCGCTTTGCGATGGAATTCTGCGCGGTGGAGTCTTGCGGTAAATGCACGCCTTGCCGCATCGGATCGGTGCGGGGAGTCGAGACGATCGACCGCATCGCGCGCGGCGATGCTGACGCGATCCCGCTCCTGACCGATCTGTGTGAGACGATGACCGACGGATCGCTCTGTGCGCTAGGGGGATTTACGCCCTTCCCGGTCATGTCGGCGCTTAATCATTTTCCGGACGACTTCGCGACCCAGAAGGAGGCAGCGGAATGAAAGACTTCATCATCCCCACATCCATCCACGATGACCGTGACATGGGCACCAAGGCCAAGCAGGGCGCGCCCGTCACACTGACCATCGACGGGTTTGAGGTGACGGTGCCAGAGGGCACATCCGTCATGCGCGCGGCTGCCGAGGTGGGCATTCAGGTGCCCAAGCTCTGCGCGTCGGACAATCTGGAGGCTTGGGGCTCCTGCCGCCTCTGCGTGGTCGAGATCGAAGGTCGCCGCGGCACGCCCGCGTCCTGCACGACGCCGGTGGCCGAGGGCATGGCCGTCACGACGCAAGGTGCCAAGGCCAAGAAGATCCGCAAGGGCGTGATGGAGCTTTATATCTCGGATCATCCGCTGGATTGCCTGACCTGTAGCGCCAATGGCGACTGCGAATTGCAGGATATGGCTGGCGCTGTGGGCCTGCGCGATCAGCGGTTTGAGTCGGGGCGCAATCACTACGACCCCTTGGGCATCGGCACGCTGGCGGCTGGCGACATTCGCGCGCGCGCGCGTCCCGGCGCTGGCGATTTGGGGAACCCCGAATACATCCCCAAGGACCAATCCAATCCTTATTTCACCTATGATCCCAGCAAATGCATCGTCTGCTCGCGCTGCGTGCGCGCCTGCGAGGAAGTGCAGGGGACCTTCGCGCTGACCATCGAGGGACGCGGATTCGAAAGCCGGGTTTCGGCGGGTATGACCGGCGATGATTTCATGGCTTCCGATTGCGTCAGCTGCGGCGCCTGCGTGCAGGCTTGCCCCACCGCATCACTGCAAGAAAACTCGATCATCGAGCTGGGCACGCCTGAACGTTCGGTCATCACGACCTGCGCATATTGCGGCGTCGGCTGTTCGTTCAAGGCCGAACTGAATGGCGACGAGCTGGTGCGCATGGTCCCCTACAGGCACGGCAAGGCCAATCGCGGGCATAGCTGCGTCAAGGGCCGCTTTGCCTATGGCTATGCCAACCACAAGGACCGCATCCTGAACCCGATGATCCGCGACTCGATTGAAGAGCCGTGGCAGGAGGTCAGTTGGGACGAGGCGCTGACCTTCGCGGCGCAGCGGATGCGCGGGCTTCAGGACAAGTACGGCAAGAAATCCATCGGCGTCATCACCTCCAGCCGCTGCACCAACGAGGAAACCTATCTGGTGCAGAAACTGACCCGCGCGGTATTTGGCAACAACAACACCGATACCTGCGCGCGCGTGTGCCATTCGCCCACGGGCTATGGCCTTGGCCAGACCTTTGGAACCTCTGCGGGCACGCAGGATTTCGACTCGGTCGAGGATACGGACATCATCATCCTGATCGGGGCCAACCCGACCGACGCGCATCCAGTCTTTGCCAGTCGGATGAAAAAGCGTCTGCGCGAAGGTGCCAAGATCATCGTGATCGACCCGCGCAAGATTGATCTGGTCCGCTCTGCGCATATCGAGGCATCGCACCACCTGCCATTGCGCCCCGGCACCAACGTTGCCGTCGTCTCGGCCATCGCCCATGTGATCGTGACCGAAGGGCTGATGGATGAGTCGTTCATACGCGAGCGCTGCGACTGGGAGGAGTTCAGCGAATATGCCGAATTCATCAGCGACACGCGCCACAGTCCCGAAGCGACCGAATTGCTCACCGGCGTGCCTGCCGCCGACCTGCGCGCCGCTGCGCGCCTCTTTGCCACCGGCGGCAATGGCGCGATCTATTACGGGCTAGGCGTGACCGAACACAGCCAAGGGTCGACCACGGTGATCGGCATCGCCAATCTTGCCATGCTGACCGGCAATGTCGGGCGCCGCGGCGTGGGCGTGAACCCGCTGCGCGGTCAGAACAACGTGCAAGGGTCCTGCGACATGGGATCTTTCCCGCATGAGCTGCCCGGTTATCGCCATGTCAAGAATGACGATGTGCGCGATATCTACCAAGAAGTCTGGGGCGTTCAGATCGACAACGAGCCGGGCCTGCGCATCCCCAACATGCTGGATGCCGCCGTGGAGGGCACGTTCAAGGGGCTTTACTGCCAGGGCGAGGATATCCTGCAATCCGACCCGGATACCAAGCATGTCGCCGCCGGCCTTGCTGCGATGGAATGCGTCATCGTGCATGACCTTTTCCTCAATGAGACGGCAAATTATGCGCATGTCTTTCTACCGGGCTCGACCTTCCTGGAAAAGGACGGCACCTTCACGAATGCCGAACGGCGCATCAACCGCGTGCGCGAGGTGATGAAGCCGCTCAATGGCTATGCCGATTGGGAGGTGACGCAGCTCTTGGCCAATGCCATGGGCGGGGGCTGGCACTATACCCATCCCAGCCAGATCATGGACGAGATCGCGCTGACCACCCCCAGCTTCGCCGGCGTGTCCTATGACGTGCTGGAAGAGAAGGGATCGGTCCAGTGGCCCTGCAACGAGGCGCACCCGGATGGCACGCCGCTGATGCATGTCGATGGCTTCATGCGCGGCAAGGGGCGGTTCATCGTCACCGAATATGTCGCGACCGAGGAAAAATCCGGCCCGCGCTTCCCCCTCTTGCTGACCACGGGGCGCATCCTGTCGCAGTATAACGTGGGCGCGCAGACGCGGCGCACCGCCAATAGCGAATGGCATCACGAAGATCTGCTGGAGATTCATCCGCACGACGCCGAAGTCAGGGGCATCAAGGACGGGCAATGGATCAAGCTCGCGTCCCGCTCGGGCGAGACAACGCTGCGGGCGCAGATCTCGGAGCGGATGTCGCCGGGGGTGGTGTACACGACCTTCCACCATCCCGACACGCAGGCCAACGTCATCACCACCGATTACTCGGACTGGGCCACCAACTGCCCCGAATACAAGGTGACGGCGGTGCAGGTCTCGAATTCCAACGGGCCGACCGACTGGCAGGAGGCGTATAACGCGCAGGCGACAAAATCGCGCCGTATCCTGCCCGCGGCGGAATAGCGCCATGAACGCGCCGCGCCTCACCTATAGCGTGCCGGGCGTCAACGTCCGGCACGACGGGCTGCACGATATACGGCGCAGCCTGCCCGAAGAGACGCCCGTCGCGCTGGTCTTTGACGGGACCACTGCGGCGGTGATGATGGCCAGCCCCGATAATATTCAGGATTTCGCCATGGGATTTGCTCTCACCGAGGGGTTCATCGGCGGCCTCGCGGATGTGACCGACTTCGAAATCGTTGCACATGAGTTGGGCATCGAGGCGCGGTTCTGGCTGGCGTCCGAGCGCGCCGAGGCGGTACGCCGGCGCCGACGCAGCATGCTCGGGCCGGTGGGCTGCGGTCTGTGCGGGATCGACAGTCTCGAGCAGGCCATCCGCCCCCTTCCTGTCCTTCCTGCCGGGAGAACGCGTCTCTGTCAGGCGGCCATCGCCGGTGCCAGCGAGGCACTGCGCGCGCATCAGCCGCTGCATGATCAGACCCGCGCGGTCCATGCGGCAGGCTTTGTCGGGCCGGAGGGCGATATCGTGCTGATGCGCGAGGATGTCGGGCGGCACAATGCGCTGGACAAACTCATCGGTGCGCTATCGCGCGGCGGGATCGACCCCGCGAGCGGGGCCATCGTGCTGACCTCGCGCGTGTCGGTCGAGATGGTACAAAAAACCGTCATCGCCGGGTGCCCCGTGCTGATCGCCGTATCGGCACCTACTGCCCATGCATTGCGGCTGGCCGAAGGAGCGGGGCTGACGCTGGTCGCCTTCGCGCGCGGCGGCAGTTTCGACATTTACGCGCATCCCGAGCGTATCCAGACAGGAGCCTGCCATGCAGCCTGACAAACTCGTCACGATGGTCAACCAGATCGCCACCTATTTCAAGACCCAGCCCGGCACCGATCAGGCCGAATGTGTCGCCGCCCATATCAATGATTTCTGGGAGCCGCGAATGCGAACGACGCTATCAAAGTATTACGCGGACGGCGGCGCCGGCCTGTCAGACCTTGCGAAAGAAGCGATGGCGTTCCTACGAGTACCCGCGGACTGAACCTGCGAGCCCGCCGGATCTGTCCAGATGCATTTCAGTGAAAAAAACGCGCACCGCAACATCTTGTGTTTAGCGGGCCAGAGTGTTCCCAAACCTCTGTGATTTCAGGCAAACGCAGGGCTTTGGGGGGCAATGGCTGGGGACTGCGCCAGCCTCATCTCGGAACCATTTTGGCAAGATGTCTTAGGACGGTGAACAGCAATTCGATCTTCTTGCGCCCTTGTCGGCTCTCGTCATATTGCCAAGTGTGGCGGGTGTCGCGGCACGGCTCCGCGAGGATGATCCGGTCACGAAGCCGATCCTTGGTGCGGCCCCCGATTCCGAAGAATCCCCTTGATGTCGTGCAGATGACCGCACACCTGCCGATGTGATGAGCCCGAGGCATCGCGGAAATGCCACCTATCGAGCGGCTCGATTGCCTCGCGACCGACCGCTGGATCGGCTAGCGGAGCATTCGCCATACCCGCCGCCGCCGCAGGGTCCATGCTCCTGCCCCCAGGACGAGCAGGCAGAGTGCCCCTTTCGTCACGTCTTCCATCGTTCCTTGGATAAGCCAGGCGTGTACGACTGTTCCTGTGACGATTACGATCGCTGCCGCGCTGTGCCCGAGACGCCAGATGCGAAGTCCCAGCCGTTTTCTCGCGGCCGCAAGGATGGCTGTTGCGAAGAGGGCCCACATCGCGACAGCACCCCAGATGGAAAAGGGCGTCGGTGAGCGGAAAAGCAGAACATCCACCACGTCGGGCGGACTGGTGATCCAAAGGCCCGCCACATGGACAACAACCGCTAAAACCAACCCCGCTCCGGTCCAGATATGCACGCGCCGGGCCGGCCCTCCCGAAAGCAGGCCGGTGACCAGCAGGGGCTGGACAAGCAGAAGGGCCAGCCCGACGATCCCGGAAAAGCCGGCAATGATGTAGACCGGCTCCCGCCATTGCAGAAGCGGACTTTGCGCCGCCGCGACCAATGCTGCCGCGATTGCCAAGGCCAGAGCCGCCCATAAGAGAGCGCGGCGCAACAAAGTCATCAGACCGGGCGCAACACGAACTCTACATGCAGGCTCGTGTCCGATGCCCGCGCCATCACCGGCCGCAGGAAAACCGTCTCGAAGCCGCCGTCATCGTAATCGGTATCGTAGGCGAGGTGCCCGTGGGGCTGACCGAAGGCAGGCACGATCTGTGGCATCTCGATGCGGAACACGCCGTCCGCGTCCGTGAGCACCGCGCCATGCGAACGTGCGTCCCGTTCGTGACCTTCGGTCGTATGGGCCCAGACCTGAATGCGGCGACCGGCAAGCGGTGCCCCGTCGCTCGCGCGTCGCACGGTGCCAGTGGTCCAGAAGCCGCCACCCCCGATCCTCTCCACGACCGGGGCACCCGGACGGTAATTGTTGGCTCCGCCCCGCATTGTCGGGGTGGGTGCAAGGGATTGCGCGCGGGCCGGTATGGTCAGGCCGGACGCACCAATGAGAAGCGCTGCCCCTGCAGTGGAAACGACGGTTCGGCGCGTCGGGTTCGGGGTCGTCATGTCGATGTCTCCCAACTGCGGTTTCAAAAATGGACTTCTTCGATCACCTATATTTATTTCAAAAAAGAGCCCATTCAACCACAGCACACGGGGAATTCACCGCATGTCGGGCGCGATTTGGCTCAGCCGGCGAGGTATGTACGGAACCAGGCCACCATGCGCTCTTCGGCAAGGCGGGCGGCCTGTTCGTCATAGCGCGGCGTGGTATCGTTGTGGAAACCGTGGTTCACGCCGGGGTAGATATGCGCCTCGTACCGCTTGTCGCCTTCTTCCAGTGCTTTCTGGTAGTCCGGCCACATGGCGTTGATACGCTGATCGAGTGCGGCAAGCTGGATCATCAGCGGGGCCTCGATCCGGGCCACTTGGCCGCTGTCGGGGGCTGCGCCGTAGAAGGGAACGCCTGCCGCCATCTCGGGATAGGCGACCGCCAGCTTGTTCACGACACCGCCCCCGTAGCAGAAGCCGGTCGCGCCCACCTTGCCGTTTGTGCCGTCAAGCGCCTGAAGATACTCGAAACCCGCGAAGAAATCGTTCAGGAGCGCGTCCTGATCGAGGCTTCGCTGCATATCGCGGCCTTCATCGTCGTTGCCCGGGTAGCCGCCAAGCGAGGAAAGCCCATCGGGGCCCATGGCAACGAACCCCGCCTTTGCGAGGCGGCGCACCACATCGCGGATATAGGGGTTCAGACCGCGGTTTTCGTGGACGACCAGAACGGTGGCTGGCGGGCGGTCGGGGTCGATTTCCGTTGGTCGGACCAGATAGGCCGTGATCTCGCCCGTTCCGTTCGGGCTGGGATAGGTGATGTCTTCGCCGTGGATGCCGGGGTCATCTTCGGCCACCTGCTGGGCCAGCGCGTAATTGGGCGCAAGCGTGCCAAGGATCGCGGCCGCCGTCAGGCCACCGACGGCCCATTTGCCGGCACGGTCGAGAAACTCCCGTTTCGAAATTTTGCCGTGCGCATAGTAATCGTAAAGGTCCAGCAGCTCCTGGTCGAAATCGGCTGCGGTTAGGCGGGGCTGAGGCGTTTGGTCATTCATTGCAATAACTTCCCTGATGAGTGAAATTGAGATGTGACACGCGCATGTGCCAGTCGGGCCGTTCAAGCGGTGCGGAACGCATCTGCAAAAGAGCCCGAAGCCATACAGGATAGCCTAAAGCGACCACCATGACCGCACAAGCTGCCAATCTTGACTGTCTCAGCATTCAACATTCTGGGCTCAGGGCGGTCCCATGCATCTGCGGCGATACTCGAACGACAGGCCGTCGGACATCAGCCATTCAAACAACCAGTATACTGAAGTGTCAGCGCGGCGCTGATGTCTGGGCTCGGAGGGTGGATTGCAGGGCAAACAATGCCCCGACTCCAACTTCCCGCAGTCGCGCCGAAACGCAAAGCCTGGAACAAGGGCCGGATCATCGGTCGGAAACGTCCATTCTTGCCGAAACAGGTCTGGGCGATCCGTCCGCGGCTCGAACCGGCACGCAGCCTGCACGATCTTGTACTGTTTAACCTTGGCATGAAATGACCGAAATTCGACAGCGAAAGACCGAATGGGACAGTGCCCTATGAAAGCGCCATCCTCGCAAATCCTGATCGTCGTTGATGCGCGCGACATCGGCGAACCGCTTGGCCAGTATCTGGGCAAGCCGATGATGGAGGCGACACCGCGTGCCCGCCTCGACCACCGATGCCAGTCAGCGCAGAAGAAGCCATGCCAGTTTGCGACGAAAGACACTTGAATTGCGATTTATATATCTATACTACATGATATATGGATAAGAATTGCGCACTCGACGCCTTTGCCGCCCTCAGCCAGTCCACCCGGCTCGACGTGTTCCGCCTGCTGATCAAGGCCGGAGGCGCGGGCATGTCGGCGGGCGAGATCGGCGAGACCCTCGGGGTACGCCAGAACACGATGTCGGCCAACTTGGGCGTTCTTGCCCGATCCGGTCTGATCCGTAGCGCGCGGGAAGGACGCAGTATCCGCTATTTCGCCGACATGGAGGGAATGCGCGGCCTGCTGGCGTTCCTGATGGAGGATTGCTGCGGCGGACGTCCCGAACTGTGTCAGCCGGTCATCAACGAACTCGCCTGCTGCTAGGAGATTTTCATGGCCACCGAGCCCTATAACGTTCTGTTTGCCTGCACCCACAATACCGCCCGGTCGATCATCGCGGAAGCGATCATGAACCCGATGGCCGGTTGATTCCGAAATCCTGAGAGTTTGACATGACCGATACTTCGCTTCCCGCTGCGGCGGGTCTTGGAACCTTCGAGCGTTGGCTGTCCGTCTGGGTGGCGCTTGCCATCGGGGCGGGACTGCTGCTGGGCAACCTTTTTCCGGGCCTCTTCGGTGCTCTGGCCGCACTGGAGGTCGCTTCGGTCAATCTGCCCGTCGCGGTCCTGATCTGGGCGATGGTCTATCCGATGATGGTCGGCGTGGACTTCGGCTCGCTCGCCCGCGTCGGGGACAGGCCGAAAGGGCTGGTTGTCACGCTGGTGGTGAACTGGCTGATCAAACCCTTCACTATGGCGGCGCTTGGCGTGCTGTTCTTCGAGCACGTCTTCGCCGGGCTGATCCCGCCGGACGATGCGCAAGCCTATCTTGCGGGCGTGATCCTGTTGGGGGCCGCGCCCTGCACGGCGATGGTGTTCGTCTGGTCGAACCTGACGCGCGGCGACGCGACCTATACGCTTGTGCAGGTCAGTGTGAACGACGTGGTAATGGTGTTCGCCTTCGCCCCCATCGTGGCCTTTCTTCTGGGAGTGACGGATATTGTCGTGCCTTGGGACACGCTGCTTCTGTCGGTCGGCCTCTACGTCATGCTTCCGCTGCTGGCGGGGTACTTGACCCGCCGGAACCTGGTTGCCAAGGGGGGCGAGGCGGCGGTGGATGCGTTCAAGGCCCGTGTGCAGCCTTTCTCGATCATCGGGTTGCTGGTAACGGTCGTGTTGCTTTTCGGCTTCCAGGGTGAGGTGATCCTCGACCGCCCGCTTGTCATCTTTCTGATCGCCATCCCGCTGCTTATCCAGTCCTACGGCATCTTTTTTGTCGCTTACGGTGCAGCACGGGCCTGGGGCATCCCGTTCAACGTGGCCGCGCCCTGCGCGCTGATCGGAACGTCCAACTTCTTTGAACTGGCTGTCGCCGTCGCCATCAGCCTGTTCGGTCTTGGCTCCGGGGCAGCACTGGCCACGGTGGTCGGCGTGCTGGTGGAAGTGCCGGTGATGCTGTCTCTCGTCGCCTTGGCCAACCGGACGAAACACTGGTTTCCTGCGGAAGAGGGCGCGTCGTGAGCATCGTCATCCATCACAACCCCGAATGCGGCACCTCGCGCAACGTGCTGACGATCATCGAGGCGTCGGGCGCAACGCCGGTGGTGATCCCCTATCTTGAAACCGGCTGGACCCGCCCCCAGCTTCTGGCGCTTTTCGCGGCCGCTGGCCTGACACCCCGCACCGCGCTGCGGACAACAAAATCCCCGGCGGAAGAGTTGGGGCTGCTCGATCCGTCGGTCAGCGACGACGCGATCCTCGCCGCGATGCTGGCACACCCCGTTCTGGTCAACCGTCCCATCGTCTGTTCGCCCAAGGGCGTGCGCCTGTGCCGTCCGAGCGAGACGGTACTCGACCTGCTGGGCAACCTGCCGCCGGGTCCAATGGCGAAAGAGGATGGTACGCCACTGATTGACGCGGAAGGAAATCGCCTTGCCTGACACACCGAACCTAGACGAAAGCCATTTCGCGCCAATCGACGCGAAGCGTTTGCTGCCAACGGAACGAGCAACACACGCCCCGCGCATCCTGCTGCTTTACGGCTCCCTGCGGGAGCGTTCCTTCAGTCGACTGATGACGGAAGAGGCCGCGCGCGTCCTGAGGCGGTTCGGGGCTGAAACACGCACCTATCGGCCCTCCGGTCTGCCCTTGCCGGACGACGCGGACGCCGATCATCCGAAGGTGCAGGAGCTGCGGGATCTGGTCGCCTGGTCCGAAGGCATGGTCTGGTGCTCGCCGGAACGACACGGCGCGATGACCGGCATCATGAAAACCCAGATCGACTGGATACCGCTTTCTCTCGGCGGCGTGCGTCCGACGCAAGGGAAGACGCTGGCTGTCATGCAGGTCAGCGGCGGATCGCAGAGCTTCAACGCCGTGAACCAACTCCGCATCCTCGGCCGCTGGATGCGTCTGCTGACCATTCCGAACCAATCCTCCACCCCGAAGGCGTTTCTGGAGTTCGATGACGCGGGCCGCATGAGACCCTCGCCGTTCTACGACCGGATGGTCGATGTCATGGAGGAGCTGATGAAGTTCACGCTTCTGACACGCGACAACAAGGACTTCCTGCTCGACCGCTACAGCGAACGAAAGGAAAGCGTTGCGGACCTGTCAAGGCGGGTGAACCAGAAAGCGATCTGACTGCATTTCAATGCGCGGCAGAGGCAGAGCTTCTCTTCAGGCGTGCCGCTCCTCGCCATCGCCCATCCGCTGCCCCGGTGCCGATGTATTCGAGGCCGGTGGCGTATGCCTTGGGGGGGAGCAACGGTGAAGGCCTGAACAGATCATCCGGGCCTCGCGCTGACGCCGGCGGTGCGTAACACGCACCTGATTGTCATGTAGAAACTGCATGTAAGTTCAGAGGCCGCATCGAACGGGATCGCGCCCCTTGCCTTGGTGCAGGCACTTGCCGAGATGTTTCCATGACAGTGAAAGGCTCTGGCGTCGGTGTTTCCTCCCCTGGACGCCGCCTCGGCCCATCGACCTTACGATATGGATTGGTGCAGTGCTGGCCGTCGTTGTCGGCACCAAGAATTGCAGATGATCGATGCCACCGGCACCAGCCGGTCGAGGTTCAGTCGGTCACATTGCGGGTTTTCGAGGCGCTCAGCCTTTCGCGCCGTGTGCTTTCTCTGAACAAGAACGATCGCAGCGGTATCGCGCAATACCAGGCGCGGCATTGTGGCGGCGGGGGGCAAAGGCGATCATGTCGTCGGACTGATCAAGGAGATTGATGTGCTCGAAAGAATTAAAGCGATGCAACAGGCGCTGGCCCGGACGCCGCATCTTGTCAGGCTGGGGCGGCTGTTTTCCGAAACGGTGCTACTCCAGGTGGATGAGGCGGAATACTATCTTCACTTCGACAAGGGCGAGCTTGTCGCCATAGAGCCCGGCCCCAGCCGCAAGATTGCCTGGTGCTTTGCCATCCGGACCGACGCCGCGGCGCTGCGGGCCTATTGGACGGCGCGGCCAACGCCCGGTTTCCACGACCTGTTCGGTCTGGTCAAGATCGACCGGGCAAGGATCGACGGTGACATTCTGTGCTTGGTCAAGAACCTGCGCTTCTTCAAGGAATTTCTCTCCCTCGGACGCGAGGAGATGCCGGCATGAGCATTGAACCCATCACCGGACGCTATGCGACCGTCGAGATCGAGGGCCGCGCCCAGCGGATCTATTTCGAAGAGGCCGGTTCGGGCCGTCCCGTGTTGTGCCTGCACACGGCAGGTGCGGACACCCGGCAATGGCGGCACCTGATGAACGATGCCGCGGTGACCCGCGACCATCGGCTGATTGCTTTTGACATGCCTTGGCATGGCAAGTCGCTGCCTCCCCAGGGTTTCGAGCGCGAAGAATACCTGCTGACCACCGAGACCTACATCGCCACGGTGCTCGCGGTCTGCGAGGCGCTTGAACTTGAGCGCCCCGTTCTTGCGGGCTGCTCCATGGGGGGAAGGATCGCCCTTCAACTCGCGGCCCTGCATCCCGAACGGTTTGCCGGGTTCATCGCCATAGAGGCATCGGATTTCCAGCCCGCCTGGTATGACATCGACTGGTTCGACCGGCCCGACGCGCATGGCGGACAGATGGGGGCGGCGCTGGTATCCGCCAATATTTCTCCCTATGCCCCCGACGCCGAGCGCTGGAATACGCTCTGGATGTTCATGGCCAGCGGGCCGGGCGTGTTTCGCGGCGACCTGAGCTTTTACACCCGTGACGACAGCCTGATCGGACGGCTGGCGCGGATCGACACCAGCCAGACCCCGGTGCATCTGCTGGTCGGTGCCTATGACCTGACCTGTACCCCGGAGGACGCGGAACGCACCGCTGCGGCGATCCACGGCGCGACCTGCACGGTCATGGACGAACTCGGCCATTTCCCGATGAGCGAACATCCCGAGGGGTTTCGGCCCTTCTTCATCGACGCCCTCGCGCGGATGACGGCAGGCAAGGAGGTCGCGGCATGAGCAATCCTTGCATCATCTGTGTGGCCATCACGGGGTCATTGCCGCAGAAATCTGACAATCCGGCGGTGCCTGTCTCGATCGAGGAGCAAGTGGAAAGCACGCAGGCGGCGCATGAGGCAGGGGCGAGCATCGTTCATGCCCATGTGCGCAATCCTGACGGCACCCCAAGTTCCGACCCAGAGCGTTTCGCGCGCCTGCTGGAGGGTTTGCGCAAGCATTGCCCGGAAATCTTGGTCCAGTTCTCTACCGGCGGCCGGTCGGGCGCTGGCCACGAGCGCGGCGGGATGTTGCGGCTGAAGCCGGACATGGCCTCGCTTTCGGTCGGATCGAACAACTTCCCGACCAGGGTCTACGAGAACCCGCCTCAGTTGGTCGACTGGCTGGCGGCGGAGATGGCCGCACATGGGGTGCGGCCCGAGATAGAGGCTTTCGACCTGTCGCATATCCTGATGGCTCATCGCATGTGGCAGGACGGCCGCCTGCGCGACCGTCCTTATGTGCAGTTCGTGATGGGCGTGCAGAACGCCATGCCCGCCGACCAAGAGGTCTTCGACTACTATGTGCGGACGATGCACCGCCTGTTCGGCACGGATGCGCCGTGGTGCGCCGCCGGCATCGGACGGCACCAGATCGAGTTGAACGACTGGGCGATCCGGGCTGGGGGCCATGTCCGCACCGGACTGGAGGACAATGTCAGGCTGGACCGGCATACCTTGGCACCATCCAATGCGGCGCTGGTGGCCAAGGCGGTGACGCTCTGTGAGCGATACGAACGCCCGGTCGCCAGCGCTTACGAAACCCGCGCTATTCTCGGCTTGCACCAGCCGGTCGTGGCTTGAGAGTGGTTTCCACTCGGCGCGCTGCCACCGGCGCGCCTTTTCCCGGTGATTACCGGCCGTCCTTCTGGATCTTGCGGGCAAAGCTCTTGGCAAGAGTGGCGAAATTTTGGGTATGTATGCCTTGGTTGTCTTGCCGCACGGCGAGGGAAATCGTCGTCCCCGGATTGTGCCCCTCGTAGTCGCGGTAGACCACCCCATGTCGCGGCGACAACGAAACCGAGCGCGGCACCAGCGCAATCCCGACCCCGACCGAGACCAGCGAGATCGCGGTCTGGAAGTCTTGGGCCAGGACTTCCTTGGCGGGGATGAAGCCTTCCTTCTTGCACACGTCGAGGATCTGATCGGCAAAGCTGGGCCGGGGACGACGCGGATAGAGCACGAAAGTCTCGCGTTTCAAATCGGACAGGCGCGGCACCTCGGCGCGGGCCAGATCGGATTCGGCCGGAACGGCCAAGATCAGCGGTTCTTCGTGGAACGGGAAACACCGGATCTCGTCGTCGACCAGTGCCGGGCGGGCAAAGGCCACATCGATCTGGCGCGCGATCAGGGCGGTCTTCAGCTCGGCATTGTTCATCGCCGACAACGCCAGTTCGATGTCGGGATAGGCATTGCGAAACTCGCGGATCAGCTCTGGCAGGACGCCGTGGCTGGCGGTGCCGACAAAGGCGATGCGCAACCGGCCCGCCGCGCCTTCACCGATGCGCCGGACCTCACGTTCGGCGCGCTCGACCTGATCCATGATGTCACGCCCACGCTTGAGCAGGGCATCTCCGGCCTGGGTCCGGCGGATCTGGCTGCGGGAGCGGTCGAAAAGCAACACGCCCAGGTCGGACTCGAGCTGCGCGATCTGGCGGCTGAGAGGTGGCTGCGCGATGCCAAGGCGCGTCGCGGCGCGGCCGAAATGCAGTTCTTCGGCCACTGCCACGAAATAACTCAATCGCCTGAAATCCATAGCCGTCCTCCCCTCGGCCATCATCCGACACCCATCCGCATGGAACAAGCCCTACGAGGGTCGCAGGGCATCGCGCAGGCGGTCTTCGTCGAGATGCACGCCAAGGCCCGGCCCCTGCGGCACGCGGAGGTGGAAATCCTCGATCACCAGCGGGTCACGCACGATTTCCGAGACATGCAGGCGCGGGCCGAAATGCTCGCATCCCCAAGGCAGACGTGGCAGCGTGGCGAAGACCGCCAGATGCGCCGCGGCCCCGATCGAACCTTCCAGCAAGCAGCCGCCGTAAAGCTCCATGCCGCTGCTTTCCGCGACCCTTGCCGCCTGGGACAGCGCCATAAGCCCGCCGCTCTTGACCAGTTTCAGCGAATAAACGCTGCCGCAGCCCATGGTGCCGGCGCGGGTAATCTCGCGGTGGGAAAAGGCGGCTTCGTCGACCATCAGGGGGATCGGGCTCTGCGCGGCCACCCGTGCCATGCCCTCGAAATCGTCGCCGGGCAACGGTTGTTCGATCAGGTCGACCTGCAATTCCTTCAAGATAGGCAGGTAGCGGCGGCAGTCGGCTTCGCTCCACGCCTGATTCACGTCGACGATCAGGCGGCGCATCTCCGGCACCTCGTCGCGCAATTTTTGCAGGCGGCGCAAGTCGGCCTCGGGGCTGGCAAAGCCGAGCTTGATCTTGAAGTCACGGTGTTCACGGGTGGCCAGCTTGGCGCGGGCCTCCTCGACCTCCTGGTCGGCATCACCCGAGGCCAGCGCCCAGAGCACCGGCACGCTCTCGCGCAATGCCCCGCCGAGGAGAGTCGTCACGGACACGTCGAGAGACCGCGCGAGGGCATCGAAGGTCGCCGTCTCGATGGCCCCCTTGGCGGAATTGTTGCGAAAGGCGGCCCGGGACATGCGCGCTGCCACCTCGGCGGGCCGTGCGGCGGGACAGCCAATCAGCGCGGGTGACAAATAGCGCGTCACCACCGCCTGGATCGATTCCACCGATTCTTCGGCCCAGCGGGGCCCGCCAAGTACCGCCGCCTCGCCGATGCCTTCGATTCCGTTGGCCAGCCGCACCCGGACCAGCACAAACTCGCGCTTGCTGAACTCGGTGTTGGACAGCCGATGCGCACGAATGCTGGGCAGGGTAACGATCTGGGCCCGGATCTCGCGGATGGCGGTCCGGCTGATGAAGTCCTGGTCCTGCGTCACGGTATCGACGACCTCGGCGGTGGAATACGCCATTGGGTTCTCCTTGGGATAAAGAAGCGGACGCCCCGAAGGACGCCCGCGAGGCGAGATTACAGGTTACTCGGCGGCCACCGCCTGGGCCTCGGCATCGCGCTTGAGGCGGAAATCGAAGCGCATCACCAGATCGGTGTCGGCCCCGTCAGGCGCTGGTTTCATGTCACCGATCAGGCTCTCTTTGACGGCAAAGACAGAATCGTTGTCGAGATACTCGGTCTCGCTGTCGTAGATCTGGCTGATCAAGGGCTTGTAGCCTGGCTTCGAGATCATGAAGTGAATGTGGCCGGGGCGCATCGGGTGGTGGCCCATGTAGTTCAGCAGTTCGCCGGCCGCCCCATCATAGGGGATCGGATAGGGCTCGGGGCGCAGGCCGACGAAATCATAAGAGCCATCGGCCTCGGTCAGGAAGCGGCCGCGCAGGTTGTAATCGGGCTGCTCAGGGTCCTGCTGTTCGTAAAGCCCGTTCGGCGCATCCTCCCAGACGTCGATTTGCACGCCTTCGATGGGGTCGCCCTTGGTATCCACGATACGACCCGAGACGCGCACGGTTTTCTGACCTTCGAAGTCCTTTTGCACGATGCTGGCGCCCTTGGGCAGGACTGGCGGGTTCTCGCGGTAGAACGGGCCCAGCACGGTGCTTTCGCTTTCGCCGTCGGTGACCTGGTTGTCGAGCATGTCGACCAGAACCTCGACCCCGAGGATATCGCAGATCAGGATGAATTCGTTGCGCGCCTCGCTTGAAATATCGCCCGCGCGGCGCATCCATTCGCAGCCCTCCAGCCATTCGCCGTGGGTCAGGTTCACCTCCTTTACGAAAGCGTGGAAATGCTTCAGCGCCGAGGTCATGATCTCGCGGTTGCGTTCTGGAATATCGGGTTTCATCGCGCCGGTGACGGCCTCGGTGATGTTGTCCAGGGTGATGTTTCGCATGGGTTTCTCCTCCTTTGCGTATGTCGTGGGCGTTACCAGATCGCCTCGGCGATGGGATCGCAGAGTTCCGGTGCTGGGGCCTGTCCGCCGATGACGCCGAAGCGGCCCTTGTAGAAGATCAGCGGTCGCGCACCGGGATCGGTGAGCAGTCGGCTGACATGGCCGATGAAGATCGTGTGATCGCCGGCCTGCACCTCGTTGACGATGTCGCAGGCATAGGCCGCCAGCGCACCTCGGATCACCGGCAGGCGGTCGAGATCGTCGAACGGATTGGCAAGGCCTTCGACGGGCCGTCCCGCGAAGTGCCAGGCCAACCGCTCGGAGCCTTCGGCGAGCGTACTGACCGAGAAGCGGCCGGTCTGTCGCAGATGTGGCAGGATTTTCGCGCGCTCCCCGATGGAGATCGAGATCAGCGGCGGGTCAAGCGAGATCGACATGAAGGCATTGGCGGTCATGCCGTGGTCGCCATCGGCATGGCGCGTGGCGATGACGTTGACGCCGGTGCCAAACAGGCCGCAGGCATCGCGAAGCTGGCGGGGATCAAGTTGGGTCATGCGGAGGTCTCCGGGTTGAGGCCGGGACGCAGCAGCGTCGCCGCGGCGGCAGTCAGTCCTTGTTCCAGCAGGCCGCGGATGCGGGTCGAGGACACCACCTCGCCGGCGGCGCAGCGCACCGGGGGTTGGACATGAACGTCGAACCGGCGGGCCAGCAGGGATATGTCGCCTTCCTGTTTCGCGCCGAAACGAAAGTCGCCACCGACTCGAATCTCGCGGGGTCCCAGCAGGGCCAGCCGGGCCATGAATGCGGCGGGAGAGAGCGCGCGGAGCGCCTCGTCGAAGGAAAACACCACCACATGGTCGGGACCCAGCGGCGAGATGCGGGCCAGTTTCGCCGCCAGCGGGCAAAGCTGCGTGGCGCGGCCGAAGAAAACCTTGGGCGGCGGATCGAAGGTGCAGACCACGGAGGGCACGCCCAGAGCGCGCGCCCGTTTCACGGTGCCGGAAATCAGCGTCTGGTGGCCGGAATGCACACCGTCAAACGCCCCCAGCGTGACGACGCTGGCACCAAGCGTTGGCACGTCGCGGTGAAAGTGGGTCAGGTCGGGTTGGTCAAACATGGCGGCCTCCTCTGCCGGTTAGGATGACATTAGCGGCACCGGGCCCGAGGAGGCGATACCCGGAACGGTATGCTGTCATACCTAGCGGCACGGGCCGTGTCGGACGCAGGGTAAGGGCATATCGTCGGGCGGCACTCAGGCCGTTCCGTCGCTTCATCGGAGGAGAAAGACCATGCCCAAAGACGCCACACCCGGTTCCAAGACCGAGGCTTTCACCGGACAGGAGTTTCTGGAAAGCATTCAGGACAGCCGCGAGATCTATATCTATGGTGAACGCGTGAAGGATGTGACCAAGCACCCCGCCTTCCGCAATTCCGCCCGCATGGTGGCGCGCTGGTACGACAAGTTCCACGAGCGCAAGGACGTAATCGGGGTTGAGGCCGACAATGGCTCGGGCAATATCACGCATCCGTTTTTCCTGGGCTCGAAGACCAGCGAGGACCTGATCAAGAGCCGCGACGCGGTGGCCGACCTGCAAAAAGTCTCTTACGGGTGGATGGGCCGGTCGCCCGACTACAAGGCCGCCTTCCTCGGCACGCTGGGTGCCAATAGCGGGTTCTACGGCGAGTATGCCGGCAATGCGCTGAACTGGTACAAGAAGACCCAGAATCGGCTGGACTACTGGAACCACGCAATCGTCAACCCGCCGATCGACCGCGACCGTGCGATCGAGGAGGTCCGCGACGTCTTCATGCATGTCGAGAAGGAAACCGACGCCGGGCTGATTGTCTCGGGTGCCAAGGTGGTGGCGACCGGATCGGCACTGACCCACTACAATTTCATCGCCCATTACGGCATCCCGGTAAAGGACAAGGAATTCGCCCTGATCTTTACCGCGCCGATGGACGCCGAAGGTGTCAAGCTGATCGCCCGGTCGTCCTATGAGTTCAACGCCGCCGCCACCGGATCGCCGTTCGACTATCCGCTGTCCTCGCGAATGGACGAAAACGATTCCATCCTCGTCTTCGACAAGGTGCTGGTGCCCTGGGAGAACATCTTTGTTTACGGCGACACCGACAAGATCAACCAGTTTTTCCCGGCCTCTGGCTTCGTGCCCCGCTTTACCCTGCACGGGCTGACCCGGTTGTCGGTCAAGCTGGATTTCATCGCCGGTCTGTTCTCGATGGCAGTCGAGGCGACGGGGTCCAAGGATTTCCGCGGCGTGCAGACCGCGGTGGGAGAAGTTCTGGCCTGGCGCAACCTTTTCCATGGCCTGTCCGACGCCATGGTGAAATCGCCGGTCCCATGGGATGGCACGGACGGCTACAACCTGCCCAACACCAATGTCGGCCTCGCCTACCGGGTCTTCGCGCCCATGGCCTATGGCCGGATCAAGGAGTTGATCGAGCGCCATGTTGCATCCGGGCTGATCTATCTGCCCTCCTCGGCGGCCGATTTCGAAAGCGAAGCGATCCGGCCCTATCTCGACCGCTTCGTGCGCGGCTCGAACGGCTATGCGGCCATCGACCGCGTCAAGCTGCTCAAGCTGCTCTGGGATGCCATCGGCACCGAGTTCGGCGGCCGGCATGAGCTCTACGAGCGCAATTACGCGGGCAACTACGAAAACACCCGCATCGAGACCCTGTTGAATGCCACTGCCAATGGCGACCTCGCCAACCTGCAAGGCTTCGTGTCCCAGTGCATGGGCGAATACGACCTGTCCGGCTGGACCGGCAAGGACCTGATCAATCCCGACGACATCAACCTCGTCGGACGCGGGATGCTTCAGAGCTTCGGCTGAATATCAGATATCGGGGGCCGTCTCACACCGGAGATGGCCCCTTTTTCCATCCGCAAGAGTGATGTGATCCCCGAACATGTCCTCGACGATCGCTGGAGGCTTTCCCTAGATTTTCCTGAACTGGGAGAGGACCGGAAACCCAAGAAAGCGTTCATCCTCAAACAAGGCGAAGAGTTGGCGCTCGATAGAGAGATGCTGCCGGACGTGTTTCGCCATCGTTCATATCTGATGTAGAATTTTTGCAAGAAGGGCCTGCCACAGGCCTTTGCCACGCAGGCCGCGAGTGGCCGTTTCGGAATGCACCGCCCTCCGCTGCAAGCGCGCCGACGTCCGTTTCTGACGATGCTATGCCAACCGATTTATTGGGCGTCCATCTCCACATTTAGGAAAGGTTCGGGGCTGTCCTCCGCCTCAAGCTTCTTGCCTTTGATCCATCAATACGGATTTCCGCCCTTGCGCAGAAAGCTGCGATCCTGGCTACAGCAAGGTGATCAATGAATATGACGTCGTACCGCTCGAGGTGCCGCACAACCCTGTTGATCACCTTTTGCCTGAGGGCTTTGATCCTGATGCGGTGCTATGTCGTGTATTGCGCGGGCAGTTCGAAAAGATCGATGAACCAGCGGCACAGGTCCGCATCGCCAATCATCTCAACGCCAACCGTTTCGGGGGCCTCGTTGCCATAAAACACTGCCGCCAAAGGCGGTGCCGCAGGGGCAATGATACGCAGATCGGTCCCATCCACCTCGCCCCGCGTGACAGGCAAGACGCTGTTTTCAAGGCGGGCCGTAAATTGCGCGGTGCCAATGGTCAATTGAACCACGGCCGTCCTCCCCTGCGCGGCCTCGGCTTTGAACATCGTTCTCAGCGACAGCATGAAGGACACTGGCGAGAGGGGCAATGTCGGGTCATGCAATGGCGAAGCTGCGGCCCAGCGACCGAGTTCCTGGATGATCGGTTCAGCCGCATAGCCCCAGTCCGTCAGGCCGTAGAGCTGCGCCGGCACCGGTTCGGGCGCTGTTGAACGCAAGATCACGCCATGGCCCTCAAGCCCCGCGAGCCGTTCGGTCAGCACCTTGGCACTGAGGCCCGGCAGGCTGGCGCGAATGTCGCTGAAACGGCGCGGCCCGAACATCAACTCGCGCACGATCAGTAAGGACCAGCGTTCGCCCAGTAACTCAAGTCCGAAAGCGGTGCCGCAGGCATCATCGTACCAGCGCCCGTGGGGGGATTTTGCTCGACTGGTAGTATTTTGTAACTTCATAGTTGCTTTTTGTAACTCATATATTTTAGCCTGTCCAGATCGACCATGCGAGTCGGCAAATCTGTCATGCCACCCACATGCACAAGCCCAAGTTCACAAGAGGCGCTGCATGGGGCCCGTGATCAGAGCCAAGCGGTCACCCTGTCATGGTCAATGATTGGCGTATGCCAAAAAGCAAAGAGGAGAGACACCATGACCTATGTTGCCGGATTCCTGACCCCCGTCCCGAATGAAAACAAAGAAGCCTATATCGCAAGTGCCCAAAAGGCCTGGCCATTGTTCAAGGACTACGGTGCCTTGCAGATCGTAGAGGCTTGGGGCGATGATGTTCCTGAAGGCGAACATACCGATTTTAAACGCGCGGTGGCATTGAAGGATGGTGAAACCGTCTGTTTTTCCTGGATCATCTGGCCCGACAAGGAAACGCATGACAAGTGCGGTGCCAGCATGCAGACCGATCCGCGTTGGCAAGACATGGATATGCCCTTCGATGGCAAGCGGATGATGTGGGGCGGCTTCACGCCCTTGGTTGAGGAAAAGGCTTAAACCATGGGGAGCGCCAATTCGTCAGTACCTACCATCTGGACCTTTGACTGGGTGCCCGATGGTCCGCGCGGCTTTGTGCGGGATCTGCGGTTGCGATGGGCTTGCGAGGAGGCGGGGTTGGACTATCAGGTCCGCTCGGTCCCTTTCGAGGATCGCGGGGCGGATCACCTTGCCCATCAGCCTTTCAGGCAGGTGCCGTTCTTGACGGATGGCGACCTGCGCCTCTTTGAAAGCGGTGCGTGCCTGTTGCACCTTGCCGAGAAAAGCGAGGTCCTGATGCCGCAGGACGCAGCGGAGAAAGCGGACACGCTGACTTGGGTCATCGCGGCATTGAACTCGGTCGAGATGGTCAGCCTGCCGTGGTGGTTTGTCGGATTGTCGAACCCGCCCGAGAACCCGCTTGAAGACTGGCTACGTTCACGTCTCGACGTGCTGGAGGGTGTGTTTGCCGCGCGTGACTGGCTGGCCGCCGGGCGTTTCACCGCCGCCGATCTGATCATGGCGGATGTTCTGCGCCTGCCTTGGGTCCGCGGCCTTGGCAGCTATCCGGCAACGGATGCCTATGTGGCGCGAATCTGTGCGCGACCCGCCTTTGAAAAGGCTCACGCTGACCAAATGGCCCATTTCGCAGCAGCGGACGTGGCCCGCGACGGTGAAACGTAAAACCCCTCGGAAAGAAGCTTGCTGAGTGATACCGATTTTATACCTGTCGAGCACGCCGCGCAGATGGCCAGGAAGATCGGCGCTCAACTTGCCGTTCTCCCCGACACAACGCATATGTCGATCATGTCCCGCCCCGATTGGCTGGCACCTTTGATCGCGAACCGGATCGAACCGGCGCAAGAGTGATGGCGCAAAGCCGATACTGGACGAAGATGTGACAGAGATCATCGGTAGCCCCGATTGCGGCAATTCACCGAAGAACAAATTCGTGCAGGACATCGCGATTGTGCTGGAATACGGCGCAGGAAAGGCCGAGCAGTTTGGCGATACGGAAAGCTATCTTGCAGGTAACAAACTGGCCAGCACCTACGATCGCCTGACGGTGAGCGGTGTCAGCTTCTCCCAGGCCCCGGTAGATGCGGGCGCGGTTCGCATGGCGGTGCTTGATGACACATGCGGCAACCTGATCCAGCTTGTGCAGATCAAGGATGCGCAAACCAAGTGACGCGCGCTTGCGGTCCAATCCGAACGCCACCACCCGGCAAACAACCGGGTGGTGGCTTTAATTTAACCACTCACCCCATCTGTTCGCGGCGCAGCAGGATCACTGTTCCGGCCGGGTCTGATGTCCAATGGCCAGTGACATTGGTCAGCGGTTCCAGCTCGTCGCGGCAGGGGCTGCCCAGGTGCGACAGTGCGGCGTCCGGATCGTCGTCGAACAGCTCGATCCAGACATCCGTCTGGCTCTGGTGGGGCACCCGGTCGATCCACAGGGTTAAGCTGCCGAAATTGAAGCCCGTGCTGTTGTCCAACTCGCGGGTGACCGTCAGGCCCACTTTGTCACGGTAGAAGGCCACGGTCTCTTCCCAGCGGTGCATCGGCACTTTGATGGCGATGTTCTTTCCCGGTTCCATGTGATGTAATTCCTCTTTCAACGTTGATTTACTTGTAGAAACCGTCACGCAGGTTGATCCCGTGCTCCAGCCAGGCCTTCATTGCGCAGAGCATTGCCGTCCAGCCTTCACAGTTACCAAAACATGAGGTCAGCCCGGCCTCGGTTTCGGGCCAGCCGTATTCGCTGATCCGCAACAGGGTGCGCCCGTCATCCAGCGGGCTGAACTCCATGGTCACGGTCGTCCATGTGGAGGTTTTTTGGTCCGCCTCCCACTGCAAGACAATTTTCTTGTTGGGGATTACTTCCAGCACCATGACCGGGAAGGCTCCGGGAAAATCGTGGAAATCCCACGTCACCTCGACACCGCTTTCCAGCCGCCCCCGCGCCCCGCCGGTGGTGAAGTATTGCGACAGAAGGTCAGGCGAGACCACGGCTTCGAAGACCTCCTCGACCGGCTTGGCGATACGCCCGGCCACTGTAAATTTCAGTTCCACGATACGAATCCTCTTTGCTTCGCTTTTATAATGTTATAAAATTATAACATGTCAATCGAAGATCAATATGATGCCCTGTTCAAAGCGCTCGGGCACCGCGTGCGGCGGCGAATCCTGGACCTGATCAAGGACGGCCCGAAGACGACCGGCGCGCTGTGTAAGACGCTGACGGAGCTTGACCGATGCACGGTGATGCAGCATCTGTCAGTAATGGAGAAAGCCGGGCTGGTGGTGGTCGAACGGCGCGGGCGTGAACGCTGGAACCATCTGGACGCCTTGCCGATCCATGATCTGCAAACCAGGTGGATCGGACCTTACGCCGCGCACGCGATCACGATGCTCGATGATATAAGTAGGCTGGCCGGAACCGATGCGCCGACCGCCGACATTGCTGACAAGAGTAACGCCTGAGACGCTTGAGCAGGTCGCTTGTCCGCTCCTCACTTGTAAGAACAGACCACAGCGAGTGGGCAGTTTGAAAATCGTTCCTCCGCTTGGCTTTCAATGACCGGTGTGACGACAGCAGATTGCATCGCAGCAAAAGATTTGCCGCCGCGAAGTTCGGCAATCGCCCCATCGACGATCAGCCCCAAGATTGCCAGCCATCTCTCTCGATCCGCCAATGGTGCAGGATCGTGCCTTTTTCGAACCGCGACAGACGGTGCCTCCGTGTGCCGCTGGGCTCGGATGCTCAGGTCAGGTTGGGGGTTCACCCTTAGAATCCAGCGCGATGGTTGGGAGACAAGAGCTGGCTCTTACGACCGCCGGAGCCGCGTTCAGACGAAACCTCTCATCATTTGCAAGCAAACCACTGCCGGTCAGCGGATGCACCGCTTGAAACTGCTGAGCCAACGGCTGAGGGCAGGGCGACCAGACCGCCAGGTCACCGAACTTCACGGTCGTGTTGTCGGAATGAACGGCTTTACCGCGCTCGGCATACGCGTCACAGAAGCCGTCGGATAAGTGTGGCTGGAGAAAAGAGACGGCATGGCCGCCACCCGAGTTGCGCAAAAGACTTGCAAATGTCCAAGCTTAGCGTTGACGAAACGAATGGCATCTCATTCTGGCCTCTCGCATGCTTGACGCCGCCGCGAACTGTAATTAGGCAATGCGCTATGGCGGGCCTGTAGCTCAATTGGTTAGAGCAGAGCGCTCATAACGCTTTGGTTGCGGGTTCAAGTCCTGCCGGGCCTACCAGATGCCGCAATAATTAGTTTTATTGCAGGACTGCGTCTTGTTTGGATGAACTTTACGGGACGGTTCAGCCCGTACAGCTCGGAAGGCCAGCCTGATCCCACCATTTACGCATATCATCGCCCAAGCAATTTTCAGGGCAAGGCTTTCCGTCGCGCGTCTCTAGGAAGATACCCGAAGGGAACGTTCAGGTCTGCGCGATAGCCAGAAGACCCTCGACGTTCAGATGAGTCTCGAGATGCGCCGCCAACGCATCCAGTGTTTCCTCGACCACGCCATTGTAGGATTGCGGGCCTGCGCTTACGCCAAGTGCGGCAAGCCAGGCGCGGCGAAACGCATCATCGGCGAACATCCCGTGCAGATAGCTGCCGCTGATCCGGCCATCGGGCGACACCGCACCTTCGAGAGCGTCCGCCACATGGGCAAAGGGCCGCATCCTGTCGGGGCCGTCGCTGGTGCCGATGTGGATTTCATAGCCGCTGAAGGGCAGGCCCGTGGCCACATGACGGGCCGTCACCTCCGTCAGGTGTTTGTCGCCCCCCATTACCGTCGTGGTGTCGAGCAGACCCAGACCGGGCGTGACGCCCGGCGGACCCTCCAGCCCATCGGGGTCGGCAACGCTTTGCCCCAGCATCTGATAGCCGCCGCATATCCCCAGAATGCGGCCGCCGCGTCGGTGATGTGCGATCAGGTCGATGTCCCAGCCCTGCGCGCGCAAGAACGCCAGATCGCCCCGTGTCGATTTCGATCCGGGCAGGATCACCACATCGGCATCCGCCGGCAGAGGTTGCCCGGCCGGCAGCATCGTTATCCGCACTTCCGGTTCCGCCAGAAGCGGATCGAGATCGTCGAAATTGGCAATGCGTGAGAATTGCAGGCAGACAATATGCAGACGTCCTTTGGACGGTGCCTGCCGGATATCCAGCGCATCCTCGGCAGGTAGGCGCCAGGCATCGGCGAACCACGGTGCGACACCAAAGCCGCGCCAGCCCGTGCGCGCCTCGATCATGGCATAGCCATCGTCGAAAAGACGCGGATCCCCGCGGAACTTGTTGATGATAAAGCCGCATACACGGGCGGCATCGGTTGGATCCAGCACCGCTTGCGTACCGACGATCTGTGCGATGACGCCGCCGCGGTCGATATCGCCGCAGAGGATAACGGGCACTCCGGCGGCTTCGGCAAAGCCCATATTGGCGATATCGCCCTTGCGCAGATTGATTTCCGCCGGGCTGCCAGCGCCCTCGACGATCACCAGATCATGCGCGCGGCCCAGCCGGCCGAAACTGTCCAGAACCGAAGCCATCAGGGTGGACTTGATTTTGAAATAATCGCGGGCCTTGGTGGTCGTCAGCCGCTGGCCCTGCACGATGACTTGCGCGCCCGTGTCGGTTTCCGGCTTCAGCAGGACCGGGTTCATGTCGGTATGCGCGCGCAGCCCGCAGGCCTGTGCCTGAAGCGCCTGCGCGCGACCGATCTCGCCGCCATCGGATGTGACGGCAGCGTTATTCGACATGTTCTGCGGTTTGAACGGGGCCACCGACAACCCGCGATTGCGGGCGGCGCGGCACAGTCCTGCAACCAGCATGGATTTGCCGACATTGGACCCGGTGCCCTGAATCATCAGCGCCCGCGCCATGCCTACATCTCCACGCCGTTTTGCGCCTTGATGCCATCGCGGAACGGATGCTTGACCAGCGTCATTTCGGTAACAAGGTCCGCCGCCTCGATCAGTTCGGGTTTCGCGTTGCGCCCGGTCAGGCAAACATGGGTCATGGGCGGTTTCTGGTGCAGCAGAAAATCGACGACCTCGTCGATATCCAGATAGTCATACCGCAGGGCGATATTGATTTCATCAAGCAGGACAAAGCGAATATCAGGGTCGAGGATCTGCTCTTTGGCGATCTTCCAGCCGTTTTGCGCTGCCGCTATATCGCGTTCGCGGTCCTGTGTTTCCCATGTGAACCCTTCGCCCGAGACGAGAAAGCGGCATTCATCGGCAAAGCGTTCGCGCAGGAACAGCTTTTCACCGGTCACCCAATCGCCCTTGATGAACTGGACCACAGCGCAGGGCATGCCGTGCGCGATGCAGCGCATGATCATTCCGAACCCCGATGACGATTTGCCCTTGCCCGCGCCGGTATGCACGATGAGCAGACCTTTTTCCTCGGTCTTGGTCTGCATCATCTTGTCACGGGCCTGCTTGATCTTGCGCATTTTATCCGTATGGCGCGCATTTATGTCGTCGGTCATTGTTCATCCCCGTTCTTGACAATCCAATTGGTTTGGGAGCATCTGCACCTGTGTTGGTGCCTGTGTAAACAGGTGAAAAGGGAATGTGCGCCCGGAGGTTTTCCGGTTAAGCACAGCCGCCCCCGCGACCGTGAACGGAAAAAGGTGGATCACCGCCACTGGCCAAAGGCTGGGAAGGCAGATCCACCGCAGGGCACCGCCCCTAAATCCGTGAGCCGGGAGACCTGCCAACATACGTTGCCACGACCGGACGGGGTGTTCCGGTGTCGGGGATTGCTCTGCTGGTCAGTGCTGCCTCGCCATCAGACCCGCGTCCCATTTCTAAATGGGACCGAAGACCATGACAGACAAACGAAACCCTACAAGTCGGGACGGGCCGCCGACGCAGCTTTTGGTCTGCGTCAAATGCCGACGGGGCCAAGACATGCCGCAGGATGCGCGCCGCCCCGGAGAGGCGCTTTATGATGCGATCACCGCGCTGGAGATGCCGGCGGGGGTCAGTATTGCGCCGGTCGAATGTTTGCAGAACTGCGATTACGGCTGCACCGTCGCGCTGCGCGGTGGAGATGACAAATGGACCTATGTCTTCGCCAATGTTGACGAGGTCGATCACGCCCAGATGATCCTGGACGGTGCCGCGCGCTATCACACCACAATTGACGGCTTGATCCCCTGGCGCGAGCGTCCCGAGCATTTCAAGCGCAATTGCGTGGCTCGTATCCCCCCAATGACCCAGCCTCAGGAGGCCCTGAATGACTGATCTTGCGAAACTTCCTGTCACCGTGATCACCGGGTTTCTCGGCTCTGGCAAGACCACCCTGATCCGGGGCCTGATGCAGAACCCCGGCGGCAAGCGTCTGGCCGTGATCGTCAACGAATTCGGCGATGTTGGCGTCGACGGCGAAATCCTGAAAAGCTGTGCGATCCCCGATTGCCCGGCCGAGAATATCCTTGAACTGGCCAATGGCTGTATCTGCTGCACCGTGGCTGATGATTTCATCCCCACGATAGAGGCGCTGATGGCGCTGGAGCCGCGCCCCGATCACATCCTGATCGAAACGTCGGGGCTGGCGCTGCCAAAGCCGCTGCTCAAGGCGTTCGATTGGCCCGATATCCGGTCGAAAATCACCGTGGACGGGGTGATTGCCCTTGCCGATGCCGAGGCGGTCGCGGCAGGCCGGTTCGCGCCCAACGTGGCGGCGGTTGATGCGCAACGTGCGGCCGACGACAGCATTGACCACGAAACACCCTTGTCGGAGGTGTTCGAAGATCAGATCGCCTGCGCCGACATCATCCTGCTGACCAAGCCCGATCTGGCCGGTCCCGAAGGCGTCGCCAAGGCCAAGGCGCTGATCGAGGCCGAGGTGCCGCGCCCCTTGCCGGTGGTCGAGGTTGCCGAGGGCGCGATTGATGCCCGTATCATTCTGGGGCTTGAGGCTGCTGCAGAGGATGACATGGAGGCCCGGCCCAGCCATCACGACGACCACGACGATCATGAACATGACGATTTTGAATCCATCGTCGTGGACATTCCTGATCAGGCCGACCCCGCCATGCTGGTCGCCTCGATCGAGGCACTGGCGCGCGATCACAACATCCTCCGCATCAAGGGGTATGCTGCGGTGACGGGCAAACCGATGCGCCTTCTGGTGCAGGCGGTGGGCGCGCGCGTGCGCCACCAGTATGACCGCCCGTGGCGCGATGACGAGGCGCGGCAAGGCAGGCTGGTGGTGATTGCCGAGCATGACGACATCAATACCGACGTGATCCGCGCCGCCCTTGGTGTGGCCTCGGACCGCGCGGCAGAGTAACTGGCGATGCATGTCGTCTTTCGCGAAAGTCACGGGCTTGAAGAGACCGAGACACCAACCGATCTGGGGCAGGATGCCGCGGATCTGGTAGTGTTGTCGCTGTCTGATTCCGACCTCGGGGCCTTCGCGGAAGGCTGGCACCGGGGTGGCGGGGCCGAGGGGCGTCTGCCCTCGCTCAGGCTGGCGAATATTGCCGCGCTGAAGCATCCTCTGTCGGTTGATACTTATGTCGAGAATACGCTTTCCGGCGCGAAGGGCATCCTGATCCGGTTGATCGGTGGCGTGCCCTATTGGCCGTATGGTCTGCAACATATTCAGGCATTGGCACGCACGCACGGGATTGCGCTTGCGGTCCTGCCCGGCGACGGACGGCCCGACAGCCGGTTGGACGAGATGTCCACCTTGCCGCTTTCTACCCTGCGCAGGTTGGCGCATCTTTGCGATACCGGCGGGACAGTTGCCGCGCAGGCGGCCTTGGCACAAATGGCGTTGGCGGCGGGGCTGTATGCGGGTCCGGTGCAGGGGGCCAAGGGCTTGCCCCCGGTCGGGGCGTGGACCCCGGAGGCGGGGCCGGCCTGCCCGGTATCGGCATTGGGCCAGCCAGAGGCGCTGGCGGGGCAGCGCCGCATCGTCCTCGTTTTTTATCGGTCCTATCTGGTCGCCGCCGATCTGGCACCGATCAAGGCGCTTTTCTCCGCGCTTCGCGGGCACGGCTGCGATGTCTTGGCGTTGTTCGTGCCATCGCTCAAGACACCGGAAGTGGCGGGCTGGCTGCGTCGCCAGATCACGCATCTGCGCCCCGATGCCATCGTCAACGCCACCGCCTTTTCCGGCAAGGCCGACGATGGCCGCTCGCCGCTGGATGCGGCCGGGGTGCCGGTGTTCCAGGTGGTGCTTGCCACCGCGACCCGAGACGCCTGGGCCAAGGCCGAACGTGGTCTGTCGCCCGCCGATCTGGCCATGCATGTCGTCTTGCCAGAGGTGGACGGGCGCATTCTGGCCGGGGTCGCCTCGTTCAAGCAAGCAGGCCCGCGCGACAGTCATTTGCAGTTTTCCCGTTTGGCCCATCAGGCCGAGGAAGAGCGTGTCGGCGCGATCGCCAGCCGCGTCATGGGGTGGCTGGACCTCGCCCAAAAGACACCAATGGATCGGCGGGTTGCACTGGTGCTGTCGACCTATCCCGGCAAGGACTGGAATATGGGCCACGCGGTTGGCCTTGATGCGCCGCAATCCGCGCGCACGATCATCGAGGATCTTGCCGCTGCCGGATATGACACCGGGGCAGAGGCCCCACTCACCGGAGAGGCGCTTCAGGATATGTTTGCCGCGCGTCAGATGCGTTGGCCTCTGACTGACTACAAAACCGCGCTGGCAAGGATGCCACGCGTCATGCGGGACGATCTTCAAAACGCCTGGGGTGTGCCCGAGGATGACCCCGATGCTCATGACGGCGCGTTTCACTTTGCCGTCACGGCCTGCGGCAAGCTCTGGGTCGCACTGCAACCCGAACGTGGGCTGCAAGACGGGCGCGAAGACAGCTATCACGATCTGTCGCGCGTGCCGCGTCACGCCTATGTCGCCTTCTATCTCTGGCTGCAACAGCACAGCGATGCGCTGGTCCATATCGGCGCACATGGCACTCTGGAATGGCTGCCGGGCAAATCGGTCGCCCTTTCCGGCACCTGCTGGCCCGAGGCGCTGACCGGTGCCTTGCCGGTGATCTATCCCTTCATCGTCAACGATCCAGGCGAGGCTGCGCAGGCCAAGCGCCGGATCGGGGCCGTCACCCTTGGCCACATCCCGCCACCGCTACGCGAAAGTGGCACGCCGGACCGGCTGGCCCGGCTGGAGGCGCTGCTGGACGAGTTTTCCAACGCTGACGGGCTTGACCCGCGCCGCCGGGACCGGCTTCAGGGCGACATCCGGGCGGAGGCGCAGGCGCAAGGGGTCGAGCGCGATCTTGGGCTGGACGGGGCCTCATGCAGCGCCGAGGCGATCACCCGCATCGATCGCTTCGTCTGCGACATCAAGGAAAGCCAGTTCGGCGAAGGGCTGCATATCTGGGCGCGCGCCCCACGCGGCAAGACGCCTTTTGCCACCGCCGGGTCGGTCGAGGGCGAACGGCAATCGCTGCTGGATGCGCTGGACGGGCGGCGCATTGCGCCCGGACCATCGGGATCGCCCTATCGCGGACGGCGCGACGTGCTGCCCACCGGGCGCAATCTGTTCACCACCGATCCGCGCGCGGTTCCGACACGCGCCGCCTTTGCCCAGGGCGTGCGGCTGGCCGAAGAACTGATCCGCCGCCATCTTCAGGACGAAGGTGATTGGCCGCGCGGCCTGATCGTCGATCTTTGGGGATCGGCCACGATGCGCACGGCGGGTGAGGATTTCGCCATGGCGCTGGATCTTTTGGGCGTCCGCCCCGTCTGGGATGCCGGGTCCGAACGTGTTTCAGGCATCGAAGTGGTGCCGCTGACCGAAATGAATCGCCCGCGCATTGATGTGACCTTGCGGGTGTCGGGCCTGTTTCGGGACGTGTTCCCGACGCTCTCGGCGCTTTTTTCGCAGGCTGTCCGCGCCCTCGCTGCGCGCGAGGAGGCGGCGGATTGGAACCCCTATGTCGGGCACGCTGATCTGGCGCGTGTCTATGGTCCCGCACCGGGCGAGTTCGGCCTGGCAATGGGCGCGGCACTGGATGATTACACCGAAGCAGGGCGGCGCAAGGCGGGCGAGGCTTGGCTGAAGGCCAGCAATTGGGCGCTGGACGGCGAAGCGGCCTTGCCGGACGCGGCAGGTATCCGGAACCGGGTGGCGCAGGCCGACAGTTTCGTGCATGCGCAGGACCTGCCCGAGACCGATCTCTTGCTGGCCAGCGATTACGCCGCCCACGAAGCGGGGTTCGCCGCTGCGCAACAGATCGCGGGCGGGCGGGCAGCCCTTTATCATCTGGACAATACCGACCCTGCGCGCCCACGAGCGCGTGCATTGTCCGAAGAGATTGCCCGCGTGGTTCATGCGCGCGCCGCCCATCCCGGCTGGATCGCGGGGATGAAACAACACGGCTTTCGCGGTGCGTCCGAGATCGCTGCAACGCTGGATCATATGGCCAGCTTCGCGCATCTGGCCGGTGCGGTCGCACCGCATCTGTTCGATCTTTATCACGACGCCACGCTGGGAGATCCGGAAACCGATGGCTTTTTGCGCGACGCCAACCCGCAAGCTCATGCTGCGATGCAGGCGCGTTTTGCCGACCTGCTGCGGGCGGGCCTGTGGCAAACCCGGCGCAATTCCGTTGTCGCCGCTCTGGAGGGGCTGCAATGACAACGCCCCCCACGGTCAAAGGCTGGTGTCCCGGTGCTTACCGTCCGATGCTGTCGGCGGATGGGTTGGTGGTGCGTGTACGGCCAAGGCTGGCACGATTGACACCGGACCAGGGCGCAGGGCTGTGCGACATCGCCCTGCGCTACGGGTCGGGATCTATCGACCTGACCAATCGCGCCAATCTACAGATACGCGGCGTGGCGGAGGCGGATCACGATACCGTTCTGGCAGGGCTGGGCGCATTGGACCTGCTGGATGAGGACCCAAGGATAGAGGAGCGCCGCAACATTCTGGTTGCGCCTTTCTGGACCGAGGGCGATCTGACGGCCCGGCTCGCGCGCGCGTTGCTGGACTGTCTTGCTGATCTGCCCGAGTTGCCTGCAAAGGTCGGTTTTGCGGTCGATTGCGATCCGGCGGGGCCGCAACTGGCGCGCTGTTCTGCCGATATCAGGATCGAACAGGGTCAGTCGGGCTTGATCCTGCGCGCAGATGGTGCCGCTTGCGGACGCGCCGTGACGGTCGCAACGGTGATACCCGCGCTGATCGAGATGGCAGTATGGCTGGCCGATCATGTCACGCCGCAGGCGCGCCGAATGGCGTTGGTATCGGCCCGCGACATCCTGCCCGAAGACTGGTCAAACGCGCCACCGCGCGCAACTGCCGCCCAAGCGGAAATCGGCCTGCATCCCCTTGGGGCACTGGTCGGTGCGCCCTTCGGGCAGATCGACGCGCGTGCCTTGAAGAGTGTCCTGAAGGGCGCGACGGGACTAAGACTGACGCCGTGGCGGACGTTCCTGCTGGAAGGGGCGGGTCTGCCCGATTCGACTGCCTTCATCACGGCACCTGACGATCCGCTGATGCGCGTCGATGCCTGCCCCGGCGCGCCGGGGTGCCCATCGGCCAGTGTCGAAACGCGTGATCTGGCGCGGGCACTGGCACCACGGATGCAGGGCAGCCTGCATGTGTCGGGCTGTTCCAAGGGCTGTGCGCGGGCGCGACCCGCCGATGTGACGCTGATCGGGCGGAACGGCGCATTCGATCTGGTGCGCGCGGGCTGCGCAGAAGATTTACCTTTCACAACCGGGCTACATCCCGACGACCTGATGACTGAAGGATTCTGACATACGATGCCGTATACCTATGAAACCAATGGTGCGGAGATCTACCGCCAATCCTTTGCCATGATCCGGGCCGAGGCCGATCTGGACCGCTTCTCGGCCTCAGAAGAACCGATTGTAGTGCGCATGATCCATGCAGCCGGGCTGGTCGGTCTGGAACGGGACGTATGGCTGTCGCCGGGATTTGCCGATGCCGCGCGCGCAGCACTTGAAGGCGGCGCGCCGATCCTATGCGATGCGCGCATGGTATCCGAAGGCGTCACTCGGGCGCGTCTGCCGGCGGACAATCCGGTGATGTGCACCTTGCATGACGCGCGTGTGCGCGACCTTGCGGCGCAGATGGGCAATACCCGGTCCGCTGCTGCGCTGGAGTTGTGGCGCCCGCATCTGGGCGGTGCGGTGGTCGCAATCGGCAACGCGCCCACCGCGTTGTTCCACCTGCTGAACATGCTCGAAGACCCGGAATGTCCGCGCCCCGCCGCGATCATCGGCTGCCCTGTCGGCTTTGTCGGCGCGCGCGAAAGCAAGGATGCGCTTTGGGCGGATCAACCGGTGCCGTGCTGCATCGTGGAGGGGCGTCTGGGCGGCAGCGCCATCACCGTCGCCGCAATCAACGCCATCGCGAGCCGCGCGGAATGAACGTCGGAACGATCCACGGCGTTGGCCTTGGCCCCGGCGACCCAGACTTGATGAGTCTGCGCGCCCACAGGCTGCTGACCGGGGCGCGCCATATCGCCTATTTTCGCAAAGCCGGCCGTACCGGACAGGCTCGCGCGATAATCGACGGGCTAGTGCACCCGGATGCTATTGAATTTGCAATGGAATACCCGGTCACAACCGAAATTCCCGTGACCGATCCGCGTTACAACGAAATTCTGTCACGGTTTTACGCCGAGTGCGCCGCGCATTTGCGTGCCCTGGTGACAAGGGGCGAGGATGTGATTGTCCTAAGCGAGGGCGATCCGTTTTTTTATGGGTCGTTCATGCATCTTTACACGCGGCTGAAAGATGACGTTCCGGTGCAGGTCGTGCCGGCGATCACCGGTATGTCGGCGGCATGGACCGCCACGGGCAGTCCGGTCACTTGGGGCGACGATGTCCTGACCGTGCTGATGGGGACGCTAAGCGCGGCTGACCTGACGGAGCGGATGAAGACCACCGATGCACTGGTCGTAATGAAGATCGGACGCAATATCGAAAAGGTTCGCGCGGCATTGGAGGCGGCGGGAAAATACGAAGACGCCTGGCTGATCGAATATGCCAGCATGCCGGGCCAGACCGTCCAGCGACTGTCAGACGCCGAAGGCCGGATCACGCCCTATTTCTCGATCATTGTCGTGCATGGGCAGGGGCGCAGGCCATGACGGGCTGGGTGAAAATCGCAGGACTTGGCCCCGGATCAGATGATCTGGTCACGCCGCAGGTGTCTGATGCGCTTGACGCGGCCAGCGACGTGATCGGCTACATTCCCTATGTTGCCAGAATAGCGCCGCGCGCAGGTTTGACACTGCATCCCAGCGACAACCGGGTCGAGCTTGACCGGGCGCGCCATGCCCTGTCGCTCGCCGCCCGAGGTCACAAGGTGGCGGTGGTTTCCTCCGGCGATCCCGGCGTCTTTGCGATGGCTTCGGCCCTGTTCGAGGCGCTGGAAGACGGGCCGGCAATATGGCGCGAGCTGGACATAGAGGTTCTGCCGGGAATTACCGCCATGCTGGCCGCTGCCGCCCGGATCGGTGCGCCGCTGGGGCATGATTTTTGCGCCATCAATCTGAGCGATAATCTGAAACCCTGGGCCTTGATCGAAAAACGCCTGCGCCTCGCCGTCGAAGGCGATTTCGCAATGGTATTCTACAACCCCCGCTCGAAATCCCGACCCGAAGGTTTCGCGCGCGCGCTGCACCTTTTGCAAAAGGCCTGCGGTGATGCGCGCCCGGTGATCTTTGCGCGGGCCGTGTCCACGCCCGCGGAGGAGATCCGTGTCATACCCCTGAATGACGCGCTCCCCGAGATGGCGGATATGCGCACAGTGGTCATCGTAGGGGCCTCGAATACTCGGGTGATCGAGGGCGCGCCCCGCCCGATCGTCTACACGCCCAGATCGGTCCTGCCATGACCCAGCCAGTCCAGAACCGCTGCCACGTCATGCGCTTCGAGGCGCGGGGGCAAGGCAGGCCGATCAATCATCACGACCGGAATCCCAAGTGCGCGCGCCGCCAGCAGCTTGGCCTGGGCACCGGTGCCGCCCGAATTCTTGCAGACCACAAGGTCGATCCGGTGTGCCTGCATCAGGGCAAGATCGGCTTTGGTCGTGAACGGGCCGCGATCCTGTACGACACGGCAATCGGGAAAGGGCAGCGCCGCCTCCGGCGCGTCGATCAGGCGCAGCAGGTAGAAATGCTGCGGGTTCGGGGCAAATTCGGCCAGATGCATCCGTCCGACGGCCAGCATCACGCGGGCGGCGGGGCGGTTCAGCGCCGCGACGGCACCCGCAATATCCGGCACATGTGCCCAATTGTCGTCCGGCCCGGCAGACCAGGGCGCGCGGCCAAGCGCGATCAGGGGCACCTGTGCCTCTGCGCAGGCGCGGACCGCATTGGCGCTTATTTGTGCGGCGAAGGGGTGCGTTGCGTCGATGACATGGCTGATGCGGTGATCTGCCAAGTATCGCTCCAGCCCCGCGATGCCTCCAAAGCCGCCGACGCGCTGGGGCAGGGGCTGCCGCACGGGGCGCATCACGCGGCCCGCAAAGGATATGGTGCCGCCTATGCCAGCCGCGCTGAGCGCGAGGCAAAGCGCCGTTGCCTCGGTTGTGCCACCAAGGATGAGGGGGTTTTTGTCCATGTATGAGGCTCCGTGGCTGACCATCATCGGGATTGGCGAAGATGCGCCGGATGGCCTGTCTCGTGCAAGCCTCGACGCGCTTGGATCTGCGGAAATCGTCATGGGGGCGCAGCGTCAGCTGGCGCTTTCGCCGCCTCATGGGGCCGAGCTTGTGACATGGCCGGTGCCTTTCGCGGACGGGGTGGACATCTTGTTGAAATATCGTGGTCGGCGCGTTGTGATGCTGGCCTCGGGCGATCCGTTCTGGTTCGGAGCGGGAACCAGCATGATGGGTCATCTCGCGCCGGGGGAATGGCGCGCCTTGCCCGGTGTCTCGACCTTTTCGCTTGCGGCCAATGTCATGGGTTGGGCTTTGGAAACAACGCGGTGTTTCGGGCTGCACGCAGCGCCGTTGACGCGGCTGCGACCGGCGCTTGCGGCGGGCGTGCGGCTGATCGTGCTGCTGCGCGATGGGGCGGCGGTGGCGACGCTGGCGCAGTATTTGACAGCACAGGGCTGGGGCGCGTCGCGGATCAGCGTACTTGAATCGCTGGGTGGGCCGCAGGCGCGGCGCAGCGATATACGCGCCGCCGACAGTGTCACCGACAACCATGCGCACCCGGTCTGCGCGGCAATAGAGGTTGCGGGCACCGGCGTGGCGCTGCCGCTGGCCAGCGGCCGGCCGGATGCTTTTTTCGACAGCGACGGCACGATGACGAAACGGCCGGTCCGGGCGCTGACCCTGTCCGCGCTGGCCCCGCGCCCGTTCGAGCATCTTTGGGACATCGGCGGCGGCTCGGGGTCGATCGCGATCGAATGGCTTCTTGGCGATCCCAGCCTGAGTGCCACCACGATCGAGCGCAACCCCGCGCGCGCGGCGCGCATCGCGGCGAACGCGGCAGCGCTGGGGGTGGATCGGTTGCAGGTCATCGAAGGCGAGGCCCCCACCGCGCTTGAAGAGTTGCAGACGCCCGATTGCGTCTTTATCGGCGGGGGGCTGTCCGATGATCTTCTGAACTGGCTTGAGGCGACTTTACCGGCCGGAACGCGGCTGGTGGCCAATGCCGTGACGCTGGAAAGCGAGGCCTTGCTGACGCAGACACAGGCACGGCGGGGTGGTGATCTGCTTCGGATCGAGCTGGCCCGCGCCGCGCCGCTGGGGTCGGGGCGGGGCTGGAAAGCCAACTATCCCATCGTACAATGGAGCGTGACGCTATGATTGTCGCCGGTTTCGGATTTCGCAGCAGGGCGGATGTGGGCAGTCTGCGCAGCGCTCTTGAATTGCACGGCGTTGCGCCTGACAGCTTGGCCACCGCATCGGCCAAGGCGAAGGCCGCGCCATTCATCGACCTTGCGCAGGCGCTTGGTCTGCCCGTTGTGGCGGTGCCTGCGGATGAACTCGTCATACAGCCGGTTCAGACCCACTCGGTCGCATCGCACGACCACTATGGCACCGCCAGTGTTGCCGAAGCGGCAGCACTGGCCGCAGCGGGGCCGGGCGCGCGCCTGCTCGCCGCAAGGCTGATTTCACCGGACAGGCTGGCAACCTGCGCAATCGCGATAGGAGACGCGACATGACCGTTCATTTTATCGGAGCCGGACCCGGCGCACCGGACCTTCTGACCCTGCGGGGCAGGGACATCATCGCGGCGTGTCCGGTCTGCCTCTATGCCGGATCTTTGGTGCCCGAGGCAATACTGGCCCATTGCCCAGCGGGGGCGAACATCATCAACACAGCGGCCTTGGATCTGGATGCCATCATATCGCATATGCAGGCGGCCCACGCGGCAGGTCAGGATGTCGCGCGGCTGCATTCGGGGGATCTTTCGGTCTGGTCCGCCATGGGCGAGCAGATGCGCCGCCTGCGGGTGCTGGACATCCCCGTGTCGGTCACGCCGGGGGTGCCGTCCTTTGCCGCTGCCGCCGCCGCGCTCGGAAGCGAGCTGACCTTGCCCGGACTGGCGCAATCGGTTGTTCTGACGCGGACGCCTGGACGCGCCTCCAGCATGCCAACGGGCGAGACGCTGACCAACTTCGCGGCCACGGGGGCGACTCTGGCCATCCACCTGTCGGTGCAGAACATTGCCGCCGTCACCGCTGATCTGACCCCGGCCTACGGGGCTGACTGCCCCGTTGCCGTCGTTTATCGCGCAAGCTGGCCGGATGAGCGGATCATTCGCGGCACGCTGGCCGACATTGCCGGACGATTGGACGCCGAGATCACCCGTACTGCTCTGATCCTTGTCGGGCCGGCGCTGGCCGGAGAGGGGTTTGACGAAAGCTGCCTCTATTCGTTGGATTATGACCGGCGCTATCGACCGCAAAGCGCGGAAAGTCCCTGGGCGGGTTGGAGCCACGGCGATGGTTGATCCGGCCTCCGTTCCGCCCGGCCTGATGATTTCGGCCCCGTCTTCAGGGACCGGCAAGACCACGGTCATGCTGGGCTTGCTGCGGGCGTTGGCAGAAGAGGGGCTGACCGTGCAGCCCTATAAATCCGGCCCCGATTACATTGATCCCGCGTTTCACCGCGCGGCTTGCGGGCGGGCCTCGTTCAACCTTGATACCTGGGCGATGGGGGCGGATCTTCTTGGCACAGTCACCGCCCAGTCGCAGGGCGCGGATATCTGTATCGCCGAAGGGTCGATGGGTCTTTACGATGGCGTCGCCACACGCGGCCAAAGCGGTTTTGGCAGCTCTGCCGAAACGGCGCGGCACATGGGGTGGCCTGTGGTTCTGGTGGTCGATGTCAGTGGGCAGGCGCAATCCGCCGCTGCGACGGCGCTTGGGTTTCAGGCCTACCAACCCGATCTGCCCTTTGCCGGTGTGATCCTGAACCGCGTGGCCTCGCCGCGCCACGAGCGGCTGGCGCGGCTGGGTATGGAAAAGGCCGGCGTGACCGTGCTGGGTGCCTTGCCCCGGCGCGGCGATCTCGTCTTGCCCGAACGGCACTTGGGTCTGATTCAGGCAGCCGAGCATCCTGATCTGGAGGCCGCGATTGCCGCCTATGCCGATTTCCTGCGCGCCCATGTCGATCTGGACACGCTGCGCAACGCCGCCCGAGGCCAGCGCGGTCAAGACGGCGCGCGACCTTGGCCATCGGCACCGGCGGGACGGATTGCACTGGCGCAGGACGCGGCGTTTTCCTTTACCTATCCGCACCAGCTGGAGGGCTGGCGCGCGGCAGGTGCGGAAATCCTTCCCTTCTCGCCACTGGCAGACGAGGCACCCGACGCCGGTGCCGATCTCGTCTGGCTGCCGGGAGGGTATCCTGAACTGCACGCAGGGCGGCTGGCAGCGGCGAGCCGCTTTCGCGCAGGTCTGATCCGGCACGCGCGCTCGCGCCCTGTTCACGGCGAATGCGGCGGCTATATGGCGCTTGGCGCGGCGCTGATCGACAAGGAGGGAACCGCGCATGAAATGGCCGGTCTGCTGGGCCTTGTGACCAGCTATGAGAAACGCAAGTTCCACCTGGGCTATCGACGTGTCGATCTGCTGTCCCCGATGCCGGGGCACGCTGCGGGCACGCAGCTTTTGGGGCATGAATTCCACTATTCCACGATCCTTGAACAGCCCGACGCACCGCTGGCGCGGGTGGCGGATGCCGATGGGGCGCCGGTGCCCGAGACCGGGTCATGCCGGGGCCATGTCACCGGCACGTTCTTTCATCTGATCACCGCGCAAGAGGCCCCACGATGACCGGTTTTGTCAGTTTCGTGGGCTCCGGCCCCGGTGATCCCGAATTGCTGACGCTCAAGGCGGTGGACCGATTGAAGCGCGCCGATGCGGTGTTGTTCGATGATCTCAGCGCGGGTCCGATCCTCGCCCATGCGCGTAGCGGTGCGGATCTGATAGGGGTCGGCAAACGCGCCGGGCGCGCATCTCCGCAGCAGGACCATGTCAGTCGCCTGCTGGTGGATTACGCGAAGATCGACCAGCGCGTTGTCCGGCTGAAATCCGGCGATGGCGGCCTTTTCGGCCGCCTGGAGGAAGAGTTGGTCGCCCTGCGCGCTGCGGGTATCGCCTATGAGATCATTCCCGGCGTGCCCTCTGCCGTGGCCGCGGCGGCGGCGGCGGGTATACCTCTGACCCGCCGTCTGACAGCGCGCCGGGTGCAATTTGTCACCGGCCATGACGTGACCGGAAAGCTACCTGACGACATCAGCCTGACCGCGCTGGCCGATCCGACAGCCTCGACGGTGATATTCATGGGCAAGCGGACCTTTCCGGGCCTTCTGGCGCGCCTGCTGGCACATGGCCTGCCGCCCGACACGCCCGCCATTCTGGCCGAGGATGTCAGCCGGCCTGAACAGCACATCACCCGATCGGATGTTACAACTCTGGCCGCACGGCTGTCACAGGAGGTTGGCGACAGCGCGGCGCTGATCCTTTATGGCCCCTTGGCCGAGCCACCGGCATGACCGCCGCATCCTTCGATCTTTGGCTGATCGGCATTGGTACCGGCAGCCCGGCGCATGTCACCGGCGAGGGAATGCAGGCCCTGCGCGATGCGGCAGTGGTGCTGGTGCCTGACAAGGGCGCGGGCAAGGGCGACCTGGCGGCGTTGCGATACCACATCCTGAAAGCCAGCGGCACGCAGGCGCGGGTTGTCACCTTTGACTACCCGGTGCGCGACCCCGCCTTGCCTTATCGCGAAAGAGTCGCGCGTTGGCATGACGAGATCGCCCGCCGCTGGCAGAGCGCGCTGGCCGGGGCAGGGCAGAACGGGCCGGTGGCGCTGCTGGTCTGGGGCGATCCTTCGCTATACGACAGCACGCTGCGCATTGCCCGGCGGCTGACCCCCGTGCCGCGCCTGCGGGTGGTGCCGGGTATCACCGCCATTCAGGCCCTGACGGCAGCGCATGCGCTGACGCTGAACACGCTCAACGGGCCGGTAACGATCACAACAGGGCGGCGGCTGCGCGATCATGGCTGGCCCGAGGACGCAGAGACGTTGGTCGTGATGCTGGATGGCGATTGCACCTTTCAGACCCTGCCTCCCGATACGCGTATCTGGTGGGGGGCCTTTCTGGGAATGCCGGAACAGATACTGGAGCATGGCCGGATCGGCGATGTCGCGCAACGGATTATCCGAATCCGAGCAGAGACGCGGGCGCGGCATGGCTGGATCATGGACACCTATCTGTTGCGCGCGCAAACCGCCGAGTCTTAGGGCCGTTGCACAGAACTGGTGGCCTGCGGCACGTATTATGGATTGACGCCAGGCATCCTGGTCTGTCAATTAAGCGCCATGACCGGTCCCGTTGCTTTTCGGGCGAAAGAGGGAATGTAGTGCGGTGCCGTTTCGCGCCAAGTCTACAGCTGCCCCCGCAACTGTCAGCGGCGAGCAGGGCCAATATGCCACTGGAGCAATCCGGGAAGGCTGGCCCAACGCATTGACCCGCAAGCCAGGAGACCTGCCGGACATGTGCCCCATGGTAAACGGGGCGCATCCACCGGACGCCGGGGTGTGCGTTTGGCCGTGGCATCCGCGCGCCGATCTCTGGTGCACCGTCCCGGTCTGATCTTTCCCCGCCGTTCACATGAAAAAGGTGCCGGGTGTGGCACCATAAACGGGACGGATTGATGAAGAAGACCCTTATTGCCAGCGCTGTTGCGCTGACCCTGCCTGCGATGGCCTCGGGACATTTCCTGCTGGAATATACCACAGACACGATGATCGAACGCCCCGGCGATGTGCCGGTAAAGCTGATCTTCTGGCATCCCATGGACAACGGTCATGTGATGGACCTGGATCTGCCACAAGACTTCTACATGATCCATAATGGCGAAAAGACTGACCTGAAGGACACGCTGGAGCCCGTACAATTCACCGGCGGCGAAAACAGCGGTGCCGCCTTCAAGGGAAGCGTGCCGGTCAAACGCTCGGGCGATTACATTCTGGTCACGGTGCCGGTCCCTTATTACGAGGAATCCGAGGATATCTATATCCAGCAGATCACCAAGGCGTTCCTGAACCGCAGCGAATTGCCAACCGACTGGATGAACCCGGTCGGCTTGCCCACGGAAATCGTGCCGCTCAACAAGCCTTACAACATCTTGGCCGGGTCGAGCTTTACCGGGCAGGTCCTGGCCGAGGGCCAGCCGGTTGCCGGTGCCGAGATCGAAATCGAATACATGGCGGCCGAGCCCGACATGGAAAATGCTGCGTCAAGCGCGCCGGTCGTGGGCGCGCTGCCGGGTGGAACCATTGTCGCCGTTTCCGATACCAACGGATATTTCACTTTCGGAGTCCCCAAGGCCGGATATTGGGGCTTTGCCGCGCTCGGCTCTGGCCCTGCGACCGAGCATGAAGGCAAGGAACTGAGCCAGGACGCGGTGATCTGGATCCGCGCCTGGGACATGGAGTGATCCGGCCATGCACATCGTAGATGGCGCGCTGTCCAATCCGGTGGTGATCGCCGGGGCGGTTGCGGCAGTGGGCGGCATCGCGCTTGGCCTGCGCAGCCTGACATTGGAACGCATCCCCGCTGCGGGGGTGCTGTCGGCCAGCTTCTTTGTCGCCTCGCTGATCCATGTGCCCATCGGGCCATCCTCGGTACATCTGATTCTGAACGGTCTGGCCGGGCTTTTGCTTGGCTTCGCCGCTTTTCCGGCGCTGTTTGTCGGCCTGTTGTTGCAGGCGGTGTTCTTCGGCTTTGGCGGGTTGACGGTGCTTGGGGTCAATACGGTGAATATCGCGCTGCCCGCCGTGCTGGCCTGGATGGTGTTCGGGCGGCTGATCGGGCGCGGCTCGCCGGTTCAGGGTGCCATCTGGGGCGGTGTTGGCGGGGCCTTTGCCATTGCCGCAACGACGGGGATGGTGGCCGTTTCTCTGGCCATGTCGGGCGATGAATTCCTGCCCGCCGCGAAACTGGTCTTCTTTGCCCATGTTCCGGTCATGGCCATCGAGGCCGTGCTGACTGGCTTTGCCATATTGCTTGCCCGCAAGGTCAAACCCGAGCTGTTCGTCAAAGGACTCCCCGCATGAAACATCTGATCCTTGCTCTGATGCTGATCGTGGCCCCCCTGCCTGCGCTGGCACATAAGGTCATCGCGGGGGTGTTCCCCGCCGGTGAAGCCATCGAAGGCGAAATCGGGTTTTCAAACGGTGACATGGCCACAAATGCAGAGGTCGTCGTGACCGGTCCGGATGGTGCCGAACTGGGCCGTGCGATCACCGATGGGGACGGGTTCTTTATCTTCGTCCCCTCTTTGCCCGTGGCGCATATGTTCAGCGTCAATCTGGGGGCAGGCCATGTCGCCGAGGTAACGATGCCTGCCGATCAGGTGGCCGAGATTCTTGGCGAAGCGGCACCGGAAAGCGCGAGTTCCGCCATGGCCGAAATACCTCAAGCGACCGCGACGGGCGGCGTCACAGTCGCGACGCTGACCGGAACAGAGCGGCAGGCCATCGCCGAGGCGGTGCGCGACGAAATCCGCCCCCTCCGCCGTGAGATCGCGGCCTATAAGGAGCATAACGGCTTTCAGACCATCCTTGGCGGCATCGGCTATATCGTGGGGCTGTTCGGGCTGGGCTTTTACCTCGCGGCGCGCCGCAAGCTGGAGGCCTAGGACATGGCACATGCGCTTGGACAGAATGAAAAGACGCTGACCGAAACCGGCGCGCTGCGTGTGTCGGGACGGATCGGCAGCGTCGATCCACGGGTGCGTATTCTTGCCGCGATCAGCTTCGGCATCGTGGTGGTGGGGCTGTCGTCGCTGATGACGCTGAGCGTCGCTTTGGGTCTGTCGATGGGCCTTCTGTTCCTGTCACGCCTGCCTTTGCGCCCGACCCTGAAACGCATGGCGATGATGGACAGCTTTATCATTTTCATGTTGCTGCTGTTGCCCTTCACCGTGCCGGGCGATCCCATTTTCACGCTTTGGGGCGCGACCGCCAGCTGGCAAGGGCTGTGGCGCGGCGTGGAAATCGCTCTGACGGCCAATGCGGTTATTCTGGCGTTGATGACACTGGTCGGCACGATGGAGCCCGTGACACTGGGCCACGCGCTGCACAAGCTGCGGATGCCTGAAACTCTTGTGCATCTGCTGATGTTCACGATCCGCTATATCGAGGTTCTGCGCGAGGAATACCTGCGGCTGCGCGCCGCCATGAAGGTGCGCGGTTTTCGGCCCGGCACCAACTGGCATACCTATCGCAGCTTCGGGTATCTGGTGGGGATGATGCTCGTGCGCGCAATCGAACGATCTGAAAGGATATTGCAAGCAATGAAATGTCGTGGCTTTTCCGGGCGCATCCATCTGTTGCAGGATTTTGCTCTGACGGTGGTGGACCGGCGGTTTGCCGTCTTGTTCGGTGGCGCGGTGTTACTGTTGATCTGTCTGGAAATCGCATGGCGTTGATCGAACTGGAAGACATCCATATCAGCTATCCCGGTCAGGCTGCCATCCTGGCGGGTGCGGCGTTGCAATTGCTGCCGGGTCAGCGGTTGTCCCTGACCGGCCCGAACGGGTCGGGCAAATCCACGCTGCTGCGGGTGATCCTTGGTCTTCAGGCACCGCAGCGCGGCACGATCCGCGCCTTTGGCCAGCCCCGCACGCAAGAGACCGATTTTCACGAGGTCCGCCGCCGGATCGGCCTGGTGTTTCAGGATGCTGACGATCAACTGTTCTGCCCCACCGTCGCCGAGGATATCGCCTTCGGACCGCTGAACCTTGGCAAATCGAAATCCGAGGCGTTGGAGATCGTAGACCGGCTGCTGTCGGATCTGCGGCTTGCCCATCTGCGCGACCGCATCACCCACAAGCTGTCGGGGGGTGAAAAACGTCTGGTGACGCTGGCAACCGTTCTGGCGATGGAGCCGGAAGTCCTGTTGCTGGACGAGCCGACAAATGCGCTGGATGTGAAAAACGAGGCGCGGTTGATCGAAATCCTGCAAGGTTTGCCGCAAGCGATCCTTCTGGTCAGCCACTCTGCCGCGTTCCGGGCGCAGATCACCAGCGCAGAGGTGGAAATCCGCGAGGGACTTGTCCGCCCGGTCGGACCCTAGTTGCTCAATATGGCAAGCGTTGCCCAGGCAGCGGTTTCCGCAAGGAATTGAACCGCGCCCAGAACATCGCCTGTCTGCCCGCCGACACGCTGTTGCGCGGTCCTTGCAATGACAAAAGTCACAGCCGCGACCACCAGCATCACAATCAGGCCATCCAGGCCAAGCACAATGACCGCCGCTAACGCCAGAAACGCCGACACCGTCAGGTTTGCGCGCGTATCGCGCCCGGCCTGCGCGCCAAGCCCATCGTGTCGGGCGGGTGGCATTGTTGCAAGGCAGACGGTCATTGCGACGCGGCTCAGCACACCGATGGCAAGGAACGCAGCCAAATCCGCAGAGCCGGCCAGCTGCGCCACCGATGCGCTCCAGATCGCGCAACACAGTCCGAGCGCCAGAACACCGTAACTGCCGATCCTGCTGTCGCGCATGATCTCCAGCCGGCGCGCCGTGTTGTGGCCACCCCACATCCCATCCGCAAAATCGGCCAGACCATCCTGATGCAATGCCCCGGTGGACAGGATCATGGCGGAAAGGGACAGGATAGCCGCAAGCGCCGGGCTGGCCCCAAGGCCTGTCGCCGCGCCGTGACAGATCCCGGCGATCAGCCCGACGATCAAACCGACAAGCGGATAGGCCCATTGCGCGTCCGAAAGCTTTGGCGCGGGATCTTTCAACTGGCCTGCGGGAAGGCGTGTCAGCAGCATGACCGCGAGTTGCAGTTCTGCAATCCGGGCCGTCGCGGGTTTCATCCGTCCGACACTCCGGCCTCGGCAAAAGTGGCCATGCCGTTGTGACATTCCAGCGCGGCGCGCAACACGCCAAGCGCCAGCGCCGCGCCCGATCCTTCGCCAAGGGCCATCTGCATTGAAAGGATCGGAGGTTTGCTCATTGCTTCCAGCAGGTGAAGGTGGCCCGGTTCCGCACTGGCATGGCCGACAAGGCAATGATCCAGCAGCCTTGGGGCGGTATCGAACAGCGGGGCGACCGAGGCGGTGCAGATATAGCCATCCAGTATGACCGGCATCAACCGCGCGCGCGCTTCCAGAACCGCGCCGCAGATGGCCGCCTGTTCCCGCCCGCCAAGCGCCGCGAGCATCGCCATGCCCCGCGCCGCCTGATGACGGGCAACGCCTGCTTCGACGACTCGCGCCTTGTGCGCCTGCCCGTCAGTGTCTGACCCGGTTCCCCGCCCGACCCATCCGGTCGCGGCACCACCAAAGGCCGCACAGGCCAGTGCAGCCGCAACAGTCGAATTGCCGATCCCCATTTCGCCAAGGACAAGGACCGATGCGTCGGGATCGACGGCGGCCGCACCACGCTGCATTGCCTCGATCGTCTCGGCAGGATCCATCGCGGGGCCTTGCGTGAAATCCCGCGTCGGGCGTTCCAGTTCCAGTGCGACAACAGACAGATCGGCACCGCTGGCGCGACACAACTGGTTGATTGCGGCACCGCCGGCCTGAAAATTGGCCACCATCTGCGCCGTCACCTCTTGGGGAAAAGGGTTTACGCCCTGATCACAAATTCCGTGGTTCCCCGCAAAGACAAGCGCCTGGGCGCGGGCAATCTGGGGCCGTTCGCGGCCCTGCCAGCCCGCCATGAAAATCGCCAGCTCTTCAAGACGGCCAAGCGATCCGGGCGGTTTGGTCAGGCTGTCCTGACGCGCTTTGGCAGCGGCGGCCGCCGCGTGATCGCATTCGGGCAGATGCAGCGCCGCGATATCGTCCAGAGAATGCAGATCAGAGAGAATGGTCATTGGATTTCACTTTCATGGGGTAGCCCGCCACGCAGAACACGACCTCGTCGCAAGCGTGCGCGATGGTCTGGTTGACCCAGCCTGCCGCATCGCGAAAGTCGCGGGCCAAGCGGTTTTCGGGAACGATGCCGGCGCCAACCTCGTTCGTGACAAAGATCACCGGTGCCGTCTGGTCGGCAAGCGCGTCGAGCAGAGTGGCGGTTTCGGCGCGCCAGTCGCCGTCCGACAGGATCAGATTGCTAAGCCACAGCGTCAGGCAATCTACCAGTCGCGGGTGTCCGCCATCCGACTGCCGCAGCTTATCAGCCAGCGCGAAAGGGGCGTGGATATGCGACCATTCCGGGCCGCGCCTGGCCTGATGGGCGGCAATGCGCGCAGCCATTTCGTCGTCATGCGCGTCGGCGGTGGAAATATAGATGGCGCGGCCGGTCGCGGCCACGGCGTAACGCTCTGCCAGCGCAGACTTTCCCGACCTTGCACCGCCCGTTATCAGCATCGACTTTTTCATGGGTTTATGGAAAAGCAGGTTTCGAAGTGAAAGGGAACATGCAGGCGTCATCATGGCCGGAAAAAATGCGCCTTTGGCGTCACTTATCCTGATCCGTCACGCGCCGATTGCCGAACAGGGCCGCCTGTTCGGGCGCACCGATGCGCCGGCATGTCTGGATGCGGCTGACATCCCGGGTTTGCGACGGTGCCTTGGCGGCGTCGCGCAGGTGATCAGCAGCCCCGCACGCAGGTGCCGCCAAACGGCTGCTGCGATCTGGGACGATGGCCGCGACATACCAGCGGATGCAAGGCTGTGGGAGCAGAGTTTCGGCGACCACGAAGGGCTGGCTTATGCGGAATTGCCCGACCTTGGCCCGCTGGGGGGGGCAGATCTGGCTGCTTACACGCCACCCAAAGGCGAAAGTTTCAATGCGGTTTGCGCCCGCGCATGGCCTGCCTTGCAGGAACTGGCCGAACGCGCCCATGCCATAGACGGCCCGATTGCGCTTGTTGTTCACGCGGGGATCGTCAGGGCGGCGATTGCTCAGGTTATCGAAGTCCCCAGCGCCGCGCTTTCATTCGAGGTCGCACCGCTTTCGCTGAGCAGGTTCAGGGTTGGCCCGGCAGGGCTTGTCGCTATTTCCAGCGTGAACGAGACGGCCCGATGATCCACGCGCCGCGCAGGGTCTACGGGCATTTTGGTGAATGGATGCAAGGTCGTCTGATGCCGGATGGCGAGGTTGCGTTGATCACCCTGCCGTGTCGCGCCTTGTGGGTGCAGATAGAAACCGACGGGACCGCGAATGCAGACAGTGCGATGTTCCCGCCCGACCAGCTTGCGCGGTTCCGCCATGCTCTGCGTCTTGGCGCTGCGCCATGGCCGCGACTGTCGTCAAACATACCGCCCGGATGCGGTGCCGGGGCATCCTCTGCCACCCTGACGGCACTTGCTTATGGCGCGGGCTTTTCCGGTCCGCCGATGGATCTTGCACAGGCCTGTCTTGACATAGAGGGCGCGACAGATCCTTTGATGTGGCCTGCGCCCGATGCGATGATCTGGGCATCGCGCAGCGGCCGCATCGTAGATACGGTCCCGCCGCCGCCGCCCTGCGTGATTGTCGGTGGCTATTGGGGCGCGCCCGAGCGCACCGATGCTTTCGACACGGAGTTCCCCGATATTTCCGACCTGCTCACGCCTTGGTGCGCCGCGGCACGTTCCGGGGATCTGCCAAGCCTTGGGCGACTGGCCAGCATATCGGCCAGCCGTTGCACCGCCTTGCGCGGCCCGCGCGACCCCATGGCGGAGCTTGCCGAAGATCTGGGTGCTCTCGGCGTCGTGCGGGCGCATACGGGATCGGCCCGAGGTCTGATATTTCGGCCTGATTCTGTTCCGGAAGGTTCGACGGCGGCGCTGGAAAAAGCCGGACTGAACGGCGTTTTCCAGTTTGCAACGGGGCTGGCATGAGTTTTGCTTTGATGATCCTGACCGGCACGTTGATCGACATTTGCCTCGGCTGGCCGACGGCCTTGTATGCGCGCATCGGCCATCCCGTTGGCTGGATTGGAAAGGTAATTTCAAGATGTGATGAAAGGCTGAACCATGGTGGTCGCAACCGGCGCATGTTGGGCGGTCTGTTGACGGTCGCGGTCTGTTTGGCGGTTGCCGTTCTGCCGGCCCTGGCGCTGCAAATGGTTTTGCCCGATGGCGTTCTGGGTCTGTGTCTGGGGGGCCTTCTGGCATGGCCGCTGATCGCGCTGCGGTCTATGCACGATCATGTCCATGCCGTCGCCCGCCCGCTTGTCGCAGGTGATCTTGTCGGCGCGCGTCGGGCGGTGTCGATGATTGTCGGGCGAGATCCAACCCAGCTTGACCAGCACGGGGTTGCGCGTGCCGCCATCGAAAGCCTGGCTGAAAACACCAGCGACGGCATCGTTGCACCGGTGTTCTGGGGCGTGGTTGCGGGCCTGCCGGGAATCGTCGCGTATAAAGTTATCAATACGCTGGATTCGATGATCGGTCATAGATCCGAGCGATACGAGGCCTTCGGCAAGGTCGCGGCGCGGCTGGATGATGTGGCCAACTGGATTCCGGCGCGCCTGACGGCCGGTATTTTTGCGCTCGCCGCCGGGCGCAACTGGCGCGCCGCGATGCAGGTTGTCCGCCGCGACGCCCACGCGCATAGATCGCCAAATGCCGGCTGGCCCGAAGGTGCCGTTGCAGGTGCCTTGAGCATACGTCTGTCCGGCCCGCGCAGCTATGACAATACCACCGTCAGCGAACCATGGCTGAATGCGGGCGCACCGGACCCCACGGCAACGGACCTGATGCGCGCGCTTCATCTTTATCGCAGGGCGATGGCGGGAATGGTTCTTGCGCTTCTGGCAATTGCGGTGTCTTGAGACCATCATGGCATCGACAGACCAGAAAACACCCCGCGATCACGGCGGCAATCTTGATGCAGCCATCCGGCACTATGGCGGGAGGGTCGATCAATGGATCGACCTTTCCACCGGCATCAATCCGATTTCCTATCCGGTGCCGCAGATCTCGCCATCTGCTTGGGAAAACCTTCCCCGCCGCAGCGATATGCAGCGCCTTTTGCGCACGGCACAAGGGGCCTTTGGGACCAAAGCTGCCCTGACCGCGCTTGCCGGCGCCCAGGGTGCCATACAGATCATGGGCCGGTTACGCACCGCCAGTGAAGCGCGCATTCTGTCTCCGACCTATAACGAGCATGGGGCCGCTTTGCGCGCGGCCGGCTGGCAAGTGACCCAGATATCATCCCTTGCCGCGTTGCGGGGTGCCGATCTGGCCGTTGTCGTGAATCCCAACAATCCTGACGGCAAATGTCACGATCCGGCAAGCCTGCGTGATCTGGCACGCACAGTAGGGATGCTGATCGTCGATGAAAGCTTTGTCGACGTGCAGCCCGAGCTGTCGCTCGCGCCGGTTCTTCACGAGATCGACAATGTTCTGGTCCTGCGGTCCTTCGGAAAGTTTTTTGGGTTGGCGGGGATGCGTCTTGGCTTTGCCTTGGGTCCAGAGCCATGGATCGCACAATTGTCAGACCTTGCTGGTCCATGGCCTGTTTCCGGGCCAGCCATCGAGATCGCGATAGATGCTTATGACAACAGCGCCTGGCAGATCCGGACGACGGAAAGGCTGCCCCTTGACGCGCTCCGCCTTGATGCGCTGGCGTCGAAAAGTAGCCTGCCACTTGTCGGAGGAACGCCCCTGTTTCGTACATATGCCGCGCCAGATGCCGCAGCCTTGCAACGCGCACTGGCCCGGCACCACATATGGACCCGCATCTTTCCCTATGACCCGAACTGGATCAGGCTTGGTCTGCCCGGAACGGAAGCAGGCTGGAAGAGGCTGGAGCGCGCCTTTGGTCATTGAGCGGTGGCCGAGAGCATCCCGTGCCTGGGCAGAGCCTATGAACTATGCTCAAGATTTCGTTTCGGCCAGCCAGTCACCGCGTCAATTGAATGGAAACAAGGCCTGCATGGGCGGCGTATGCCGTCTGTCAGTGGGTGTCCCATGGAATGGCGCATTCCATGGCTTTTCCCGGTCCATCTATCGCCCGCAAAGATCCGCCAAGCCGATGACAATCCGAATGGCCCCATATACCAAGCGGAAATACTGAACCGGCTACCCAGCCCAAAATAATCGCAACCGTAATGACGATCATCTTTTTCAGCATGGCGGTCTCAGAAACCCGTGTTAGCGCGAGGGTTTGAATAACGGACCTCTGAATCGTCCGGCAAAAGATCAGGCTATTGCATATATAGCGGCTTGCGGTTTTTTGAGTGCCGCATAGCCAGTCGCCGTCCTTCTCGTCCGGATGGAAAATAACGCGCTCTCACCGGTCTGAATTCATCTTCCAGAAGTTTTGGAAATAACATTTTCATTTCGGCTAACGCAGCTGGCCCTACTGCTTGAAGCGCCATCGGTCCTAAATACAGTGTTTCCGCGAAGGCCCCATTCGCCAACACCACCTCGTGCCTGTCCAATAGGATATGCACATAAGTCACGTCGGTCAGACTTTCCTCAATGTCCACCCCATCAAGATGTAATAGCTGTTTTGCGGCCACTAAAACTTCGGGGATCCCGAACATCCTTTCAGCAATAATGGAGCGAACCAGAACTCTATGCTGAGGGGAAACGACCAGATCTTCTATTGGTATGTTGTCACCCAGCGCGTTTGCCTTAATTCTAATGGGACGCAAGTTTTCATGCAGGCGCAGATCAATCATGTCGAGTTTACTTGCGCCGATCCAACGCAATGGCTGGGAACCATTGTCTCGTGTCAACACCAGATCTCCGGGCACCAAGCCCTCGATCGCACGCAATCCACCTGGAGTTGCGATCATGGTCCCGATGGTAAAGCAAGCCACATAAGGTGGCTCATCACTGTCGTCTCCGGGAAAAATAAATTTGTCTTGGCTTGCTAAAAGATACGCGTCTTTATCTGCTGAATATATGGCGTATTCTTCTGGCGACATCTTAATTCGAAAGTCGACTTGGTTAAGAGCCCCTCCATTTTTAAGGTGTAGATAACCATCTCGATAAGAGTTGTCGGGACTAAATATTCCAGATGTATCGTTTTCTCTAAGTTCATTCACACCAAGCAGACCACTGCCCGGAAAGGGGACGACGATTGCATCCCCGGGGTCCATTTCGTCTATTGTGATACTTGTGCTTGCCAAGATTCCTAATGTAGGAGGAACGTAGGTAAACGTACCATCCTCGGATCCTGAAAAAGCGACCGTTACGTTGCTGAGAAGGTTTGTTAAAAGGCCCGGTAAGCCAACATCCCCAGCTGACAAAGAAATATTGCTATCGCCATCAATCAATAGATTTGTTTGGGTTAGCACATTGAGATCCAGAAGACCGGCATCAATAGTGACGGTGCTGCCACCCGTTGCGACGATGTTGGCGCTATTCAGGGCATTCACGCCAAGAATGTCGGTAATGTCGACATTCCCACCACCATAGTAAACCACAGTATCGGCATCCAGAACACCCAGAGCCAGCAAACTTGCCTCGTCTTGTGAGACAGATGTATCAACATACACGACATTCGCGGCAGCCAATGCAATATCAATCAGCGGCATTTTCGTGACACCCGACTTCACCGTCTCATTGCACGTATCAACTATACACTCAATGGTTGTTTGGCCAGACAGAAAATCAATGTGAGTGGATGTTCACGGGCGTCTTTACATACTCCTCATTGTTCCTGCTGGAGGGTGCCCGATTTCTCCTGCCACAAACCCCGCTCAAAACCTAAGCGGTTGTTGAGGGTTTTTGCCGAGCCGGCGAAGGCTGCGATCCGCGTGAAAAATCGCCTGACGGCTTTTCCCCAATTCTGCGTCTGTCGGTATCGCAGAGGTCAAACCCATCTGACGTTCCGCAAAGGCCTGCAAAACGCGTTGGGGCGGCAACTTTCGTTGCCGCCCCAAGTCAACTCTCAGATGTCACACGAGGGATGAGGACCTCTGCTAGTGTTCCGGCCGAGGCCGAAAGCCTTAGTTGAAGGAGTAAACCAGCGACACACCAAAGGTGTTGTCGGTTTCGTCAAAGCCGTCTGCCGGATCAGAGTGGTACTCTGTCAGCAGACTTGTGCGCAGCGCCAGCTGGTTGGTCATTGCAACGCTCACCGCGAGGTCGTTGAAGACAACCGTGTCGGAATCCGACCACACCACATCGGTGTCGTTGGTCAGGTACACGGTGTCTGTCAGCTTGTGAGCATAGTCGGACGACACGCCAAAGGCACCTTCATCGATATCCGACAGGGATGCGTCGCTCAGATCAGCATAGCGGTAGCCAGGACCAGCCTGAACGGACCACTGACGGTTTGCATCGTTGAAGATCCGGTAACCGGCACCGAAGCTGACAAATGTGTCGTTGTCAAACGAAGAGAACTCGTCAACCGAGCCTTGGACCTTGGCGAAGCCAAAGACAACCGGGCTGAAGTCACGGGTGTATTCAAAGCCGTAGAACAGGCTCTCGTCGGTGGATGTGCCGTCTTCTTCGCCGTAGGTGTAGCTCAGCTGCAGTTCATAGCCGTTCGGGCCCTGAACGTAGTTCAGATCCGCGCCGATGCCGACGTCAACGCTGTCGGTGTTACCCGAGTTTGCAACGCCGCGCAGTGCGAAGCTGCCGGAGAAGCCCTGTGGGCGGCCTTCGTTGCCGAACCGGCGTACGTCGCGCTCGGCATCATCTTCGATGTCATCAATCAGGTCTTCGTTCATGTCCTGAGCGACAGTGGTACGTGAGAATGCGCCTTGCGCAGACGCGACCGATGCGAAGGCGGTTACAATGGCTGTTGCGCCGAGAAGGGCGCGGAGGGAGGTGTTCATGGTTTATATCCTTAATAAGCTGTGCTGCAGAACCCCGCTGCATATGGGGGAATTCTAACATCCTGCTGCAATGGCGCAGCAACAGCAGGTGAAACGACCTGTCGAGGCCCTTGGATTTTTGCAAATCAAACACATAAGCAAAAAGCTGCTTGGCGAAAAATGAACAAAAACAGATCCCTCAATCATGCAACCGTCGCGGCCAAAAAGAATTTCAGAGGTTTCCTTGACTTGAGGCCGGATCGACATGTGCGAAAACGGCTCTTTCCTCTCGTTTTCGTGATCGAATTTCAGACCGGGTGGCACCCCTGACGCAGCGAATCAGAGCAGCGTTTCGGTGCCTGATCGCGCTTCAATCCGGCTCGAAACAGGCCGCCCGGCCGTCCCGCGCGATTGTCGCCGCCCCGTCGCGGATGGAATTGGCACGGCGGCTGACCGCGGCCGTGGGCTTCGCGGCAGAGCGGTCCCGGGGCGCGGGCAGCACCGCCGCCAACCGCGCCGCCTGCGTGGCGCTCAGCGCATCGGCACCCACACCAAAATAGTGACGCGACGCGGCCTCGACCCCGAAGACTCCCTCATCGAATTCCGCGACGTTCAGATAGACCTCCAGGATACGGCGCTTGGACCAGACGGCTTCGACCGCCGGGGTCAGCAAGGCCTCCAGCGCCTTGCGCAGCCAGCTTCGACCGTGCCAGAGATAGACGTTCTTCACCACCTGCTGGCTGATCGTCGAAGCCCCCCGTCTGCCGCCGTTTTCCAGCGCCGCGCGGATGGCTTTCATGTCGAACCCCCAATGGGTGCAGAAATTGGCATCCTCCGCTGCCACGGCGGCGCGCAGCATCACCGGGGCCATCCGGTCGGCGCTGACCCATTGCCGGTCCACCGACTGACCCAGCCGCCGTCCCTCGGAGACCATATAAGGGGTCGTGGGCGGGTTCAGCACCGCGTAGCCCACCACCGCCAGAACCGCCAATCCAACCATCGCCACCACTGCCCATAAAAGTCGCCGCACCACCCAGCGCAGGGGCTGGGGCCGCGTCTTGCCACGCGGCGCGGTCTTGCGCGTTTTTCTACTGCTCTTGCCTGCCATGCCGTCAGCTATAGGCCGGGATCGGCGCTGCGAAAAGCCAGCACATGCACCCGGCCTGCGCATGGTGCCATTTTCCAACGGAAACCGGCCCGAAAGCAGCGCCTTCGGGCCGGTCAGCCGACACATTCAGACCTGTGAGGGACAGGACTACTCTGCCGGGACGGCCGTGCTTTGCACGCTTAGCGGATGGGCGATCTTGTTCAGCATCTCTTTCGGGCAGATCTGCACGAAATTCGCCAACTCGACATCCCAATGTTGCAGAATATCCAGCGCCCGGCGGCTTTGCGTCTCGTCCGCGTGGCGCTGCACCAGCAGTTTCAGCTCATCGACCCAGTGATCGACCGTCACGGGGCAGGTGACCAGCGTTTCGCGGTTCATCAGACGTTCGGCATCGCCATCCGGATCGTACAGATACGCCATGCCCCCGGTCATGCCCGCACCGAAATTGGCACCGATCGGCCCCAAGATCACAGCGACCCCGCCGGTCATGTATTCGCACCCGTTGGACCCGCAGCCTTCGACCACCACCGTCGCACCAGAGTTGCGCACGGCAAAGCGTTCGCCCGCGCGCCCGGCAGCAAACAGATAGCCATCCGTCGCGCCATACAGCACCGTGTTGCCGATGATCGTGTTCTCGGCGGCCACCAGCGGCGATTGCATCGGCGGACGCACCACGATGGTGCCCCCCGACAGCCCCTTGCCGACATAGTCGTTGGCATCGCCCGACACTTCCAGCTTCAGCCCCGGAGCGGCAAACGCGCCCAGCGATTGCCCGGCAGACCCGCTCAGCTTCACGGTCAGATGATCCGGCTGAAGCGCATTGCGCATCCCGAAATTCTGCACGATATGGCTGGATGTGCGCGTGCCCACGGTCCGGTCGGTGTTCTGCACCGCATAGGACAGCTGCATCTTTTCGCCATCCTTCAGGAACCGCGCCGCATCGCGCACGATTTCTGCATCCAGCGTGTCCAGCACCGCGTTGCGCGGCTTGTCGCGGTCATAGACATTGTCATCCGACCCATCGACCCGGATCAGCAACGGGTTGAGGTCCAGATCGTCCAGATGATCCGCACCACGGCTGACCTGGCTCAGCAGATCCGCCCGCCCGATCACCTCTTCCAGCGATTTCGCCCCGATGCTGGCCAAAATCTCGCGCACTTCCTGCGCGTAGAAGGTGATCAGGTTCACGACCTTGTCGGCATTGCCGGTGAACTTGGCGCGCAACTCTTCGTCCTGTGTACACACGCCCACGGGGCAGGTGTTGGACTGGCATTGACGCACCATGATACAGCCCATCGCGATCAGCGCGGCGGTGCCGATGCCGTATTCCTCGGCCCCCAGCATCGCGGCCATGACAATATCGCGCCCGGACCGCAAACCGCCATCGGTGCGCAGCGTGACCCGCGTGCGCAGGTTGTTCATCGACAACACCTGATGCGCTTCGGTCAGACCCATTTCCCACGGCAGACCCGCATATTTGATCGAGGTCGCGGGCGACGCACCGGTGCCGCCGTTATGGCCGGAAATCAGGATCACATCGGCCTTGGCCTTGGCCACACCCGCCGCAATCGTCCCAACCCCGCTGGAGGCAACCAGCTTGACCGTCACCTTGGCGCGCGGGTTGATCTGCTTGAGGTCATAGATAAGCTGCGCCAGATCCTCGATCGAGTAGATATCGTGATGCGGCGGCGGGCTGATAAGTGTCACGCCCTCGGTTGAATGGCGCAGACGCGCGATCAGCTTGGTCACTTTCATGCCGGGCAATTGCCCGCCCTCGCCGGGCTTGGCACCCTGCGCGACCTTGATCTCCAGCTCTTCGCACTGGTTGAGGTATTCCGCCGTCACGCCGAACCGGCCGGACGCCACCTGCTTGATCTTCGCAGACGGGTTGTCGCCATTGGGTTCGGGCACGAAATGCGCCGGATCCTCGCCGCCTTCGCCGCTGTCGGATTTCGCACCGATGCGGTTCATCGCGACGTTCAGCGTCTTATGCGCCTCGGGCGACAGCGCGCCCAGCGACATGCCCGGCGTCACGAACCGCTTGCGGATCGAGGTGATGCTTTCGACCTGCTCCAGCGGGATCGCGTCGCCAATCGGCTTGATCGCCAGAAGGTCGCGCAGATGGATCGGCGGATTGGCCTGCATCGCGTTGGTGTATTGCTTCCACAGCGCAAAGCTCGCCTTGTTGCACGCCGCTTGCAGCAGGTGCATGTTCTGCGCGCCCCAAGCATGGGTCTCGCCCGATTTGCGCGCCTTGTAGAAACCGCCAATGGGCAGAACGTCTTGACCGCCCCGGAACCCCAGCGCGTGGATTTCTTCGGCCTTGGTCTGGATGCCGCTGACGCCGATGCCGGAAATCCGGCTCAGCATTCCGGGGAAGTATTCCGCACACATGGCGCGGGACAGGCCCACGGCCTCGAAATTCAGGCCACCGCGATAGGACGAGATGACGCTGATGCCCATCTTCGCCATGATCTTCAGCAGCCCGGCGTCGATGGCCGCGCGATACCGCGCCATCGCCTCGGTCAGCGTGCCCTCGATCAGCCCCCGCTCGATCCGGTCGGCAATGGTGGATTGCGCCAGCCACGGGTTGACCACGGTGGCCCCCGCGCCAATCAGCACCGCAAAGTAATGCGGGTCGATGCATTCCGCACTGCGCACGTTCAGCGAACAGAAGGTCCGCAGCCCCTTGCGCGTCAGGTGGCTGTGCACCGCGCTGGTGGCCAGGATCATCGGCATCGCAACCTTGTCGGCATCCGCATGCTGATCGGTCAGCGTCAGATGGCCCGCCCCGGACCGCACGGCATCCTCGGCCTCAGCCCGGACCCGCGCCAACCCGTGGGCCAGGGCGTCACGCCCCTCCTCCGCCGGGAAAGTGCAGTCGATCTCGACCTGCGCTGCGTTGAAATGCCGCGACAGCGCCTCGAATTCCGCATCCGCGACAAACGGGCTGTCCAGCACCAGGATCTCGGTCTGCGCGCTGGATTCGTCCAGCACGTTCTTGAGGTTGCCGAACCGCGTCTTCAGGCTCATCACCCGGAATTCGCGCAGCGAGTCGATCGGCGGGTTCGTCACCTGGCTGAAGTTCTGCCGGAAGAAATGGCTGAGCGGACGGTATTTGCGCGACAGCACCGCCGCGGGCGTGTCATCGCCCATGCTGGCCAGCGTTTCCTTGCCGTCCTCGGCCATCGGGGCCAGGATCTGCTCGATCTCTTCGACCGTATAGCCCGCCGCGATCTGACGCCGCCGCAGATCCGCGCCACCGACCATCGGGTATTCCGTTTCCCCGGTCAGTTCGGCATCCAGATCGTTGATCTTGTCGGCCCATTCGCCAAACGGCTGACTGGCCGCCAGTTGATCCTTGATCTCCGTGTCGTGATACAGGCGCGCCTCTTTCATGTCGACGGCCAGCAACTGCCCCGGTCCCAGCGCACCCTTCTCGCGCACCGTGCCTTCGTCCACCACGACCATGCCCGCCTCGGACCCGGCGATCAGCAAACCGTCACCCGTCACGACATAGCGCATCGGGCGCAAGCCGTTGCGGTCCAGACCGGCGCAGACCCAGCGCCCATCGGTCATCGCCAAAGCGGCCGGGCCGTCCCACGGCTCCATGACCGAGTTGCAGTAGGAATACATGTCGCGCCAGGCATCGGGCAGTTCCACCGCCTGCTTGGACCAGGATTCCGGCACCAGCATCGTCTTGGCCATCGGCGCATTGCGGCCCGCACGCACCAGCACCTCGAACACCGCATCCAGCGCGGCCGAATCCGACGCGCCATTGGCGATGATCGGCTTGATGTCCTCGGCCATGTCCCCGAACGTGGTCGAGGCCATGCGGATCTCGTGGCTTTTCATCCAGTTGATGTTGCCCTTCAGCGTGTTGATCTCGCCGTTATGGGCCAACATGCGGAACGGCTGCGCCAACCACCATTGCGGGAAGGTGTTGGTCGAATAGCGCTGGTGATAGATCGCAAAGGCGCTCTCGAACCGCTCATCCTTGAGATCGGGATAGAATTCCGCGACCTGCTCGGCCAGCATCATGCCCTTGTAGATGATCGACCGGCAGGACAGCGACGCCAGATACAACTGGCCAATGCCCGCCGCAGCAGCCGCCTTTTCGATCCGGCGGCGGATGACATACAATTCACGCTCGAATGTTTCCTGATCCACACCCTTGGCGTTGGAAATCAGGATCTGCTCAATCTCGGGGCGGGTGGCGTTGGCCTTTTCGCCCAGTACCGACACATCCACCGGCACATGCCGCCAGCCATAGATATAATAGCCCATTCGCAGAACTTCGGTTTCCACGATGGTCCGGCAGGTTTCCTGCGCGCCGAAATTGGTGCGGGGCAGAAACACCTGACCCACGGCAATCAGCTCGTCCTGGCGCGGCTCGTGGCCGGTGCGGCGGATCTGATCGTAGAAAAACGGCACCGGGATCTGCACATGAATGCCCGCCCCGTCGCCGGTCATGCCATCGGCATCCACCGCGCCACGATGCCAGATCGCCTTCAGCGCGTTGATCCCCGCATCGACCACCCGCCGCGACGGCTTGCCATCCAGCGACACCACAAGGCCAACCCCGCAAGAGGAATGCTCGTCCGTTTCGGAATACAGGCCATTCTCGGCCATCCACTTGCGCTTGGCTTCTTCGGCGGCAACCCAGTCTGCGTCATACTTGGTCATGGTATTGATCCTCCATGAAAGGCCGGCCAGCGCCAGCGAATGTGCGAAAACCTAATGTCCGGCGTGCGGCCGGTTCCGGTTCCCAAATACCCAAGGCGGTGCGGGGGCTGCCCCCGTTTCCGCCTGATTCAATCTTCACGCGGCACTGCAATCAGGTGCCAGCCGCGTCCGCGCCAAACAGCGCCAGTGTTTCCTGCCGGGTCAAACGCCCGTGATCGCCGCGTATCGCCCAGAAATCCGGGCATTGGTCGGCGAAAATTTCCTGTTCCAGCGCCAGACCGCTTGCATCCTCCAGCAAGCCAATGGCGATCTCGAAATCGCCCGCGCCGTCTTTGCCTTCGTCAAAACGATACCACAGGGCCGATCCGCAAGTGCCGCACACGCTGCGGCTGGCCCAGTCTGACGACCGAAAGCTGCGGACAGCGTCCGTATCCTCGATCTCTACATCATCCTTGGCGGCGCTGATCGCGAAAAGGGCAGAGCCTGTCCAGCGACGGCATTGCTCGCAGTGGCAGACATGTACTTTGGTTGGGTCAACACGCGCGGAAAATCGGACCGCACCGCACATGCACTGGCCTTTACGCTTTTCCATGTCTTTACCCTTTCGTAACGATCCAGATCGAATAGGTCACCAAAGCTGACCTTTGCGGCTTTTGTAAGCTCACTGTGGTGGTCAGGGGCATTTGTACAAATAACGGGTACAAATGCCCCCAAAGGCCCCAAACCGTGGCGTCACTCGGCCGCGACGGCCACGCCGCCTGCAAGCTGTTCCAGCACCGCGCCGGCGCAATCGCGCCCGTCGCGGATGGCCCAGACCACAAGGCTTGCGCCGCGCACAATATCACCCACGGCAAAGACGCCGGGCAGGCTGGTCGCGCCAGAGGTGAACTCTGCCTTGACGGTGCCCCAACGTGTCACTTCCAGACCTTCGGTGCCCCAAAGCTGCGGCAGATCCTCCGGCTCAAAGCCCAGTGCCTTGATGACCAGATCGGCATCCTCGACATAGTCGGCACCCTCGATCACTTCGGGGGCCTGACGGCCGGTTGCATCGGGCACACCAAGGCGCATCTTCTGCACCATGACGCCCTCGACGGCATCGCCGCTAAAGCCCTTGGGCGCGGTCAGCCAGACAAATTCAACGCCTTCTTCTTCGGCGTTCTGCACTTCGCGCTGCGATCCCGGCATATTGAGTTTATCGCGCCGATACAGGCACTTGACGCTTTCCGCGCCCTGACGGATCGCGGTGCGCACACAGTCCATCGCGGTGTCGCCCCCACCGATAACGACGACCTTCTTGCCTTTGGCATTCAACTCGCCCGAATCGAATTCCGGCACGTCATCGCCAAAGCTCTTGCGGTTGGAGGCCGTCAGATAGTCGATCGCGCGCACGATCCCCTCAGCGCCCGACCCGGGTCCTTGCAGGTCGCGTGTCTTGTAAACACCGGTGGCGATGATCACCGCGTCATGCTTGCCGCGGATCGCGTCGAAGGAAATATCCTCACCGACATTGCAGTTCAGCACGAAGGTCACGCCGCCATCCTCAAGCTGCTTGTTGCGGCGCATGACGATGTCTTTTTCCAGCTTGAAACCGGGGATACCGTAGGTCAGCAACCCGCCGGAGCGGTCATAGCGGTCATATATCGTGACCTGCACACCGGCGCGGCGCAGCACATCCGCCGCTGCCAGCCCGCCGGGGCCCGCACCGATGATGCCAACGCTTTCCTCGCGCTCGGCCACCGGCGCGATCGGCTTGACCCAGCCCTTTTCCCAAGCGGTATCGGTGATGTATTTCTCGACAGCGCCAATGGTAACAGTGCCGTGGCCCGACTGTTCGATCACGCAATTGCCTTCGCATAACCGGTCCTGCGGGCAGATCCGTCCGCAAATCTCGGGGAAGGTATTGGTGGCTTGGCTGACCTCATAGGCCTCTTCCAGACGGCCCATCGCCGTCAGACGCAGCCAGTCGGGGATATTGTTGTGCAACGGGCAGTGGCTTTGACAATAGGGCACGCCGCATTGGCTGCACCGGCTCGACTGCTCCTTCGCCTTGGCGTCGGCATATTCGGCATAGATCTCGTCGAAGTCATGGTTGCGCGCCTCCGCGTCCCGCTTCTCCGGCATGACCCGGTCTATCTTCACGAATTTCAGCATCGGCTGCTCAGCCATATCACGCCCCCAGTTCACCTCCCCGCCCTTCTACGCAAGCTTTTCCTGCAAGAAAAGGCATAATTACTGACCTATATGCAAAAAAAATCTGTCTGGCTTGTTTTTTTTAAGATTTTTCCCGGCAAGTGGGTCACAACTCGGACCTAAATTCGTACTTTTCAAGGGAAAGCAAACCCTTATACGAGTCGTGTTATAACTTGTACGAGACACCTATATGCCCCTCTTTCACCTCATGCTCGTGGCACTGATCCAGGGCGTCACTGAATTTCTGCCGGTCTCAAGTTCCGGACACCTGATTCTGCTGCCCAGCCTAACCGGCATGCAGGATCAGGGGCAGGTTATCGACGTGGCGGTTCATGTCGGCACGCTTTTTGCCGTTGTTCTGTATTTCTGGCCGGATGTGCGCGACGCACTTTACGGAACCAGACGTTTACTGCGCGGGCGCATTGATACGCCTGGCGCGCGGTTGGCATTCTGCCTTGCGCTTGCGACACTGCCAGTCATCTTCGCCGGGCTGGTGATGAAACTGACCGGGCTGGACGATCTCCTGCGCTCGGTAAAGGTGATCGCCTGGACGATGCTGATTTTCGGGTTGGTTCTTTGGTGGGCTGACAAGACCGGCGCGGAACGCAAATCCACTGGCGACTGGACCCCAATGGAAGCCGTTAAACTGGGTCTGTGGCAGGCCGTTGCGCTGATCCCAGGCACCTCCCGCTCCGGGATAACCATCACAGGTGCCAGACGGATGGGCTATGCCCGTCTCGATGCTGCAAAGATCGCCATGCTGATGTCAATTCCCACGATCCTCGCGTCGGGAACGCTTCTGGGACTTGAGGTTGCCGTCACCGCTGACGTTGCCGCTGCCCGTGACGGCGTAATCGCTGCCGCAATGGCCTTCGTCGCCGCGCTGGCAGCACTTTGGCTGATGATGCGCCTCCTGCGATCCGTCAGCTTCACGCCTTATGTGATTTACCGGATCATCCTTGGCGTGCTTCTGCTGGTCTACGCCTATAGCTGAGCAAACTCGAAGACCATCCATGGATTCGACGCACAGGCCAACGGCCTTCTCTGCGGAAGGGGTCTTTAGGTCGCTGACAAAGAGAACCTTTGTGCGCGGGTTACCGCGCGCAAGACCTCAGACTCTGTGATATGGTGTTCCGGCAGCAATTGCCGCCGCCCGATAGATCTGCTCCGCAAGCATCACTCTTGCCAACATATGCGGCCATACCATTTTCCCCAAAGACAGAACCGCATCCGCTGATCCGCGCAATGTAGGATCAACGCCATCCGCGCCACCGATGACGAAGGCCACGTCCTGCGCGCCCTGATCACGCCAGTTGCACAGCGTATCGGAAAATGTCGGAGAGCTGACCATCTTGCCGCGCTCGTCCAACACGCACAACCGCGCGCCCGAGGGCACTGCACGCTTCAGCAGAGCTGCCTCGGCCGCCATGCCGCCACCCTTGCGATCTTCGACTTCGCAAACGGTGGCCGGACCAAGCCCAAGTCCTCGCCCTGTCCGATCAAACCGTTTCAGATAGTCGTCGATAAGGTCGCGTTCGGGACCGGCTCTTAGCCGACCCACTACGCATAATTGGACGCGCATGGTTCAGCTACGCGCGGTGTGACTGCCCTCAGGGCTTTGCCACATCTTCTCCAATTGATAGAATTCACGTACTTCTGGACGAAAAACGTGAACGATCACGTCGCCGGTATCAATCAGCACCCAGTCGCCAGCTTCCTTGCCTTCGGTACGGGACGACCGACCAAGGTCCTGTTTCAGCGTGTCTATCAACCGCTCCGCAATCGCGGCGACCTGCCGAGAAGAGCGGCCTGAGCAGATAATCATGTAGTCGCCAATGGCCGTCTTGCCGCGCAAATCAATCTGCGCGATCTCTTCGGCCTTGCTGTTTTCAAGCGACTCCAGAATGGCGGTGAGGAGTTCTTCACTCGTCACTGCCGAATGGCCGCCCGCAATGGGTGCCGCGTGATCGGCGGCATGTGCCGCGTCAGTACCAAGAGACAGGACATCGTCCTCCTTGCTGTCTGTACACCGCCTTACCCCGGTGCCGGGTTCTCTTCATAGATAGCACCGCACATGCAAAATCTCAATGACACGGCCCTTGATGAATCTCCGTCAGCGAAAGTTTTCTGAGAACAGACGCAACGCATCGCGAAACCAATCCCTGCCAGCAGTGCGGCGTTGCCTCCGGACAAGCGGGCAACGCCTAGGAAGCGGTCTTCAGGCCACTGACGAGGCGAACGACCCGGCGCGCAAACGTCAATGCTTTTCCGATAACGCACCACCGCCCGCGTCCAACTCATCGTTGGCTTTGTCATCCTCCAGCATTCTGACTTCGCGTTGTGGAAAGGGTATCGACACACCGTTTTCATTAAAGGCGTCCCACAATGCCAAGTAGACGTCACCGCGAATGTTGGTCAGACCCATCCTTGGATCACGAATCCAAAATCGTAGAATGTAATCGACCGAACTGTCGCCGAACCCCACGATGTGGCAAACCGGCTGCTTGCTGCTCAATACGCGTTGAACCGAAATCGCCGCAGCAATCGCCAGTTTTCGAACTTTGTGTGGATCGTCGCCATAGGCAGTGCCGAAAAATATGTCCAGACGCACGAAGTCATTGGTGTGGGACCAGTTGACCACCTGTCCGGTGATCAGGTCTTCGTTCGGGATCAGGTATTCCTTTCCGTCCCGCGTCACCACGCTGACATAGCGCGCACCCAATGAATTGATCCATCCGAACGTCTCGCCAAGGCTGATCACGTCACCTGGCTTGATAGACTTGTCGAGCAGGATGATTATTCCCGATACAAGGTTCGACACGACCTTTTGCAGACCAAAGCCAAGACCCACGCCGATCGCGCCGGACAGAACCGCAAGGCCGGTCAGATCGACCCCGACCAGCCGCAACCCTATGAAGAATGCGGCCCCGAACAGCATGACCTGAAGGAATTTGACCGCCAGCACCTGCATGGACGGCGAAATTTCCTCGTTCGCCCTGATGCGCGCGGTAATGGTAGCCGCGGCAAACCGCGCCAACGTGATCAGCACGCCAAGCATGACCACGGCCTGCACCAGCAACCAAAGCGACAGGCGCGTCTCTCCGACGTTCACAGATGCGCCTTCCATTACCTGCTGTGCCTCGTCGGTCAGGCCGAGAATGCTTAGCGTCACCCATGTCCAGGCACCATACCTCACCACCGAGCGCAGAAGCGGGTTGCCGATAAGCCGCGTCGCGAAAACAATAAACAGCCACGCGGCTGACAGGTTGGCAATGATGCTCAGGAGATAAGATCGCGATGGCCATGTGACCTCGCTCATCACGACAACCACAAGCGAGATTGCGGCAACGAAGATTATCATGCGCAATCGTCGATGGGCGATGACCAGCAGTCGCATGCGCCATTTCGGCCAGCCTTCTCGCGCCCGCATCCAATCGTGAAGCCGGGGCCGCGCGATCCGCGCAGCCAGGGTCGCCAGAAGAAACAGCCCCACCGCAATCGCCAACTGGTAGACATTCCAGGGCAGCAGAAGTTTGTATAAAAGCGCTTCGGTACGGGACAGCAATGTCTGCCCCGGTGCCACCAGGTCAGACGTGTTGGTCGGGATTTCTGGCTCCATCACGTTCCTTGAATACATGTAAAGAGTAGGTCAGCCTGCCACTCCGGGCGCAGGCACGCAAGGTTTTCCCGGCAATGTCCTCTTGATAGACTCGGTTTGCGCCTGTATCTCCCGGCTTATGAAACTGGTATTTGACATCTGCGACCGTGCCCGCCTGCGCGAACGGTTCTTCGGTGCCACACATACGGTGCTGGCCCGGCTATAGGTCTGTATGACCGATGAGTCCGTGGCCACTGCCACGGCACCCGAATTCGACCCGACATTCCGCCTGACAATACGGAGAGGACCAATGTCCCCCAAGACCCTCTATGACAAGATCTGGGATGCCCATCTCGCCCACGAGGCCGAGGACGGTACCTGCCTTTTGTATATCGACCGCCACCTTGTACACGAGGTGACCAGCCCGCAGGCCTTTGAAGGGCTGCGCATGGCCAACCGCAAGGTCCGCGCGCCGGACAAGACCATCGCCGTACCGGATCATAACGTGCCCACGACTGCGGGCCGCGAAGACCCTGCCAACATGACCGAAGACAGCGCCATCCAGGTCGCGGCACTCGACAAGAACGCGCGGGATTTCGGCATTCACTACTATCCTGTCTCGGACGTCCGCCAGGGCATCGTGCATATCGTCGGCCCCGAACAGGGCTGGACCCTGCCCGGCATGACGGTGGTTTGCGGCGACAGCCATACAGCGACGCATGGCGCCTTTGGTGCGCTGGCCCACGGTATCGGCACATCCGAGGTTGAGCATGTTCTGGCCACGCAGACGCTGATCCAGCGCAAAGGCAAGAACATGAAGGTCGAAATCACCGGCAAGCTGAATCCGGGCGTGACCGCCAAGGACATCACCCTTGCCGTGATCGGCGAGACCGGAACGGCCGGGGGCACCGGCTACGTGATCGAATATTGCGGCGAAGCGATCCGCAACCTGTCGATGGAAGGCCGCATGACCGTCTGCAACATGGCCATCGAAGGCGGTGCGCGCGCCGGCCTGATCGCCCCGGACGAGACCACCTATGCCTATGTCAAGGGCCGCCCCCACGCCCCCAAGGGAGCCCAGTTCGAGGCCGCCATGACCTGGTGGAAGACGCTCTATTCCGACGATGATGCGCATTGGGACAAGGTCGTGACCCTCAGGGGTGAAGATATCGAGCCGGTCGTGACCTGGGGCACCTCGCCCGAGGACGTGCTGCCGATTTCCGCCACCGTACCCTCTGCCGAGGACTTCAAAGGCGGCAAGGTCGAAGCGGCAAAACGCGCACTTGAATATATGGGCTTGACGCCCGGTCAGAAGCTGACCGACATCCAGATCGACACGGTTTTCATCGGCTCCTGCACCAACGGCCGGATCGAGGATCTGCGCGCCGCCGCCGCCATCCTGAAGGGCAAGAAGATCAAGGACGGTATGCGCGCCATGATCGTGCCCGGCTCTGGCCTCGTGCGGGCGCAGGCGGAAGAAGAAGGTCTTGCCGACATCTTCAAGCAGGCTGGTTTTGAATGGCGTCTTGCAGGCTGTTCGATGTGTCTTGCGATGAACCCCGACCAACTGTCCGAAGGCGAGCGCTGTGCCTCAACCTCGAACCGCAACTTTGAGGGACGCCAGGGCTATAAGGGCCGCACGCATCTTGTCTCGCCCGCCATGGCCGCCGCCGCCGCGATCACCGGTCATTTGACCGATGTGCGCGAAATGATGACCGACGAAGCATAAGGGACGCTGAAAATGGAAAAGTTTCTTAAAGTAACCGGCATCGCGGCGCCCATGCCGCTGGTCAATATCGACACCGACATGATCATCCCGAAGGTGTTCCTGAAGACGATCAAGCGGTCAGGTCTGGGTGTGAACCTGTTCGACGAGATGCGCTTTGATCGGCAAGGCAATGAAATCCCCGATTTCGTGCTGAACAAGCCGCAATATCGCGACGCAGAAATCCTTGTAACCGGCGACAATTTCGGGTGCGGGTCATCGCGCGAGCATGCCCCATGGGCGTTGAAGGATTTCGGCATCAAGTCGATCATCGCGACGTCTTTTGCCGACATCTTCTACAACAACTGCTTCAAGAATGGCATCTTGCCGATCGTATTGCCGCAAGAGGCGGTCGATGTGCTGATGAAAGATGCCGAGAAGGGGTCTAACGCGCGGATGACAGTCGATCTGGAAAACCAGACCGTCACCACCTCGGATGGCGAGAGCTTCTCGTTTGAAGTGGACAGTTTCAAGAAGCACTGCCTGATCGAAGGGCTGGACGATATTGGGCTGACCATGGAAAAAGCGGCCGCCATCGACACGTTTGAAGCAGCCGCATCTCAAGCGCGCCCTTGGGTCTGACCCTCACGCAGGTGCACGGCCTGCAATCGCCCTGACAATTCTGGCACCGCTATTTGTAAGCGGTGCCTTTTTCTGTGCGCTACCTATTTTCATTGTCATTGAAGGCAGCATTTTTCGGAACACCGTCGAAGCGTACGCCAGATTACGGAAATTAACCTGTTCTTAGCTTTCCTTCTGCCATTACTGATTTCGGTCGTTTTGTAAATCGACCCTCATAGCTTTCACGTTGGACGGCTCTGCCCGTCTGCACATCTTGACGAACGCACATCACATGGCTTTTGCCGTCTCGAAACCTGGTGCTTTAAGGCGCCGTTGTTTGACGCATCGGCAGGGCGATCAACGCCGAGCGTCAAAAGCGTTTCTTTCTGCGCCGCACCTCATACTGTGCATATGCCTTGCCCTTGGCTTCTGTATGGGCGTCCATGCCTCTGCCGAGCCGCTGCGACTGGCCACCTGGCACGCGCCGCTGTCCCGAAAAGGCCCCGGTCTGTTGCTTCGCGACATACTGAAAGGACAGGATACACGGATCGCCGCCGTGCTGGACGGCATCGTCGCCGCCAGACCCGACATTCTGGCGCTGACGGATTTCGACTATGACGCCGGGCATGCCGCCTTGGCAGCATTTCAGGCAAAGCTGGCTGCGGCAGGTCACGCCATGCCCCATAGCTTTGCCCTGCGCCCCAATTCCGGCACGGCAACGGGATTGGATCTGGACGGCGACCGGCGGCTCGGTGGCCCCCGAGATGCGCAAGGTTACGGTGAGTTCGCTGGTCAGGGCGGTATGGCGCTGCTGTCGCGTGTGCCGATACTGGACGGCGCTCTGGACCTGAGCGCGCTTCTGTGGCGTGACGTCCCGCACGCGCAGATCGTCGGTGCAGAGTTAGCGCAAGAGGCCGCCGCCATTCAGCGCCTCAGCTCCGTCGGTCACTGGGCCGTTCCGCTGGATGTTGTCGATGGCCCCTTATGGATTCTCATGTATCATGCCACGACACCGGTTTTCGACGGTCCAGAGGATCGCAACGGTCGGCGCAACCATGATGAAACCGCGCTTTGGCTCGCGTGGCTTGACGGATTGCTTTCCATCCCGCCACCAAAGGGAAGATTTGCCGTGATCGGCGATGCCAATACCGACCCTACAAAGGGCGCAGGCCGCAAGGATGCATTGCGCCGCCTTCTGGCCGACCCGCGCTTTCAGGACCCGCGCCCGGCGAACCAATCGCGTCAGGGCGACGCTGCGGCAGACACGGTCGATTGGCCCGAGCCGGACCCCGGCGACATGCGGGTCAGCTATGTGTTGCCGCCCTCTGATATGCAGATTATCGGCTCCGGCGTTGTTTGGCCGCCGCAGGGTTCAAAGGCAGCACCGATCCCGCACAAGCTGGTCTGGGTCGATGTTGATCCTTCCCGGTGAAACGGTCCTGGCCCACAGGGTCAAAATGCACGTTGTACACCGGGCCTGCACAAGTGGCACCTGTTCCGTGCGCCCGGTCGTCATGCAGAACCGGCAATTGCTAGATCCGGCGTCGCAATACGCCTTCATTTCTTGACCCTTCTCACGGCAATGGGTAGGGCGATGGGCAAAGCACAGACCAAAGGACAACGCTCATGAGCACCCCTTCGCTTCTTATCCTCGCCGGCGACGGCATCGGCCCCGAAGTCATGGCCGAGGTTCGCCGCATCATCGACTGGTACGGCGCAAAGCGCGACCTGCCTTTCGACGTCAGCGAAGGACTGGTTGGCGGATGTTCCTATGACGCGCATGGCACCCCGTTGACGGATGAAACCATGGCCCGCGCGCAGGAAGTGGACGCTGTCCTGCTGGGCGCTGTCGGCGGCCCAGCCTATGACAACCTCGATTTCAGCGTAAAGCCCGAACGTGGTCTGTTGCGCCTGCGCAAGGAAATGGATCTTTACGCCAACCTGCGACCGGCTCAGTGTTTCGACGCGCTTGCCGACTTCTCCTCGCTCAAGCGGGACGTGGTGGCGGGTCTCGACATCATGATCGTGCGCGAACTGACCAGCGGCATCTATTTCGGCGAACCCCGCGGTATCATCCAAGAGGGCAACGAGCGGGTCGGTATCAATACCCAACGCTACACCGAATCCGAGATTGAGCGTGTCGCGCGCTCCGCCTTCGAGCTGGCCCGGCGGCGCGGAAACAAGGTCTGCTCGATGGAGAAGGCCAATGTCATGGAATCCGGCGTGTTGTGGCGCGAGGTCGTCCAGAAGATCGGCGATACCGAGTATCCGGACGTGGAGCTTAGCCACATGTATGCCGATGCCGGTGCCATGCAGCTTTGCCGCTGGCCCAAGCAGTTCGACGTGATCGTCACCGACAACCTGTTCGGCGACCTGCTGTCAGATGCCGCCGCGATGCTGACCGGCAGCCTTGGCATGCTGCCCTCCGCCTCGCTTGGCGCACCGATGGAAAACGGCCGCCCAAAGGCCCTGTACGAACCCGTGCACGGGTCCGCGCCTGACATCACCGGCCAAGGCAAGGCCAACCCGATCGCATGTATCCTCAGTTTCGCGATGGCCCTGCGCTACAGCTTTGATAAGGGTAACGAAGCTGACCGGCTGGAGAAAGCCGTCGAAAAGGTTCTGGCCGATGGCCTTCGGACTGCCGATCTTTTGGGCGAAGACGGCGCGACACCGGTCACGACAAGTGAAATGGGCGATGCTATTCTGGCTGCATTGGATGCCAGCCTCTAGGCGTTGTTCGAAAAATAGATAGGTGGTGCCCGATTTCACGGACGGGTGCCGCCAAACTGCCCAGGTGGCAAACAGTTGCAGGAAAGCCGGTCCGATGAACTTGAAAGGTCTGCTCTACGCGCTGTTTGCCTTTGCGGTCTATGCCACCCATGACGTCGTCATCAAATACCTGGGTGCGACCTATTCCCCGTTCCAGATCATCTTTTTCTCGACGCTGATGTCATTTCCTTTGGTCAGCTTCATGCTGATCGGGGATCAAACCCACGGCAATCTGCGTCCGGTGCATCCTTGGTGGATCGCCCTGCGCACGGTCTGCACGGTCATCACCGGCATGTCGGCCTTTTATGCGTTTTCGGTGCTACCGCTGGCGCAGACCTATGCGATACTGTTTGCGTCGCCATTGCTGATCACGCTGATGTCCATACCGCTATTGGGTGAAAAGGTCGGACTGCATCGTGGCGCTGCCGTGATCGTCGGGCTTGCGGGTGTTTTCATCGTTTTGCGGCCCGGCACGACGGAACTGACGCTGGGCCATTTGGCGGGCATGTCTGCGGCTATGTTCAGTGCTCTGGCCTCTATCATTGTGCGCAAGATTGGACGCGAGGAACGCTCGGTCGTGCTGATGCTGTATCCGATGGCTGCAAACTTCATCGTGATGGCGGTCCTGCTGGCCTTCGTCTATCAGCCCATGCCGTTGCTGCACCTTGGGGGCATCGGGGTGATTTCTCTGTTCGGCTTTGTTGCCGGCCTGTGCCTGATCGCCGCCTACAAAAATGCAGAGGCGGCGATCGTCGCGCCCATGCAATACTCGCAGATCATCTGGGCAACCCTGTTTGGATACCTGCTGTTCGGCGAGTCGGTAGACCGCGCCACGATCATCGGGACGTCGGTCATTATCATCTCGGGGCTTTACATCGTATTCAGGGAAAGCCGCGGCGGCAAATCCGAGAACACCCCCGTGCTTCGCACACGTTCGCGCGGTGCCACAGCCGCGACGTTCCGGATTACCCATATGCTGCGCCGCGCGAAACAACGTGGGTAAACCCTTGCCAAACGCGTGGCGTTTCTTTAATCCGCGCCCTACGGACGGAGTGTAGCTCAGCCTGGTAGAGCACTGTCTTCGGGAGGCAGGGGCCGGAGGTTCGAATCCTCTCACTCCGACCAATATTCTCAGACACTTATCCCGTTTCTCGCGGGCCCTTTTTCGAGGTCGGTCCGGATTTGATACGGATTATGCGGCTTGCCGAAGAATCAGGGCAGGGACTCTGGTAAAGAACGCCAGTCGGTATGACGGGACGTCTACGGCGGGGGCCCGATTTTTACTGACATTCATTACAGTTTTCGCCGCACCGCTGGTCTTCACGTTTTCTTCGATGAGCCTTCGCGCTGGGATGGCAGGGCCTGCCGGGATAGCGACAACGAGTCAGAAACCGTCCAATTTTCTACAGCCCATGCCCAAACGGCATCAACGGTTTCGCGCAGGTGTGATGATCGCTTTCGAACAAGATAGAAATCGGAGCCGACTGAGAAGCCTGCGGGACAAATTTCGATCAGGCGTCCCGCATCAAGATCTGCCTGAACGAAAGCACGGCAAGATATTGCCACGCCCTGACCTGCCAAAGCCGCATCCAGGGCGAGTGTTGTCTGGTTGAATACCGCACCGGGTAGCGTCTCGACGATGCCAAAAAAACGTGGCCAATGATTGTACGAATCGTGCAACAGTGGCAGGCCGCCGATCTGTTCTCGCGTCAGCGGATGCTGATGTTGGCCCAACAAATGTGGGCTGCCCACCAAAACAAGATCGTGGCGGAAAAGCAGGTGAGCCTCTTGTGAAGCGCCGAAAGGCGGGCGGGTCTGGCGCACGGCAATATCGACCTGATCTCGATCAAAATCCGACACCGCCTCGGTCGCGATGGTGCGCAGCTCCACTCCCGGCAAGGCAGATTTCAGCAACGAAAGCTGTGGGATCAAGACTTTCGTCGCGAATGTCGGGGTCACGCTGAACGTCACCGCATCGGCCCGATTGTGAAGCCTAGCTGTTGCCTTGCAAAGCGTGTCAAAGGCACGGGTCATCTCCGAAAGGTAGCTCGCCCCCTGCGGTGTCAGCGCTACGCCGCGCGGCATTCGCTGGAATAACGGAATGCCCAGATGCTCTTCCAGCAACCGTATCTGCTGGGCCACAGCGCCTTGCGTGACACCTAACTCATCCGACGCCGCGCGGAAATTCAGCTGCCGTCCGGCAGCTTCAAACGCACGTAATGCGTTGAGAGGAGGCAAGTTGCGGCGCGATGTCAACATATCAATCCTGTAGATTTTCTACAGTGTACTAGAGTTGGTTCTGGCGCGAAAGCCTGCGTCGGATAGACCATTATGCTGATCAAACCCAATGGCCGCAGCCTACAGCATGGACCGCGCCCTCAAAACAAAGCCGAGCGTTCGAATGACCATACAAAAAACAACTTTGATGCCGACATCGTATTCGGTCATTCTGGCGGTGAGCGGATCCCATCTGATCAATGACCTGATCCAGTTTCTCTTACCCGCGCTCTATCCGGTTCTGAAATCCGAGTATTCGCTCAACTATTTTCAGTTGGGTCTTCTGACGCTGGCACAGCAGATCACAGCCTGCATATTGCAACCTGTCATGGGTCTCTACGGGGATCTGAAACCCAAACCTTACACGCTGGCGGTGTCCATGATGATCGTGGCCCTCGGTGTGGTGATGCTCGCGACGGCCGACTCGTTCATGCTATTGCTGGTTGCGGCGACCGTTCTGGGGGTCGGGTCGGCTCTGTTTCACCCCGAAGCATCACGCGTGTGTCGTATGGCATCCGGTGGCAAACGCGGATTTGCACAGTCCAGCTTTCAGGTCGGAGGCAATACTGGAACAGCTCTTGGACCTCTTGCCGCTGCCTTGTTCGTTCTCCCTTTGGGGCAGGTCAGTACCGTCTGGTTCGGACTTTTCGCTGTAATCGGAGTCATCATCCTGATCTGGGTCGCCCAGTGGTTCACGAACCATCAGCGGATTGTCAGAACCGCTGGCACACCCGAGATCTCGCTTCCACAACTCCCCCGAAAGCGTCTGATTATTTCCTTCGCGATCATCGGTGCCCTGCTGCTGAGCAAGTTCGTCTACGTCGAAACATACAAGAGCTACTATACTTTTTTCCTTATCGAAAAGTTCGGGCTTGAGATCAAATACGCACAGACCCTTCTGTTTGTCTTTCTCGGGGCGGTCGCTGTGGGCACCTTCGTTGGCGGTCCTGTCGGTGATCGCATCGGACGCAGAAAGGTAATCTGGGGTTCGATATTGGGGGCGCTGCCTTTCGCGCTGATGCTGCCGCACGCGAACCTGCTGGGAACAGTCGTGCTAAGCATTATTGTCGGGCTGGTTCTGGCCTCTGCCTTTTCGGCAATTGTCGTCTTTGCGCAGGAATTGCTGCCGCAGAAAGTCGGAATGGTTTCAGGATTCGTCTTCGGTTTCGCGTTCGGAATCGGCGCGCTTGGCGCTGCCTCACTCGGGGCGCTCGCGGACCAGATCGGCATGCAGCAGGTGTTCAGCTATCTCTCGGTACTCTTGTTCCTGGGATTGCTGACGTTCTATCTTCCTGACATTGACTAACGTCGTCGCCCGTCAGCCATATATCCGTCAGCTTTCTCGCTTAAGCAGAATATGCCACCGATGCTATCCAAAGCGTTGCCGCCCTGCCGCCCGGATGACGGCCTTTCAAACAACCACGCAGCGCGGTATCCGCGCGCCGCTTAGACACATCCGCCACTCGCACGGCCAGCGGTGTGTTGATCTTCGCGTTCTCAACTTCGCCGGAAGTGGCGTTTTTTTGGCGCTGTCATTTAATCGGCTGGGCCAGAGCTTAATGACGGAGCAGCCTCGCTGGCGTTCCGCTTAGCTCAAGGATCCGGGTTGCCAGACGGTCGGCTTCAGAGCGGGCGTGGGTGACAAAAAGGGTCGCCGGCTTTGCTTCGGCGATCAGCGCTTCGGTTAGGCTGAGCATCTGTTCCGCCGTTTCAGCGTCCAGAGACACGAAAGGTTCGTCCATCAGCAGGAATTCCGGTGATCCGGCAAAAGCGCGCGCCAGTGCCAGCCGCCGCTGCTGACCAAGCGAGAGCTGACCGGGGAAGGCATCCTCGCGCCCCGAAAGGGCAACGCGGTCCATGGCGGCGCGCGCGGCCTCGCGCCCCAGTGACGGACGGGGGATCAGCAGGTTGTCCAATGCGCTGCGCCAGGGCAGCAAGGTCGGCTCTTGAAACACGATCGCCATGTTGTCGGGGCGTGTGACGGTGCCTTCGAACTGTGTGTCGATACCCGCCATGATCCGAAGGATCGTAGACTTTCCGATGCCGGAAGGGCCGACCAGCGCAACGGTTTCACCCGGAGAAATCGCGAATTCAATTGAACCCAGCACCTGCTGTTTGCCAAAGAATTTCGATGTGATGTCAGCCCGGATCACGCGGTTCTCCATCGGCGGATTCGGCGCTCCCACGGTTGAAGCAGAAGCCACTCGACCGCAAGCATGACGGCGATGAAGGACAGGGCGTAGATCAGCACCATCGTCACATCAAACAATTGAAAATAAAGGTGTATCTGAAACCCGACCCCGTTGGAGCGGCCCAGGAATTCGACCACCAGCACGATCTTCCAGATGACCGCGATGCCGGATCTCGCGGCCGCTGTGATGAATGGAGCCAGTTGCGGCAAGGTGACATGTCGCATGCGTGCGGTCCAACTCATCCGGTAGACACGGGCCATCGCCTCCAGATCCGGGTTGAGCGCGCGTGCGCCTTCACGGATCACAGTCGCGACGTTGGGAATTTTGTTGAGTGTGACGGCAATGATCGCGGCCGTTTCGTTCAACCCGATCCAGAGATAGCACAGCACGATCAGAACAAGGGCAGGCAGGTTCAGAAAGATCACCAGCCACGGATCAAGCCAGCGGTTCAACTGGTTCGACCGGCCCATTGCCAAACCCAGCGCGATACCGATGCCCATCGCCAAGGCAAACGCCCAGATCACCCGCAGCAAGGTGGCGCCGAGATGATAGAGCAACTCTCCGGATCTGATCTGCTGCGCCGCCGGGCCGATCAGGGTCCATGGTTGCGGCAGGATCGTCGCATCCGCGGTGAGGGCCGCGCAAACAATCCAAAGCAGGAAAAGCCCGAGGATCGACAGGATTGACGTGGCCGCAGACGAGTCGTTCATCGGGCAATCTGTTTTTATTCGAGGTCTGCGAACAGGCCAGCGGGAACGGTGGTGGCCTCACCCACCAGATCGGCACCGCCAAGATCGTTCATCAGCGCCAGCAGCTTGTTTGCCCCATCAAGGTCAACCGGACCGCGCGCCGGCGTGCCTGCAAGCCAGTCTTTCTTCAACAGGTCGAACTGGGCGTCGGTCTGGGCGTTCATGTTGGGACGTACGGCCTCCCACGCGGCATCGTCACTGGCGAGCAAATCCTTTGCATCGCGGCTGGCATCGTACAGCGCCTGCGCGATCCCCGGATTATCCGCCAGATAGCTTTCTTTCATGTAGTAGCCAAGCAGCGGCGTGTCAGTGTTCAGACCCAGCGCCTTGCCGGCCTCTTCGACCGAGATCACCTCTTCCATTCCGGCGGCTTTCATCTTTGCCAGGAAATGCCAGAAATTGATCGCGCCCGAGACTTCCCCGCCCAGACCGGCCTTGAAGATCAGCGGCGGCGCGCCGAACACCTGCTCGGTTTCAGCCTTCAGGTCCATGCCATATTCCTGCTGCGCATAGGCACGCAGGATCAGCCAGGATTTATCAAGCGGGCCACCCGCGATGCCGACCTTCTTGCCAGCCAGATCCTTCAGGGAGGTCACATCGCTGTCCTTTGGCGCGACCAGCCCACCGACCGCCTTGGAATACGGCACGAAGACGTAGTCCTTCCCGGCGGCACGCTGGCGGGCCACCCAGATCCAATCCGCCACGGCGACATCGGCCTCTCCGCCTTCGACAGCGACGCGGGTGGCACCGTTATCGGCATAGGGGGCGACCTCCAGCTCAAAGCCATGGGCCTTGTCAAAGCCGTTTTCGGTGATGGTCGCCAGTTCCCAGTTGACCGTTCCGATCTTCAGGACCGCAGCGCGCACCTTGGGAAGGTCTTGTGCGAAGGCAGGGGCCGTCAGGCTGAGTGCAAGCAAAGCACATGCGCCCCTGCGGATGATGGATCGGATCATGACATTCTCCCAGATGGCATTTCGGTTATCAGACCGTTTAGCCTATCTTAATCGTTTCCGCGACCAAGACCATTGGGCCGTGGTCGCGGAAACGGCATTTATTCGGCGCGGCGCCCGACCTCGTTCAGATCTGCATCCAGTTCGATGTCGAACTGATTTCCGCCTTCGCAGATGACATCGTCCAGCTCATAGCCGTCATCTTCCATTTCAATGTCATCGGGGTCCATCTGACAGTTCATCTCGGTCAGCATGGCGGTGATCTTATCCACGGTTTCCTGCGGGATCTCGTGGCTTTCGGCAAGGGCTGATGTGCCGACGATGGCAGCAAGTGCAAGTGCGATGATACGGGTCATTGGTCGTTCCTTTCGTTAAATTACTGGATGCTGATGCGGATTTGTTGCGACTCGCCGGTCGATCCGGGGATGCGCAGGATATGGGTGCCGGGCTTGATGGCAATAAAGGACAGCTCGGCAGTTCCTTCGTCGTCAAACTCGATGGAATCGATCGCCATCGGGCGGATCTCGATCTTGTTGATGACGATCTCGTTCATCCAGATCGCGCGGAAAAACTCTGATCCCGTCAATGCCAGCTCGGCAGAGCCGTCGGCGGTGATGTTCATCTTGTAATACGCGCCGGATTGCAGGGTCACGTCTTCGCCCAAGGGTTGCCCGGATGCGAGCGTCAGCTCGATCGGCTCGCCACGGTTGCAAGAGGCAAGCAAACCGGCAAAACCCAGATCGTCACAAAGCGGTGCGGCAATGGCCGGTGCCGAAAGGCAGCAGGCTAAGGCGGCGGCAGACAGTAGTTTCATTTAGATCTCCTTCAGTTAGGGGTCACGACCACGCCCCAGGGCTGTTGGCCAACCTGCACCGATTTGATCGCCTTTTCAGCGGCCACATCGATGATGGTAATGTCATTGGAATTGCCGTTGGTGGTCAGCAGGAACGCCTCGTCCGGGGTGAAGGCCAGTTGCCAGACACGTTGGCCGACGATGATATAGTCCAGAACTTCCAGCGTTTCGCCGTCGATCACTGCAACACGGTTGGCCGGCCCGAGTGCCACGAAGATCCGACTGCCATCGCTGGTGACCTTGATCCCCACGGGTTGAAGCCATTCGGGCAGAACCCCCGGCACCTCAAAGCTGATCTTATCGACCAGTGTCGGGGTGCCGTCCGGTGCAATATCCATTACGGAAACTGTGCCGCCAATCTCTGCGGAGACGAACAGCCTTGTGCCGTCATCGGTGTATTGGGCGTAGCGCGGCCGTTGATCGACCAGCACGTTATGGTAGATCTTGTAATCCTCGGTCGAGATGAAATGCGCCATATTCGTCGTCTCTGACGTGTTCACCACCCATTTCGCATCGGGGCTGATTGCCATGCCTTCGGGTTCCACGCCCACGGGCACCTCTGCCAGAACGGTGCGCGTTTCGGTATCGGTCACGGTAACAAGGTTGTCATCTTCGTTGGCGATATAAAGATGCCGCCCGGTCGGATCGATGACGAACAGTTCCGGGTCCGGACCAGAGGGCAGGCTTTCCAACTCTCTGTAGGTTTCGGTGTCGAACACCCGCACGAGGTTATCATCTGACGCACAGACATACAGCTTGCTGCCATCCGGGCTAAGCGTGATGCCGCGTGGCCGGTTGCCGCCGTCAAATTCCTGAATGACTTCCCATGTATCCGTATCGACAACGGTGATGGTGTTGCCGCGTTCGTTCGAGACAAAGGCCTTGTTGGCCAATGACGGGGACGCCGCCAGAAGGGCAAGCAGTGAGGTCGCGATCAAGGTTTTCATGCGGAACTCCTGGTCAGTTGAACGAAGTGCACTCGGTTTCGGGACGATCAAGGCCCAGCGTATCCAGCGGTGAAACCTGATGCAGAAACCCCTCCTGCGGGCTGACGCTGACGGTGATCATGCCGTCGTAAAGAAGGATCGGTTGGCGCATCTGGCCGTTCCAGTCGCGGAACGTCACCTTTTGTCCCTTGAAAGCCGCCAGTTCGAACGCGTCGGACAGGGCGTAGTCCCGGATCGCTTGCGCATCCACGGTGCTGGCGCGCGTCACAGCCTCGCCGATGACGCGCAGGGCCAGCCAGACGTTGTAGTCCTCGGCATGGGCATAGCGACCTGCCAAAGCCTCGAAACGGGTTTGATATTGGGTCGTGCCCCATGCCTCATGCGCGGCATGAAAGGTCACCGGGCGCAATCCGGCGGACCCCATGACCGGGCGCGGCGAAGACAGATGATACGGCAGATACCGTGCAAAATAATCCGTGCCATCGGCGGCAATCAACACGTCATGCCGCTTGGCACCCTGCGTGAAGGTCGGCAATTGGCGCTGAACAAGCACATGGCCACTGTCAGTACGCCGCGAGCCGCCAGTATCGGCAAAAACCCGTTCTTCGACGATGTTCAACCCGAATTTGCGCGCCGCGCGCCGGTAGGCATCCGCCAAGGACGTGTCTGCGTAGTTGGAGCCGGAGACCAGAAACCATTCGTCCCACTTTTTCCAAACCGAAAATTGCGCGATTGCATCGGCCAGCATCAAGTTGGACGGCGCGATATGCAAAAGCGACGCCCGGCACTCTTCGGACCGCAGCGATGCCTCTGGGGTCGTCGCGTTCAGAACCAGCGCGTCATCCTGCGCGGCGCGGTCAGTCAGCCGCAGCAGATCACGGCCCTCGGCCATTACGACGATGAGGCGAATGCCGTCTGCAAGGATTTGCTCCAGCGCCGCGTCGGCCTCTTCCGGCGGGACGGCGATCTGCTGCGTCTCGTAGGTATGACCAAGAAAAGTGCCGGTTGTGCCGTTGTCCTCATCTGCCAGCATCGCCCCGGCGAAGCCCAGATCCTCTGGCCGCAGGTCATAGCGAGAAATTGGCAGCAAACGTGGATAATCGATGCGCAGAACGGCCGCTTTCACGTCCAATGCCGACGCGTGACCAGCCAGTCCGACATACAGCAACACCGCCAAAAGCGGAGCGATGATCTGTCTCACGATAACCTCCCTGCGCCCGTTCTGAATTGTCGGGTTTCTTGCCGTTACTCCAAGCAAAACAGACGCGAACTGCAACCGATACCTTTTGTCAGGTTGCAGTGAAGACGGTAACGACTGCACCATGTTCGGCGACTCTTATTTTCTAAGAAAGGCCACATGCGCCGCACATTTGCATTGTTGTTGATTGCCTTCGGTTTCCCCGCTTTCGCGGAGGATAGCGTGGCGTTTTTTGGCATCACGCTGCTGGACAATTCCTTGCAGACAGAGGCGCAGGGCCAAGACCCCGCAGAGCTGGCCCGTCTGAACAAAGTCGAGACGCTGATCACAGAGCGCTTTACCGAAGAAGGCTACCGGTTTCTTGATCTTGCCCCCGTGCAGGAAGAGCTGGACCGCATTGTGAACCCGGCCAAATGTTACGGTTGCGATGCGCGGATGGCGATGAAGCTGGGCGCTGATTTTGCGTTGGTGGGCGAGGTTCAGAAAATCTCCAACCTGATCCTTACGATGAACCTGCAACTGCGCGATCCGAAAACGGGCCAGACGGTCAAGGGGCGGGTTGTCGACATCCGTTCCAACACGGACGAATCCTGGCTGCGGGGGATGCGGTACATCCTCAAGACGGCTTTTTTCAACTCGGAGGAAAAATGAAACGACGCGAATTCATGGCGATGACTGCGGTGGCGCTGATGCTACCGGGGCTGGCTGCGGCCCATGGGCCAACCCGTCAAAAAGTGACACTGACCACCGAAGTTGCCGCCGATCCGGCAGAAGTATGGCAGGCCATTGGCAACTTTCAGGACATGAGCTGGCACCCGGCCGTGTTTTCGACCACGGGCGAAGGCGACAACCAGATTGATGCCACCCGCGTTCTGACGCTGGGCGAAGAAGGCGGGCCGACCATTTCGGAGATCCTGTATAAATACAGCGACGAGAAGATGAGCTATTCCTACCGGATCACGGATGTCGCGGTAGAGGTTCTTCCGGTCACCAATTATTCGTCGCACCTGACCGTGAAGCCGCTGGATGGCGGCGGGTCGGAGGTTGAATGGCGCGGTGCGTTTTATCGCGGTTATCCCAACAATGATCCGCCCGAAAACCTGAATGACGAAGCCGCGATTGCGGCGGTTTCCGGCGTCTATCAGGCCGGGCTGGATGCGCTGGTCGAGCGGTTTGGCGCGCCGGGTAGCTAAGGCATTCGCGGTGCTTGTCGTCGCGGGTTTGCCTGCGGCGGCAGACACCGCTTTTGTAACCTGCCAGAATGGCGATGCGCTCAGCGTGTTCGATCTGACAAGCGGTGCCGAGACCGCGCGCTGGTCGGTCCCCGGCAAGCCCGCAGGCGTTGCCGTTTCAAAGGACGGTAGAGTGTTTACCGTATCGCCCGACAGAAAAACGGTCCGTCGATACGACAGGGCAGGCACCGTTCAGGCCGAAGCTGCGCTGGATGGCGGCCCTATCGGGATCGCGCATGATATGGCGCGCGGCCGGGTATTTGTGTCCGACTGGTACAATGCGCGCATCTGGGTGCTGTCAGACGACACACTTGCCCCCATAGCAGAACTGACAACCGGCGCGGCCCCGGCGGGCCTGAGCCTGTCTGAGGACGGGCGCTTTCTGGCCTCGGCCGATCGCGATGCGGATCAGGTTTCGGTCTTCGATGCAGAGACGTTGACGCTGCTGCAACGGATTAAGGTCGGCACACGGCCCTTCGGGCTACGCTTTGCACCGGATGGGCGGTTGTTTGTCGGCAATGTCGGGTCGAATGACCTCAGCATTCTTGACCCTGCCACCGGGTTCATTCTGGCCACGGTGCCGGTGGGGGAACGGCCTTATGGTGTGGCCTTTGCTTCCGGGCGTGCCTTTGTCACAAACCAATACGAAGACACGGTCAGCGTGATCGACATGCAAAGCTTGCAGGAAGAGACCCGTATCAAGGTTGGCGAATATCCCGAAGGGATTGATGCCACGGCGGACGGGACGCGGATCGTGGTGGCGAACTGGTTCGATAACACCGCCACGTTGATCGACGCACAAACGCTTTCCGTGCTACAGGTATTGCACACATGCGACGGCCCCCGCGCCTTTGGTGTGTTTCTTCTGGGAGGAGAAGAATGAAACGTTTCGTATTGGGTGCTGCCCTGATCTGCGCCGCGCTGCCCGTTCTTGCGGGCGAAGGCTGGGAGGCCGTGAAGCACCAACTTTACGAGGGCCGGATACTGAACGACGGCAATCAGATGATCTCCATCGATGCGCCCTACCGCACGCCGGACGACGCCCGCACACAAATGGCGGCAATGGTCCACGCGCCGCAGAAGATGCTTCTGGGCAAGGTCACTCTGGTCCTGGACGAAAACCCCATGCCGGTCTCGGCCGTGTTCGATTTGGCTGTGCCGCAACCCAGCTTTTTCTTTGACCTGACGATGCGCGTCAACGGACCCACGCCTTTGCATGTCATTGTCGAGACGACCGATGGACAGCTTTGGGTCAAGGAAGGGTTCGTCAAGACCTCTGGTTCAGGTGCCTGCGCGGCCCCTCCCGGCACCGACCCCGACCTTGCCTTGGCAACGCTGGGCGAAATGGGGCTGGAGGTCACGCAAATGAGGGCCAGCACCTTCGATCTTGGCCGGACGACACAGCTCAGCAAGCTGGATGTGGATATCTCGCACCCCTCGCATTCGGGCATGCAGATGGATCAGATTTCGCTGCTTTATATCCCGATGCGCTATGTCGAGAATGTGGCAATCGCGCTGGATGGCGCGGACTATGTGAACATGACCGGGTCGATCTCACTGTCAGAGAACCCACGCGTCGGCCTGTCGGTTCCCAGCAACACCCGATCAGTGGACGTGACGATGACAGACACCAAGGCCACGGTCACCAGCGCACATAAAGATCTGTCCGGCAGTGGAACCTAGGGGGCTAGTCTCATAGCCAATAGATGACTGTTGCGGCAAAAGGGATGGCCGACAGGAAGACCTTTGAGCATCTATCGTAGCGTGTCGCCACCCGTCGCCCGTCCTTGAACCTACCGAACATGATCTCGATGCGGTTGCCTTCTTGTACCTGCGTTTGTCGTGTTTGACTGGCGTCTTGTGCCGCTTTCGACCGGTGAATCATGCCGCACAACGGAAACCAATAGGTCCTGACCCTAAGCCAGTATCATAACTTCTATGGCGTTCACAAAGGACCCTTTGTTGAACGCTCATCACGAGGTTTTAAGGTAAGAGAGTCGCGAGAAGGTCAAGTTTTGCGTCTCTGCCGATCTTGGCGCCGATCGCGGGGAAGGGGCGTTTGGGGCAGATATGCTTCGTTCGGGTCAATGGAGCGCCACGCGGCCCGGCAAGGAAGTGCCCGCGTGCGGCTTATCCAGTTGAAACGCGGCGCGCTTCGCGGCAAACAGGGGCTATGCACCCTCAACAGGATTGTCCCGACGTGACCGCTCGCCTTTATCATGTTCCGCTGTCGCCATTTTGCAGAAAAGTGCGGCTGAGCCTTGCCGAAAAGAAGATCGAGGTTGAACTGGTCGAAGAACGCTACTGGGAAAAAGCCCCCGATTTCCTGCGCCGTAACCCGGCTGCCAAGGTGCCGGTGCTGAAATTCGACGGGCGGATGATGGCGGAAAGCTCTGCCATTTGCGAATATATCGAAGAGGTCAGCCCCGAACCGCCGCTGATGCCGCGCTCTGCCGAGAATCGCTATGAGGTGCGCCGTCTGGTCAATTGGTTCGACGACAAGTTCCACAACGAGGTCACCTCGAAGCTGCTATATGAGCGGGTGAACAAGAAGGTGATGAAGCTGGGCTTTCCCGACAGCCGCAATGTCAAGGACGGGGCCAAGGCGATCAAGTACCATCTGGATTATCTGGCCTGGCTGCTGGAGCATCGGCGCTGGCTGGCCGGTGAGACGATGACGCTGGCCGATTTTGCCGCCGCCGCGCATCTGTCGTCGCTGGATTATATCTCGGATGTGGATTGGAACCGGTCGGACGTGGTCAAGGACTGGTATGCGAAGATCAAGTCGCGCCCGGCCTTTCGGTCCATTCTGGCCGATCAGGTGTCGGGTTTCCCACCGCCTGCGCATTATTCCAACCTTGATTTCTAAAGGTCTTTTGGGGGCGGGGGGCGTCCATGGCTTGGCCGTTCAGACAGCCCGAAACACCCATAAGGGGGCCGCGTTGCGATGCAGGATCTCAAGGACAGGCTGATCGCGCAGGCACTGGCCGACGGGTTTGACGCCTGCCGGATTTGCAGGCCGTGGGATGTGCCGCAGGTGGCCGGGCGTCTGGCCGCGTTTCTGGAATCGGGCGCGCATGGCCAGATGGGCTGGTTGGCCGAGCGGTCGCATTGGCGGGGCGATCCGGCAGCTTTGTGGCCCGAGGCGCGGTCGGTCATCATGCTGGCGGAAAATTACGGCCCTTCGCATGATCCGCTTGAGGTGCTGGACCAGCGCGACCGCGCGGCGATTTCGGTCTATGCGCAGAATCGTGACTACCACGATGTGGTCAAGAAACGGCTCAAGCGGGTCGGGCGCTGGTTGATTGACGCTGCGGCAAAGTCGTCTTCAGAGGCACCGGAAATAAAGGTCTTTGTCGATACCGCTCCGGTGCCGGAAAAGCCATTGGGCGCGGCGGCGGGGCTGGGCTGGCAGGGCAAGCACACCAATCTGGTCAGCCGCGACCTAGGCAGCTGGTTCTTTCTGGGGTCGATCTTCACGACGCTGGATCTGCCTGCCGACGCGGCAGAACGCGATCATTGCGGGTCTTGCCGGGCCTGTCTGGATGTCTGCCCCACCAATGCCTTTCCCGCGCCCTACCGGCTGGATGCGCGGCGCTGCATCTCCTATCTGACGATCGAACATCACGGCCCGGTGGACGAAGAATTGCGGCCGCTGCTGGGCAACCGGATCTATGGCTGCGACGATTGTCTGGCGGTCTGTCCGTGGAACAAGTTCGCGCAGACCGCCGCAGAGGTGAAATATCATCCTCGCGCCGAGCTTCTGTCGCCGAAATTGGCCGATCTGGCCGTTCTGGATGACGCGGCTTTCCGCGCGCTGTTCAGCGGCAGCCCGGTCAAGCGCATCGGGCGCGGGCGGTTCGTGCGCAATGTGCTGTATGCGATCGGCAATTCCGGTGATGCGGAATTGCGTGGCGTGGCGCAGGGGCTTTGCGACGACGCGGACGCCACGGTTGCCGATGCGGCGCGTTGGGCTGTCTCAAGACTGGATTAGGACGCTGGCCTGAAAGCGCCGACCGGAGTGATCCGGCCGACGCCCACAAGGTCGTGTCTTGGGTAACAGAGGGAAAATCTGTTACAACAAGTATGGGCGTAAACGGCTGATAATCAACCTGCCACGCGATTTCGTGATCGAGGTTGCAGCAGAGTTTGAATTTTCCGCGGATGCCCCATTTACCTGTTAGGAGCAATCCACAATGGACAGGCCAGGAGGAAAGTCATGGCGAAGTATGAAAAGAACCCCGACGTGATCGCAACGCTCGACCCCGAGCAGTACCGCGTGACCCAGCAGGATGGCACGGAACGGCCCGGCACCGGGGCCTATCTGTCCAACAAGGAACCGGGAATATATGTCGATATCGTCAGCGGAGAGCCGCTGTTTGCCAGTTCCGACAAGTATGAAAGCGGCTGCGGCTGGCCCAGCTTCACCAAGCCGATAGAGCCTGCGCATATCGGTGAGTTTCGGGATGTCTCGACGGGGATGGTCCGGACCGAGGTCCGCTCGGCCCATGGCGACAGCCATCTGGGACATGTCTTTCCGGACGGGCCGCAGGACCGGGGCGGCTTGCGCTATTGCATCAACTCGGCCTCGCTGCGCTTTGTCCACCGCAACGACATGGAGGCCGAAGGCTACGGCGAATATCTGGATCAGGTGGAGGATGTGGCATGACTGAACGCGCTGTACTGGCGGGCGGCTGCTTCTGGGGCATGCAGGATCTGATCCGCAAGCTGCCGGGGGTCGTGTCCACGCGTGTGGGCTATACCGGCGGGGACGTGCCCAACGCCACCTATCGCAACCACGGCACCCATGCCGAAGGGATCGAGATCACCTTTGATCCGGCGAAAACCAGCTATCGGCAATTGCTGGAGGTGTTTTTCCAGATCCACGATCCGACCACGCTGAACCAACAGGGTAATGATCGGGGGCTAAGCTACCGCTCGGCGATCTATTACTGCTCCGAGGAACAGCGCGCCGAGGCGCTGCGCACCATCGCCGATGTCGAGGCCTCGGGCCTGTGGCCGGGCCGCGTGGTGACCGAAGTGGAGCCGGTCGGCGACTTCTGGGAAGCCGAGCCCGAACATCAGGATTACCTTGAACGCATCCCCAACGGCTATACCTGCCACTTCCCCCGCCCCGACTGGGTTTTGCCGAAACGATCCGCGGCGGAATGAGTTTAGAGGAGCTTGTCCCCCACGAAATGTTTCGTGGGGGCAGGCCATAGGCTATCGCTTTGTACTCAGGGTTCAGAGCCTGCTTTGCATTTTTGCCAGAAAATTTTGCGCGATTGCGCCCATGAGCTGAAGCTCTGGAACCGAGGGCACTCTCGGTCAAGTCACAGGGCAGCGGCGATCCTTGTGCCTTGGTTGATGGCGCGTTTGGCGTCGAGTTCGGCGGCGACGTCGGCGCCTCCGATTACATGGCAGGGGATGCCTTCGGCCTCCAGCGCGTCGGCAAGGCTGCGGTCGGATAACTGGCCTGCGCAAAGAACGATGGTGTCGCAGGCGATCAGTTCGGGCCGTTCGCGCGCTTCGCCGTATGAGATGTGCAGACCGTCCGCGTCGATGCGCTCGTAATTCACGCCCGCCTTCATATCGACCGATTTCATTTGCAGCCCGGCGCGGTGAATCCAGCCGGTGGTCTTGCCCAGACGCTTGCCGGGGCGTTCGGATTTGCGTTGCAACAGCGTGACCTGACGCGCGGCGGGGTCGGGCTGCGGTCCTTCGGGGGCAAGGCCGGCACGGGCTTTTTCAGGGTCGGTGACGCCCCATTCGCGCATCCATTCGGGCAGGTCTGTGGTCGGGCTGTCCGTTGTCACGAGGAACTCGGCCACGTCAAAGCCGATGCCGCCCGCGCCGATCACGGCGACGCGCTTGCCCACGGGCGCGCCGTTCAGCACGTCGATATAGCTGAGCACATTGGGGCCGTCCTGACCGGGGATCTGCGGATCGCGGGGGACGACGCCGGAGGCAATGATGACCTCGTCGAAACCGGCCAGTGTGCCTGTGTCGGCCTCGGTTTCCAGCTGGACGGTGACGCCTGCCTCTGTCAGCATGGTGCGATACCAATCGACAAGACCCCAGAATTCCTCTTTGCCCGGCACCTGCTTGGCCATGTTGAGCTGACCGCCGATTTCCAAGGCGCGGTCGATCAGGGTAACATCATGGCCGCGCGTCGCTGCCGTGATCGCTGCGGACAGCCCCGCAGGACCAGCACCGACGACGGCCACGCTGCGCGGGCGTTGGGTGGGTGTAATCGTCAGTTCGGTTTCATAGCAGGCGCGCGGGTTGACCAGACAGGTCGAGATCTTGCCGTTGAATGTGTGATCCAGACAGGCCTGATTGCAGGCGATGCAGGGCGCGATTGTATCGGCACGGCCCTCGGCGGCCTTGCGCACGAAATCCGGGTCAGCGAGGAACGGCCGCGCCATGGAGACCATATCGGCGCAGCCTTCGGCCAGAACGGATTCCGCCACATCGGGCATGTTGATCCGGTTGGAGGTGATGACGGGAATGCCGACCTTGCCCATCAGCTTTTTCGTGACCCAGGCAAAGGCGGCGCGGGGGACAGAGGTGGCGATGGTGGGAATGCGCGCCTCGTGCCAGCCTATACCGGTGTTGAGGATCGTGGCACCCGCAGCCTCGATGGCCCTGGCGAGTTGCACGACCTCGGCATGGGTAGAGCCGTTGGGCACGAGGTCGATCATCGACAGGCGGTAGATCAGGATGAAATCCGGGCCGACAGCCTGCCGCACGCGGCGCACGACCTCGACCGGCAGGCGCATGCGGTTCTCGTAGGAGCCGCCCCAGCGGTCGTCGCGCTTGTTGGTGTGGGTGACAAGGAACTGGTTGAGGAAATACCCTTCGGACCCCATGACCTCGACCCCGTCATAGCCCGCTTCCTGAGCGCGGGTGGCAGAGGTCACGATGTCTGCGATCTGCTTTTCGATGCCGTCCTCGTCCAACTCCTTGGGCGGGAAGGGCGAGATGGGCGATTTCACCGCGCTGGGGGCCACGCAGTCGGGGCTGTAGGCATAGCGGCCCGCATGCAGGATCTGCATGGCGATCTTGCCGCCCGCATCATGGACCCGGTCGGTGAAGATGCGGTGGTTGGCGATGTCCTCGGGCGTGTAAAGCCCGGCGGCTCCGGGGAAAACGCCGCCTTCGGGGTTGGGGGCCATGCCGCCGGTGACCATCAGCGCCACACCGCCACGGGCGCGGGCGGCGTAGAATTCCGCGACCCGGTTCCAGTCCTTGGTTTCCTCCAGCCCGGTATGCATGGACCCCATCAGCACGCGGTTCTTCAGCGTGGTAAAGCCAAGATCGAGCGGTGACATCAGGTGCGGATATTCGGTCATACGGAGGCTCCCTTGTTGCGGCGCATCACACCCGATCGAGGCCGCGTTGTCACCGTCAAACGCTGCGTCACCGTCTGGGGCTTCGGCGTTTCCATGTCGCGAACAATACATGCAATCAACATGGCATTGGCGCATTTGCGCCTGATTTGTTCTGCAAGACCGTTCCTGTCAAACACATAAGGGAACATCGCATGGACCGATTGTCGGAAATGGAGGCTTTCGCCACGGTCGTGGATCAGGGCGGGTTCACCGATGCGGCGCGCAAGCTGGGCCTGTCAAAATCCGCGGTATCGAAACATGTGTCTTCGTTGGAGGCTCGGCTGGGTGCGCGCTTGCTGAACCGGACCACGCGGCGCGTCAGCCCGACAGAGATCGGCCTTGCCTACTACGACCGCGCCCGCCGCGTGCTGAATGACGCGGGCGAGGCCGATGCCCTGGTCACGTCGATGCAGTCGGCACCCTCGGGTCTGTTGCGGATCAGTGTGGCCACGGATTTCGGGGTCAATCGCCTGTCGCCCGTGCTGGGCGCGTTCCTGTCGGAATTTCCCGACATCACCGTCAATATGGTGCTGAACAACCGATATGCAGAGCTGATCTCGGAAGGGTTCGACATGGCGGTGCGGATCGGCGACCTAGAGGACAGCACCCTGCGCGCCCGCAAGCTGACGACGACTGCGCAAAGCATGATCGCCAGTCCGGACTATTTCCGAAAATACGGTCGGCCGCAAAAGATCGACGATCTGACCGAACACAAATTGCTGCACTATTCGAACCAGTCCGGGGGGAATGTCTGGAAGGTGACCGCACCCTCGGGCGAAAAGCGTCAGATACGCACCGCCGGGTGGTTAAGCGTCAATGACGGACAGTCACTGCTGAAGGCAGCGATATCCGGGCTGGGCATCGCTTATTTGCCTGCCTTCCTTTACGCAGATGCGATGGCGCGGGGGCTGGTCGAGGATGCGATCCCAGACCTGCCCGCCGAAACGCTGGACATATACGCGGTCTATCCGCCGGGTCGGTTCACCCAGCCCAAGGTGCGCGCCTTCATAGATTTCCTCGTGCATGAGTTCGGACAGAAAGGTCCGACGGATTGGTGACAAAACCATGCCTGGGAGCGAAGTTTTAACGAGTGGCATGTTTAATAGCAGGAGTGGTGAAGAGTGAATTGAGTGATGAGTGGAATGGTGACGAGTGACCTGTTTGCAAGGTTGAGGTGCCCCGGTTCTGCCTGGGCACTTTCTCGCGCGAATGCCGGATTTCAGGCCGTCTCTGAAGATGCGCGCGTAATATTATTTCGGCAGAAGCACGGCCTCGACGCGGCGGTTTGCTTCGCGCCCGCTATCGGTCAGGTTGCTGGCGATCGGCGCGAGGTATCCCATGCCTGCGGCATCCAGCCTGCTTGCGGAGATCTCATACGCGCTGACCAGCCGCTCCTTGACCGATGCGGCCCGCCTGCGGGACAGCGCAACATTGATCTCTAGTGACCCGGTGGCATCTGTGTGACCCACCAGCACGATCCGGCGGTCTGGATTGGCGCGAAGATATGCGGCCAGAGCTTCGAGAGAGGCGAAATTGCCAGTGCCAAGCGAGGCAGCGCCGGTGTCAAAGATCAGATCGGTCAGGATGACGTGACCATTGCTGTCCAGCGGGGTCGCGATGTTTCCGGGGGCGTCCGGCGGCGCGGTGACTGCGCCTGTCGTGGTCGGTTGCGCGGCAGACGTGCCGATCCGGGGCGCTGGGTCCGACCCCGGTGCCGTGACGCGAATGACCTGCACGAAACCGGCGGCGGCGCTGCGGCTGACAAGCAGGCTGAGATGTTCGGTCAGATCGGGTGCGGCGGCGGCAAGAAAGCGGTAATCGGTAAGGTCGACATACATGGCCGGGCCGGGCAGCACCTCTGTCCCGAAGCGGAAGTCGAACCCGCCACAGGCGGTTGCGGCGCATTCAAAGAGCACATCATAGCCCTGATCCGCGATTTGCTGCCGCAACGGGGCAAGGATTTGCAAGGTGGTAACGCCCACGCCGCCTACCCGGAATGCCTGCCGCGAGATTTGTCCTTCGAGCCGTTGCGCAGGCACGGTGGTTCCGTCCCACGGGGCGATCGGCAGGCGGTAACTGTCCAGCGTGATGACCGTTTCTGCGGTGTTCCGGCTGCCCGTGGGCAGGTCGAGGACAATCGCGGCGGTGCCGGGCATGGCAAGCACGCTGGCTGCTGCGAGGATCAGGAGTGGCCAAAGCGGCCTAGCGCGATTGCGCGTGATAGTCGTCATTTGGTCGCATATCTGTGGCGCTGGCCACGCGGTTGGTCATGTTGAAGAACCCGGTCACATTGGCGATGTCCCAGATGTCACGATCGGAAAAGCCGACATCGCGCAGCGCCTGCCGGTCGGGTTCCTCGATCTCGGCGCTGGCGGTTGTCGCCTTGGCGGCAAAATCCAGCATGGCGCGGGTGCGCGCATCCAGCGGGGCCACGCGGTAGTTCATCACCAGCATCTCGCCCAGCTTCGGATCGCCCGACAGGTCGCGGACGGCTTGCCCATGCGCCGTCAGGCAATAATAGCAGCGGTTGATGGAGGAGACGACCACGGCGATCATCTCGCGCTCCAGCTTGGTGAGGCCGCTATCCGCCAGCATCAGGTCGTTATAAAGCGTGGTAAAGGCGTTCAGCTTGTCGATGTCGAACGCGTGTGCGCGCAGCACATTCGGCACCATCCCCAGCTTTTCCTGGCAAATGTCGAAATATTTCTGCGTCGCCGCTGGCAGCGGGTCGACCATGGGCAGGTCGAGGGCGGTGGGGCTATCTGGGTTGGTCATGTATCAGGGCGTCCGGTCGTCAGGGTAAATGCGGTAATGGTACTGTCCCACAAGCGCGAAGCCCATGGAAATATATAATTGGTTGGCGGCATCGTTGGTCCGCACGCACAGGGCCGAAATCTGCTCGGCACCCTGCGCACGGGCCCAACGTGCAGCGTGGCGCATCAGCCAGCGGGCAGAGCCATGGCGGCGCTGGGCGGGACGCACATGCAGCGCGTGGACCATGGCCATGCCGTCATGCACCGCGACATAGCCGACGCCGGAGGGGTGATCATTGGCGCGCCCGAACAGGCCCGTCTTTGGGCATTTACAACGCTGCATCACCGCAATCCGGTCGGCGAAAACGTCGCCCTCGGCCCATATCTCGCGCATGATGGCGAGGGGTTCCCAGATGTTGAAGGTAGTGACAGGCGGGATCGGCCGGTCGTCAATCAGGCCGACCGGGGCCACATAGAGGTTCACCGGGTCGATGATCCGATAGCCGCGCGCGTCAAGCGCGTCATCCAGCGCGGTCTCACCCTGCCGGACCATGAACAGGCGCGGCTGGTTCAGCGCCCGCATGTCGGCCTCGGCGGTTTGAAAATCGGCACCGCTGAATGCGGCCTCGGCCGTGGTGGCGCAGACGCGCTTGCCGCCACCTGCGCCATCGCGGATCGTCCAGGGGCCACGGCACCAGTGACGCGCAGCGGGCCAGGTTGCCTCTGTCACCGCATGGATCCGCTGCGCCGCGTCGGTCATTCGGGGAACAGATCAGACAGCTTCGTCATGGCGGCATCGATCTGGGTGCCATCCGTGCCCCGGATCACGATGTTCGATCCGTGAGCACCGTCCTTCTGGAACGGATAAGAGCCGATCATCAGGTCGGGATACTCCTTCGCCAGTTCAAAGAGCGGCCCGGCAATCTCGCCTTCCCCCTGATTGATCCGCAAGGTCTGGCTGAGCAGCGGCGCACCCCCGGTCAGCGTGGGCAGTATGCTGGCCACCATCGACTCGAAAATCGACGGGACGCCTGCCATGACATGTACGTTTTCCAGCGTGAAGCCGGGCGCGACAGAGACAGGATTTTCGATCAGCGTGGCACCGTCGGGGATGCGGGCCATGCGCAGGCGCGCCTGATTCAACTCTGAGCCGGTGCGCTCGTAATGCGCGGCCAGAAGGGCGCGGGCGTCGTCGCGGACATCAATGCTGCGGTCGAACGCGGCGGCAATGCAATCGGCGGTAATGTCATCATGCGTGGGGCCGATGCCGCCCGAGGTGAAAATGTGGTCATACGCAGCCGACAGGTGCTTGACGGCCGCCACGATGGCCGCGTGATCGTCCGAGACCATGCGCGCCTCTTTCAAGTCAATGCCGTGTTTGGTCAGTTCGCCGGCCAGATAGTGCATGTTGCTGTCGCGGGTCCGCCCCGAGAGGATCTCGTCCCCGATGACAAGCATTGCGGCGGTTGGGTTTGCCATGCGCAGGACTCCTTGGCTGGTGTTCATGCAGGTATAGGCCGCGCCAGTTGGCTTTCAAACCCCGCAAGTGTGAATGCGTCAAAAGCATGCTGTCGAAGCAGGGCGCTGTGGTGTCTTTGGGCCTGGAGAGCGGCCGGGTGCCGTGATGGCAGGCTGGGTGAACTCCGGTTTTGTCGATAAACACGGTCCAGGTGCCAGATCGCGTCCGGCTTTGACGGCAAGGGGCCGGCACCCCCACGAGAGGTGTTGATGTCGCTGGCTTCAGGCAATATCAGCTTTTCAAACGTCCAGTCGGGGGATCTGTAGATGGCATCAATACGACAGGCCCGCGCCCGCGAAACCAGCGTCGATCTGGTTTTCAATCACCTTTACGAACAGATCCTGACGCTGGAGCTTTTGCCGGGTGACAAGATTTCCGAAGCCGAGATTGCATCGAAGTTCGGCGTGTCGCGTCAGCCGGTCAGGGATGCGTTCAACCGGCTTGTCAGCCTCGATCTTCTGGTGTCACGCCCGCAGCGCGCGACAGAAGTAAAGCGGATCTCACTGCGCGAGATTGCCAAATCGCGTTTTGTCCGGGCCGCGGTTGAGGCCAAGGTGCTGCGGCTGGCTGCATTGAATTGTGACAGCGAAGGTTCCAAGCTTTTGAAAACGCATATTGAAAAGCAGGTCAAGGCGGTTGAGACGTCCGATATTGCCGCCTTCGGTGTGCTTGATTACGGATTCCACGAAGTCCTGTGCGGTATCGCGAAGACGGATTTCGCTTTTGAGGTTATCGCGGAAGAAAAGGCCAAGGTTGACCGGCTGTGCCTGCTTGGCCTGACCACGGGCGACCGGATGCCGGAACTGCTGAACGACCACAAAACCATCGCGCTTGCAGTGGAACAGGGCGATGCCGATGCCGCGGTCGAAGCCGGAATGATACATCTGACGCGGCTGGACGAGACGATCAATTCGGTCTGCGAGACGCGTGCACGGTATTTCGATCTGTAGCACAAGCGCTTGCAAGCTGATCAAAGTTCCGAAAGGCAGTAATTGCAGACTGTGCAAGCAGGGCGTGCCTCTGGCATTGCCGATATATTATGCTATATTGCGACGGCAATTTAGAAATGACGGAGCAATGGCTTGAAAATGGACACACGCGGTCGGCTGACGCGGGACGGGATTCGCATTTATGATCACGGCGATTTCGCCGGGATGCACAAGGCCGGTGCCTTGGCTGCGCGTATTCTGGACGAGGTTGCCGATCTGGTGCAGCCCGGCGTGTCCACAGGGGCGTTGGATGCATTTATCGAAGAGCAGGTGAATGCCGCCGGGGCGATTTCCGCCACCATCGGCTACAAGGGGTACAAACACGCCAGCTGCATCAGCGTGAACCATGTTGTGTGTCATGGCATCCCCGGTGAAAAGCTGCTGAAGGATGGCGATATTCTGAACATCGACGTCACGGTGATTGTTGACGGTTGGTTTGGCGATACGAGCCGGATGTATGTCGCGGGCAAGCTGAGCCGCAAGTCAGAGCGGTTGATCCAAGTCACCCATGATGCCCTGATGAAGGGCATCGAGGCGGTCAAACCCGGCAATACGTTCGGCGACATAGGCCACGCGATTCAGGCCTATGTCGAGGCGCACCGGATGAGCGTCGTGCGCGATTTCTGCGGGCACGGGCTGGGCCGGGTGTTCCATGCGCCGCCGAACGTGCTGCATTACGGCCGTCCTGGCACGCGTGAGCAGCTGGAAGAAGGCATGATCTTCACGATCGAGCCGATGGTGAATCTGGGCCGTCCGGAAACCAAGGTTCTGTCAGACGAATGGACAGCCGTGACACGGGACAAATCGCTTACGGCGCAGTTCGAACATTCCGTGGGTGTGACCTCTGACGGGGTCGAGGTGTTTACCTTGTCACCCGGCGGGCTGTTCCATCCGACCTACGCGGCCAGCTGAACAGCCCTATAGGCGGATCACTCGGCTTCGTAGCTTACGGCGCGCCGGTACAGGTGCCACGTTGCGTGGCCCAGCACCGGCAATACGACGATCAGACCCAGAAAAAACGGGATGCTGCCAAGTGCCAGCAGGACCGCGACTGTCAGCCCCCAGCCTGCAACCGCAACCGGATTGCGGCGGCAGACAGCCACCGAGGTCATCACGGCGACGGGCAGGCCGATCTTTCGGTCAACGATCATCGGAAATGTTGTCAGGCTGACGACCAGAACGGCCAGCGCGAAGACAAAGCCCACAGCAAAGCCGAGAATGATCATCGTCCAGCCCGGCCCCGTGCGCAGCACGTCTGTCAGAAAAGCACGGGCAGAGACCGGGGCGGCCGGGCCAAGTGTTGCGTCATAGATGACCACGGCGGCGTACATCCACAGAATGAACAGGCCCAGCAGATACGCGCCCAGCGTCAGGACGCGCCCCATGATGTCCGAGCGGAACAGAGATAGGACGTTGTTCCAGCCTGCATCCTGCCCGGCCTCGCGGCGGCGGCTCAGTTCGTAAAGCCCGATACCGGCGACGGGACCAAGCAGCGCAAAGCCGGCGGCCATCGGAAAGATCATCGTCATCAGACCCCGATTGAAGGCCATATAGGCCAGCGCGATGCCGATCAGCGGATACAGCACGACCAGAAAAACCACATCGCTGCGGAAATGGGTGAAATCATCCATGCCGGATCGCAACGCCGCGCGGACATCACCCATGGTGATGTCGTTGACCACCGGGCGGGATTTGCTTTCGCCGCCGACGGATTCCGCCGCGTGGCCAAGGCTTTGGCCCGTGCCATGCAGAGCATTTGCGGCCCAGCTAAGGGGATTGCCGATTGTTTGCGCCATGATGTCCTCCTTCTTGCGGGAAAGAGCCTTTGGCGCGGTCCGGTCCGCTTGATTTCAAGCGGGCGTGGCCGCGTTGGCCCTGACCTTGTAGTCACGATAACAGAAAAACGCTGTCAAAGCAGTCACTTTCCGGGGAGGACGCAGGTCAGGCCATGCCGTGGCGATGCCGTCAGGCACCGCTTGGCGGGCCTCAGGGGGTAAACTGCCAGAGGGCGGGAACGAAACGGTGCGTTTCGCCGTCGCGCATGATGTGTCCGACACCGGGAAAGGGGAAGTGATAGCCCAGAACGGTGATACGGTCGGCGGCGGCCATGTCGGTCAGCCGCCTGCGGGTGGCTACGGTCGTCTCGCCGTCCATGTCAAAGGCGTTATACCAGTCGGGATGCGCGAAATTCATATAGGCATGGGTCATGGCATCGCCAAGCGCGATGAGTTGTTGGCCGCCGCTCTCGACCACTATGCTCATATGGCCGGGGGTGTGACCGGGCGTGTCGATGACGCGAATGCCCGGCGCGATCTGTTGGTCGTCCGAGGCGAGCGTCCATTCCAGCCCGTCTGCCGTGATCGAATTCACCGCGCCGAGAACAAATTGCTGCATCTCCGCCGGAACCTGATTTACCAGTTCGTCCTGCATCCAGTAGGCGTGTTCTGTTTCGCCAATGATGTATTCCGCATCCGGCAGGATCGGTTCGTCAAAATCGTCTCGGATTCCCCAGATGTGATCGGGATGGGCATGGGTGATGACGACATGGGTGATGGTGCCGGGGTCGATGCCGGCAGCCTCCATATTGGTCAGGAGCCTGCCTGCGGTGTCCATGAACCGGGACCCAGAGCCTGTATCCACAAGCACGCGGGCTTCGCCCAGTTCCACATAAAGATGGTTGGTGTGGGAATAGTTCTCTTCTTGGGAAAGGAAGTGTTGTTCCAGAAAGGTCTGTACCTCTGCCGGGTCGGCATTCACGCCCAGCCCGGTTGCGGGGGTGGTGAAGAACCCGTCTGACAGCACGGTGATGCGTGCCTCGCCCAGAGTAAAACTGAAATGACCGGGATTGGTTGTTTCCGGCGCGCCGAGTTGTGCCCGCGCCATCGCGGCAGGCAGGGCAAAAGCGGGCATCGCCGCGGCGAGTCGCAGCATGTCCCGGCGGGTGGGGCGGTGAAGCGTCATGGTATCCTCCCATTCATTTCATTGAATGCATCTTGGCATGGGAGGCGCGCAGGGCCAAGTGTGTCGATGCCCTGTCAGGGCGGAGGCCTTTTGGCTGGGTTTGGGAGTGAGGGGCCGGCCCCTCACACTCCCCGGAGTATTTTCGCCAATGAGAATGGGAAGAATCTTTATCGGATACCGTCAGGTGGGGGCGGTCAGCAGGGTGATGTGGCTGTCGCCGTAGGGCCGGGATTCGAGCAGGGCGAAATCCGCAGGGGGGCTTTGTGGCTTGTTTTCCTCCCATACGATCAGCGCGCCGGGGGCGAGCCAGCCCTGCGCCTGCGCAGATGCAAGGGCGGCTTCGCCCATCGCTTTGCCGTAGGGCGGGTCGAGAAAGACCAATGCTGCGGGATAAGGCGCGGGCGGCAGGCGGCGGGCGTCGCGGGCAATGAGCGTGGTTTGCGGCTCTGCCTTGAGAAGGGTGATGTTCTGGCGGATCAGCGTCTGCGCCTTGCGGCCACTATCGGCAAAGCTGACATGGGACGCGCCGCGCGACAGCGCCTCCAGCCCCAGAGCGCCCGTGCCGGCAAAGAGGTCGAGCACATGCGCGTCTGTGATCGGGTCGCCAAAGCGGCCGCCGGTCAGCATGCCGAACAGGCTTTCGCGGACGCGGTCGGTTGTGGGGCGCAGATGCGCGCCAGCGTCACCCTTGCCAACGCTGGCCAGGGCGCGGCCGCGGTGGATGCCCGCGACGATCCTCACGCTTTCAGCAGGGCCTTGAGGTCGGATGCAGGATCTGCGACCGTAGCGGCACCCGGCGATTTCCCCATCTCTATCAGGCGTTTGCCGACCATGTAGGCGCGGGCGTCATTCATCGCGTCAATGGCCAGAAGCCTGTCGCCTGCGTAGTACCAGAATGACATGCCATCGCCGGTCCCTTTACGGGTCACGATGCGGTCGTAGCCGCTGTTCAATCCGGCGATTTGCAGTTTGCAATCGTACTGATCGGACCAGAACCAGGGTTTCGCCTGATAGGGGCTATCCGCCCCCATGATGTTATCGGCCACGCATTCGGCCTGATCAATGGCATTGCCAACGCTTTCCAGCCGTACGCGGGCGCCATTATGAGGGAAGGACGCGCAATCGCCGGCGGCCCAGATCGCGGGATCGGAGGTGCGGCCCAGTGCGTCGGTGTGGATGCCGTTGTCGATGGTCAGTCCGGCAGCCTTGGCCAGTCCGGTCGCGGGGGTGATGCCGACGCCGACGATCACGAAATCCACGTCGGGATGGCTGCCATCTGTCAGCTCTGCGCCGGTGACTTTGCCTTCGCCCGTCAGGCGGGTCAGGCCGATGCCTTCGCGAATGTCGACACCGTGGCTGCGGTGCAGGTTGCGAAAAAAGTCGGAGGTTTCGGGGGCAGCGACGCGTTGCAGGATGCGGTCGGCCATTTCGACCAACGTGACGGTCAGTCCCAGTTTGGCAGCCACAGAGGCGGCCTCCAGCCCGATATAGCCGCCGCCTACGATCAGTACGCGGGCATTCTGGCGAAAGCGTGGTTCCATCGCGTCGACATCGGCCTTGGTGCGGACCACGCAGACACCGTCCAGGTCGCCACCTATGCTGGCAGGCAGCCGACGCGGTTCCGACCCGGTGCACAGGACAAGATGATCATAGGTCAGCGCGCCATCTTCAAGCTGTACCGTGCGGCTGGCCGCGTCGATGCCGGTGATGGTGGTGCCGGTGCGTAGGTCAATTGCGTTTTCGGCATAATACGCCTCGGGGCGCAGCAGCAGGCGGTCGGCGTCCATCTCGCCCATCAGATAGGCCTTGGAGAGCGGCGGCCGCTGATAGGGGGGCAAAGGCTCTGCGCCCAGCAGGGTGATTTTACCGTCGAACCCCTTGGTGCGCAGCCGTGCGACCAGGGATGATCCGGCCTGGCCCGCCCCGATGACTACCACATGCGACATGATCCGCCCTTTCAGAATGTGTTTGCTGCCTCAAGGGAGCAGCCTATAACGGCAGGGACCGATAACGCAATTCACGGAGACCACTCAAGATGGCAATTTCTCAAGGCGAAAACCTTCCCGATGCGAGTTTGCTGCGGATCGGCGCAGAAGGCCCAGAGCAGGTCGCGTTGGCAGAGCTGACAAAAGACCGCAAAGTTGTGCTATTCGCGGTGCCGGGTGCCTATACGCCGACCTGCCATTCCGCGCATGTGCCCAGCTTCACCCGCAATGCAGATGCGTTGAAGGCCAAGGGCGTGGACGAGATCATCTGCGTCAGCGTCAATGACCCGTTCGTGATGAAGGCCTGGGGCGAGGCGACGGGTGCCGAGGCGGCGGGTCTGACTTTGCTGGCGGATTCCGAAGGCAGTTTTACCAAGGCCATCGGCATGGATTTTGACGCGCCACCCGCAGGCTTGTTGGGGCGCAGCCAGCGCTACGCGATGCTGGTTGAGGATGGGGTGGTCACGGTGCTGCATCTTGAGGAATCGCCGGGCGTTTGTGAGGTTTCGGGCGGCGAGGCGATGCTGGCGGCGCTCTGACCCGGATCAACGAATAGTGAGACGGTCCGGCATCTCCTGCCGGGCCGCTTTCCCTCCGGGTGCCGGGCCGCGCTTTTGATCCTTGCGCGGCGGGTCAAGACGCATATGTCCACAGCAACGCCGAGCCTGTTATTTCGGCCCTATTCGGCGGCCTGTATCATGGTCCGCGTCGGGAAGGGGATAGAGACTCCGGCTTCGTCCAGCGCCTCTTTGACCTTGCGCTTCATGTCCGCCTGATACTGAAAATAATCGGCGGACGTGACCCAGACCCGCACCAGAAAATCGACCGAGAAATCGCCCAGATTGTTGACCTGAATGAAGGGTTCCGGGTCGGTCATGGACCGCGGGTCGGCCATGATCGTTTCGCGTATGACCGTCTCTGCCGTTTTCAGGTCAGACCCGTAGCTGACCCCGAAGACCCATTCCGAGCGCCGGGTATGGTAGATCGAATAGTTGGTGATGATGTTTCCCCAAACCTCGGAATTGGGAACGATGATCTGGGTGTTGGACAGGCCGGCCAGTTCGATCGTGTTCAGTGTGATGTCCTTGACGGTGCCCATGACGCCCGCCACTTCGACAAAATCGCCTAGTTTGATGGGGCGAAAGATGATGATCATCACCCCCGCCGCGACGTTGGACAGCGTGCCCTGCAAGGCCAGACCCACGGCCAGACCGGCCGCACCGATTGCCGCCACGATCGAGGTTGTCTGCACGCCGAACGTGTTCAGCACGAACAGTGCGGCGAACCCCAGAATGATGTAACGCGCAATGTTGCCAAGAAAGTGAAACAGGGTTTGGTCCAGGCGCGCATGCCGTTCTGACACTTTCACGATGCGCCGTTTGACCCAGCTGCCGATCAAAAGCCCGACAAACAGGATCAGAAAGGCGGCAAGGACGTTGCCGACGACGCTTGCAAGAAATTCCAGTGTCAGCAGGTCCGACAGCGATTTGCCACCGTAGATTTCGGTGTTCAATAACGAATTGAGCGAGTTCATGACTTATCCGGCCAGTTGATCCATCTTGCGGGCGAGCTTGGCATCCAGCGACGACAGCCCGTCCACGTCATGTGTTGTAAGCGTAACCTTGACCGTGTTGTAGGTATTTTGCCATTCCGGGTGATGGTTCCATTTTTCCGCCCAAATCGCGGCTTGCGTCATCCAGCCGAACGCACTGACAAAACTGTCAAATTTGTAGGTCTTGGAGATCGCGTCGCGGTCCTCGTCCAGGGTCCAGCCCGCTTCGGTGAGTGCGGGCAGCATGGTCTTGCGCCCGGTATCGCTGAGTTTCTCTGTCATTGCTGTTCCTCGATTTTGGCTTTTCTGAAGGGGCCATAGCTGGTCAGGATCTCGATATCTTCGCTGACGGCAGCCCTTTCGGCGTCCAGGTAACGCGCGATTGCATCGGCAAATCCACGGTCGCCCACCCAATGCAGAGAATGGGTTTCGACGGGCAGATAGCCACGCGCCAGTTTGTGTTCGCCCTGTGCTCCGGCCTCGACCCGGCTCAGGCCCATGGTGATGGCAAGGTCGATGGCCTGATAGTAGCACAATTCGAAATGCAGGCAGGGATGATGTTCCGTGCAGCCCCAGTATCGTCCGTAAAGCGTATCCCTACCGATGAAATTCAACGCCCCCGCGACGTCTTCGCCGTCACGGGTGGCGAAGACCAACGCAATATCGTCCCGCATGGTTGCATGTACGATCTCAAAAAATTCGCGGGTCAGGTAGGGGGTGCCCCATTTGCGCGCGCCGGTGTCCTGGTAGAAGGTCCAGAACGCGTCCCAATGATGTGGCTGGATGTCATCGCCGGTCAATGTGCGGATCTCGCCGCCAAACCCCTGCGCCTGTTTGCGCTCCTTGCGGATTGCCTTGCGTTTGCGACTGCTGAGACTGGCCAGAAAACCGTCGAAATCCGCGTAATCTGCGTTCAGCCAGTGAAACTGCTGCGACGTCCGGGACATCAAACCCATTTGCTGCCCGGCCTCGGCTTCTTCTTCGGTGCAAAAGGTGATGTGCAACGACGACAGGTCGTTATCCGCAGCGAGTTGCACCGCCCCTTGCACAAGCGCCGCCATCCCGGCCTCTGCATGGCCGGGCCGGGTCAGCAACCGCCGTCCCGTTGCAGGTGTGAAGGGCACCGCGATCTGGAGTTTGGGGTAGTAATGCCCCCCTGCGCGTTCATAGGCATGGGCCCAATTGTGATCGAAGATATACTCGCCCTGGCTGTGCGATTTTACATAAAGCGGGGCGGTGGCGATCACGGTGCCGTCGCTATTTACCGCAAGATAACGCTGCTCCCACCCTGTGCGCGGCCCGACAGAGCCGCTATCCTCCAGCGTCTTGAGAAAGCGATAGGTGGTAAACGGGTCGCGCGGACGCCCAGTGCTGGCCTCGGGGCAGGCGCAGGCGTCCCATGCGTCTTCGCCGATCTGCGCCAGCGATTCGACAACGTTGATCTCTATGGTCTGCCCGGTCATATCGTCCCCGTTTCAACCGCTTAGATGGGCTCGGGTCTCCGGCTGTCAAGCCAGATAGCCCTCGAAGGTGATGTTATGCGCTATTTCGCGGGCCGCGGCCTCTTGCCGAGCAGAACGGACGGTCCAGCACAGAATCGCGGCACCATCTTCAGCCAGTGCGGCGACGCGTGGGGCGGTCAGATCATTGCGGTCGTGGCTGACAAAGCAGCAATCGGCCCGGTCATAATCGACAATCAAACGCAATTCGGTGCGTCGGGCAGCGGGGACCAGTTTCCAATCCTCGGCATCAAAGGCGCAGGTCGTCAGCCCGCGTGGCCGCTGGGGGGCCAATTTGGCAAGTGCTATGATCGAATGCGGGTTGAAAGACATCAACGCAGCGGCACCTTGATACGCGTGCAAATCCTGCGCGACCGCAGCCTCAAGCGCGCCGATCTTCGGGCCAAGCGCGCCGTCCTGATCCTTCAACTCGATCAGCAGCGGAACCCGGCCAGCTACCCGCGTCAGCACCTGGGCCAGGGTCGGGATGCAGGCACCTTCGCCATCCTTCAACGCGATGCGCCCCAGTTCCGCAGCCGTGCGGGTGGCCAACGCGCCTTGCGCCCCGGTCAACCGGTCCAGCGCATAGTCGTGAAACACCATGGCCACACCATCGGCCGACAGTTGCAGGTCAAGTTCGATCCCGTAGCCCGCGCTGATCGCCGCTTCGAACGCACTCAGCGAGTTTTCGGGCTGCCCAGAAGACAACCCGTGCAACCCCCGATGCGCGATGGGGCGATCAAGGAAGGCGGATGGCAGCGGTCGCATCAGGCGATCTCGAAAATGCCTTCGATCTCAACGGCAACGCCCAATGGCAAAGAGGCCGCCGACACCGCCGAACGGGCGTGACGCCCGGTATCCCCCAACAACTCGACCATAAAATCAGAGCAGCCGTTGATCACCTTGGGCTGGTCGGTGAAATCAACGGTCGAGTTGACGAAGCCGGTCAGTTTGACCACCTGCTTCAGCCGCGTAAGGTCGCCATCACAGGCGGCGCGGACTTGCGCCAACAGCGACAAGGCACAGTGCCGCGCGGCGCGCGCGCCGTCCTCTGCTGTCATGCCATCCCCCAGCTTGCCCTTGATCAAGCCGTCCGGTCCGTTGGAAATCTGCCCGGAAACATACAATGTGTTGCCCTGCTTCACGAAAGGCACATAGTTCGCCGCCGGAGCAGCCGCATCGGGCAACGTGATCCCCATTTCATTCAAGCGGTCTTCGATAGCATTGGACATGGCGTGCTCCTGCATTGGGTTTCTGGCCGCACGCTAGGCTTGATCCCGCGGATTGAAAAGCCTTTACCGTCGGTTTTGCGATCCGGCCTCACGGTTGCGGTCCAGTTCCGAAGCTTTCCTTCCGCGCCGCAATTGCCACGGCAATTGAATGGGGCGTCAGCGCCATTTGTCGCGTGCCAACGCAAAATTGAACGGCGCGCCCGGCAAGGGCGCACATTCAGGTCAAGCTTGGGCCGCTGGTCAGCTTTCGCGGAAGGCTTTCGCAAAATAATCGGCAAACGGTTTCACCAGATAGGCCAGCGGGGTCCGGTCGTCTGTGCGGATGAACGCCTCAACCGGCATGCCCGGGATCAAAACGGTCCCTTTTGGCAGGCGGTTGATTTCGCCTTCGCTCAGCACGATTTCCGCACGGTAATAGCTGGCCCGCGAATTTTCATCGGTGAACGCGTCGGCGGAAATCTGCGTGACGCGGCCGAACAATTCCGGTGTTTCGCGCTGATCCAGCGCCGAAAAGCGCAGGGACACGTTCTGCTCGACGAACAGCTTGTCGATATGGATCGTTTCAACCTGCGCCGCGATCACCAATGGCCGATCCTGAGGCACAATATAAAGAACCGGGTCTGCGGCACGGATCACCGAACGTGGTGTGAAGACCTGCAAGCCGTAGATCACGCCGGACACGGGTGCCCGGATTTCCATCCGTGCCAGTTGTTCGACCAGCGCGCGTCGCTGCTCGGCCAACTCGCGTTCGCGGTACCCAAGATCCCGTAGAGTGGTGATCGCCTCTTCGCGGCGGCGCGTGGTAAGTTTCAGAATCTCGATCTCTGTTTCGGTAATCCGTCCGGCAGCCTGAGCTTTCTGAGCGGTCAGTTCTCCGACAGTGCCGGATAGTCGCGCGCGTTCACGTTGCAGCGACAGGACGCGGGTTGCCTGCGCCAGACCGCGGTCCAGCAGGGACTGCTGATCTGCCAGTTCCTTTTCGATCAGAGAGACCTGTTCGGTCAGCGCGTCCTGCTGCGCGTCAATGCCGATGATCTGGTCGCTGATCTGATCGCGGCGTTTGCCAAGCTGTTCAACCTCTCGGGCGATAGAGTCTCGCCGGGCGTCGAACAGTCTTTGCTGGCCCTGAACCAACTCATTGATTTCTTCGTCCTCGGCGGCGCGTGCCAGTAACTCTTCGGGAAAGTCCAATGTGTCGCTTTCATCCCGCTCGGCGTCCAAGCGTGCGCGCCGTGCCATGAGTTCGAAAAGCTGGCCCTCGATAATCGAGAGTTCCGATCTACGCAGGGTCGGGTCAAGGCGAATCAGAATGTCGCCCGCCGCGACCGTGTCGCCCTCGTCGACCAGAATTTCCTCGACCACACCACCATCGGGATGCTGGACGATCTGACGGTTCTGATCGACCTCGATTTGTCCCGGTGCGATGATCGCGCCGGAAATTTCTGTCGTGGCGGCCCAATAGCCGAAACCACCCACCAACACCACAAGTGCAAGGATACCAAGGAGCATGGGGCCTTTCAGCGGAAACTCATTCGAAGGTTTTTCCATTTAACGCACCCCTCCGGCGGTCCCGGCCTTCTGGATCTGTTGGTGGTTCTGCACCATGGCCTTCAAGACCTCCTCCTTGGGTCCAAAGGCCGCGCGGCTGCCGCCCTCCAGCATCAACAGCATATCGCATTCCTTGATGGCGGCTGGCCGGTGCGCCATGATCAGCACCGCCTTGCCCTGTTCCTTCATCTGGCGGATGGCGGAATTCAGCGCTTCAGAGCCTTCATTGTCGAGGTTGGAGTTGGGTTCGTCCAACACCAGAAGCACCGGGTTGCCATACATCGCACGGGCCAGACCGATGCGCTGGATCTGACCGCCTGACAGGCGACCGCCATTCGCGGAAACACGGGTGTCATAGCCATCGGGCAGTTTCAGGATCATCTCATGTGCGGCGGCTTTCTTGGCGGCCTCGACGACCTTTTCACTGTCAGGCTGCATCGACAGCCGCGCGATATTCTCTGCGATGGTGCCATCAAATAACGTCACGCGTTGTGGCAGATAGCCAATATGCTGCCCAAGAGTGTCGGCACCGTATTGATCCAGCGTCGCACCGTCGAGCCGGATCTTCCCGCCCGCTGGCCGCCACACGCCCGTCAGCGCGCGTGCCAGCGTGGATTTGCCGGCACCAGAGGGGCCGATGACGCCCACGGCCTGTCCAGGATTGACGTTGAAGCTGATCAGACGCAGTGACGCCTGTTGTTCACCCGGCGGCACGACGGTGATCTGCTGGATGTCCAGTTTCGCACGCGGCTGCGGCAATTGTGTGCGCGGCGCTTCGGCCGGGACTTCTGTCAGCAGTTGGGCGAGGTTGTCCCAGCCCTTGCGGGCGCGCTGCACAAGTTGCCATTGCCCGATGGCCATTTCGATGGGTGCCAGCGCCCGACCCATCAGGATCGACCCCGCGATCATCGCGCCCGGCGTCAATTCGCCTTTCAGCACCAGATAGGCACCAAGCCCCAGCATCGCCGACTGCAAGAACAGACGGAACGTCTTGGTCATCGAGCTGAACGTGCCCAACAGGTCGGCGGATTTGATCTGACCCTTGAGCGAGGCATCCCGCGCCACCTGCCAGCGCCGGAACGCCGCACCGCGCATGCCCATGGATTGGACCATCTCGGATTCGTTGCGGATCTGGTCAGAGATCGTCTCGGCCTGATGCACGGCGATGTTCGATTTCATCGTCGGATTGCGGGTGGTCATCTGGTTGACCACCGTGACAAGGATCAGAACCAGTCCGCCGCCGATGGCGAGATAGCCAAGCCACGGGTGGAAAATCATGATCCCCACCAGAAAGAACGGCGTCCAGGGAATATCGAAAACGGCCATCAGAACCGGAGAGGCCATCAGGCGCTGCACCGATTCCAGATCGCGCAGCCCGGTTGCGGCCAGCTCGTCCGGCATCACCGCAGAGCGCCGCACAACGGCGTCGAACACGCGCAGATCAAGCCGCGACTGGAACCGCGCGGCGACCCGGCCCATGATCCGACCCCGGGTGTAATCGAGAATCCCCATCATGCCGTAGAGAAACGCGACCAGCACCGACAGGGCGATCAGCGTCGCAACGGACCGGCTGCCCAGTACCCGGTCATAGGTCTGGAGCATGTAAATCGGCCCGGTCAGCATCAAAAGGTTCACAAAAAAGCTGAAAATCGCCACGAACCAATAGTAGATGCGGCTCTCGCGTCGGGCGGCCTTGAGCTCTTCCAGCCCTGAGTCATTTCGATTTCTTGTCATCTGCGAGTTTCCGCTCGTCCACAAATAGGTTAGGTGTTGGATACGACACAGGTCATTAAGTTATCGTCAATGTAGCCATTCTGCCACAAATGCCTGTGGTGAAATAGAATCGGTTGGGCAATGAGGTCAGCCTACATAAGTAAGGACCGCAAGACAGGTCATGAATTCCAGACTCGGGTTAACACATGAACATTCTTCGCATCTCACCGCTCTTCGCTCTTGGTTTTCTTGTCGCATGTTCCGTGCCGGGGCCGGGTGCCGCGCCAGACGGAATGCATGATCCGCATGAAGCGTCGAACCGACAGGTACATGAATTCAACCAGAACATCGATAAGCGGTTTTTCGGCGGCGGAAAAGAACGCGCCCCGGCCAAGCCCAACGCGTTCCGTGATGGTGTGCAAGACAACGTGACCAATTTTGCCGGGAATTTTGCGACGCCAGGTTATGTGGTCAATCAGGTCATGCAGGGCGATCTGGGGGGGGCGACGCGCAACACGTTCCGCTTTGCCGTGAACTCGACGCTGGGCTTTGCTGGGCTGATGGATATTGCGTCAGATCTTGGCGTCGCCGAGGACGAGACCGATTTCGGTGAAACATTGCATGTCTGGGGTGCGCCCGAGGGTGCCTATCAGGTGTTGCCCATCATCGGCCCGTCGACAGAGCGCGATACAGCAGGTCGGGTGGTCGATCTGTTCACCAACCCGCTGGGCTATGTTCTGGACAAGCCAGAACGATACTCAGGCACGGTTGCCAAGCTGGTCTCGCGGGCAGGCAAGCGTCGGCAATACGGCGCGACCGTGGATTCGGTGCTGCACGATAGCGCGGACAGCTACGCACAGACCCGAATCATCTACCTTCAGAACCGTCGATTTGAATTGGGTCAGGACGTGCCCGGTGGTGGCGTGGACCCCTATGTAGAGCTTTACGGGAGTGATGATGTTTCACAGTGAAAGGATGAATCGCCGCAATCTGTTGGGAGGCCTCGCGGCCGGGGTGATGCTGCTGCCTGTTCCGGCGCTGTCATTGACAGATGCAGGTGCGCGGCGACTGGTTGACAGTCTTGTGGGCGAAATCAACCGGGTCATCGGCTCTGGCCAATCCGAAAACGCGATGATCCGCGCATTTGAACGCATTTTTGATCGCTATGCCGATGTTCCGACGATCGCCCGCTATGCGCTGGGTTTCGATGCACGAAGCGCCAGCGCGGCGCAGATGCGCAGCTTTACCGATGCATTCAAAGGCTATATCGCGCGGAAATACGGCAAGCGGTTTCGGGAATTTGTCGGCGGCCGGATCGAGGTTGAAGGCGTGTTCGTCGAGAAAACCTATCACGTCGTCCGCTCGACGGCCTTTCTGCGCGGAGAGGCACCGTTCATCATCGATTTCATGGTTTCGGACCGGTCAGGACGCGACCTGTTCTTCAATATGAAGGTCGAGGGCGTGAACATGTTGTTGACCGAACGCACAGAGATCGGGGCGATGCTGGACCGCCGTCGCGGCGACATTGACGCCATGACCGCAGATCTGAAACGGGCCGGTTAAAGCAGCGCGCAATCGGGTTGAGGCGGCTGCCGCCCGTCCGACCCGACTGTTTCTGTCGGGCCGTCAGGCAGGCGGGACCGCTGCATCGGACAACCATCAGACTTTCCCGCCGGCGGCGTTGTGATTCCGAAAAATCCGCCAAGCTTCCGCTTTAGTTGCCGCCAAGCAGGTCCTGGAGCAACTGTTGCAACACGGTCGGTCGACGCTGTTGCTGCTGCGGCTGCGGGGCCGGTTGGGGCGCAGGTGCGGCGCGGGGTGGTTCCGGGATGATCATCGGCAGCGGGCGGGCGGGCAGGCCTGCATGGACACGCTCCATCGTTTCGCGCCAGATCTCGGCGGGCAGACCGCCACCGGTCACGCCGGTCAGGGGCGTGTTGTCGTCATAGCCCATCCAGACGCCGGCGACATAATCGGCGGTGAAACCCACAAACCACGCATCGCGCGCCGCCTGGGTTGTGCCGGTCTTGCCAGCAGCCTGCCGCCCCTCAAGACGGGCGCGCCGCCCAGAGCCTTCGCTGACGACCTTTTCCATCATGAAGATCAGCTGCTTGGCCGCATCCTCGCGGATCACACGCTCACCAATGCCGCCGCCGCTGTCCATCAGCGTCTCGGTCTCGCCTTGCAGGCGCAATTCAACCAAGCCGTACGGCGTCACCGACGATCCGCCGTTCAGGATGCCCGCATAGGCACCGGTCATTTCCAGCAAGGTGGATTCCGATGACCCAAGCGCCATGGCCGGAGTGTTGGCGATATTGTTGCCGAAACCAAAATCCTCGGCCACGCGGATCACCAGATCGCGCCCGACGCTTTCCGAGATCTTCACAGCGGGGATATTGAGCGAATTTTTCAGCGCTTCGATCAGTGTCACGCGGCCCTTGAAGGTTTTCGTGTAATTCTGCGGCGACCATTTGCCGGAGCCGGGAATATCAAGGGTCAAAGGCTCGTCCACGACCGTGTCGTATGGGCTATAGCCCAATTCCAGAGCGGTCGCATAGATGAAGGGTTTGAAGGCGGATCCGACCTGCCGCAGCGCCTGTGTTGCGCGGTTGAAGGCACCTGTGACACGGATCTTGCGGCCACCGACCATGGCACGCACCGCCCCGTCCGAGGACATGACCACGATCGCCGCCTGCGCCTTGGATCCTTCGCGCACCTTTTCGGAGAAAATAGCGACCATCGCATCCTCCGCGGCTTTTTGCAGGCGCTGGTCCAGCGTGGTGCGGATAATGACATCTTCGGACGTCTTGCGGGTAAAGAACTCCGGTCCGGAATCCATCACCCAGTCGGCAAAATAGCCACCGGCCTTGGCTTCTGCGGCTTCGGACAGGACCGCAGGGTTGGCGCGGGCGCGGTCCGCCTCTTCCGGGGTCAGGTAGCCTTGTTCCTGCATGAGGCCTAGCACGACGCCTGCGCGGTTTTGCGACCGTTCAAGGTTGTTTGTCGGCGACAGCGTGGTGGGGGCGGTCAAAAGACCCGCGATCATCGCTGCTTCGGACGCGTTCAGCGCCGAGGCGGGCTTGCCGAAATACCGCTGTGCGGCGGCTTCGGCCCCGTAGGCACCACCGCCCAGATAGGCACGGTTGAGGTAGATCGACAGGATCTCGTCCTTGGTGAACTTGACCTCCATCGCCAGCGCGTAGATTGCTTCCTTGAGCTTGCGCGTCAGCGATCCGCGACGGCAATCCTGCACATATTCGGCCTCGTCCTTCCATTGGGTGGAATCGTATTCGACGCCGAGACACAGCAATTTGGCGGTCTGCTGCGACAGGGTGGATCCGCCATGCCCGGAAAGCGGTCCACGACCCTCGCTCAGGTTGATGCGGACGGCACCGGCAATGCCGCGCGGGTCGATGCCCGGATGCCAGTAGAACCGCTTGTCCTCGGTCGCGACGACGGCATTCTTGAGATGCGGCGACACGCTGTCGGCGGTCACAACCCCGCCGAATTGGTCGCCGCGCCATGCAAAGACGTCCCCGTTGCGGTCCATCAAAGTGACAGAGCCCCGTGCCCGCCCATCCAGCAGCGCGTCGATGTCGGGCAGCTGCGTGTAGAAATAGCCTACGGACAGCGCCAGCAGAAGCACCACCACAATCCCGATGCGGAAGGTCAATCGCCAGAACAGACGCCATATCCAGGCGAATATGCCGATGACAAAAGCGACAATCGGATTGCGACGGCGGGTGGACGTCCGTTTTCTGACGGTCTTTTTCGATGCAGTCTTGCGGCGCACGGGTTTCTTGCCCGCCTTGGCGGGTGCCCGTGACTTTGAATAGCGGCGGTCCGCCACAAGACGTCCGCGTCCCTTGCCTGAATCACTCATTACTTGCTCTGCCCGGCATTGTTGTTTTCGGCCACATTACCCCTATCCGTCCGCAATGTTGACTGCAAACCCGACGCTCATCACATTTCAATGGCGCGCAAAAAGTAGGCATTTGAGGATATGCGCCTAAAAATTACGCATATATTGCGAAATTTAACGCGGCCATCACGGCACATTCTTTCAAATCCCATGCTCCATCCGCCCTTCTGCAAATGCAAAGACGGGGTTCTGCCCCGATAACCGAAAGGGAAACGGGTGAAACTCATCATTGCAACGATCAAGCCGTTCAAGCTGGAGGAGGTCCGCGAGGCGCTGACCTCTATCGGGGTGCGCGGCATGATGGTGAACGAAATCAAAGGCTTTGGCGCACAGTCGGGGCACACGGAAATCTATCGTGGGGCGGAATACGCGGTGAACTTCGTGCCCAAGATCAAGCTCGAAATCGTCGTCGCGGCGGCAATGGTCGATCAGGTGGTCGAGACCATCACCAGAACCGCACAGACCCGCAAGATCGGCGACGGCAAGATTTTCGTACTGGATGTGGAACAGGCCGTGCGCGTGCGTACCGGCGAAATGAACGAGGACGCCCTTTAAGGGCCGCCCGAGACAAAGGGAAACGAATACATGAAGCTTCTGAAAACACTTGCCCCGGCTGCCGCGCTGATTGCGCTGCCCAGTCTCGGCCTCGCGCAGGAAGCCGAGGCCGCCGCGCCCGGGTTCGACGAGATCGGCCCGTATATCATGACCACCCTGCTGTTCTGCATGGCAGGCTTTCTAGTGTTCTTCATGGCCGCTGGTTTTGCCATGCTTGAAGGTGGGCTAGTGCGTTCCAAGAACGTCACCATGCAGATGACCAAGAATATCGCGCTCTATTCCATCGCTGCGATCATGTACTGGCTGATCGGTTTCAACCTCATGTATCCGGGTGATGCGTGGATCATGCCCGGCTGGGTCGGGCCGCTCTTCGTGCCGACCACTCTGGACCCGGTCGGTGTGGCCGCCGCAGACGCTGCGTTGGACTATGCGTCGATCGGTTCGGATTTCTTCTTCCAGTTGGTATTCGTTGCGGCAACCGCGTCGATCGTATCGGGTGCCTTGGCCGAGCGTATCAAACTTTGGCCGTTTCTGGTGTTCGTCATTCTGCTGACCGGCGTCATGTACCCGATTTCCGGTTCCTGGCAGTGGGGCGGCGGCTGGTTGTCCGAGATGGGCTTCTCTGACTTTGCCGGTTCCACCGTTGTGCATTCTGTCGGCGGCTGGGCTGCTCTGGCAGGGGCCATCGTTCTTGGTCCCCGTATCGGCAAATATGCCAAGGATGGCCGGGTCACACCGCTTCCGGGTTCCAACCTTGCGCTGGCCACTCTGGGTACATTCATCCTGTGGCTGGGTTGGTTCGGCTTCAATGGCGGCTCGCAGCTGGCAATGGGCACCGTGGGTGACGTCTCTGATGTATCGCGCATTTTCGCCAACACCAACATGGCTGCTGCCGCCGGTGCAGTCACCACGCTGATCCTGACGCAAGTGCTGTACAAGAAGCCTGACCTCACCATGGTTCTGAACGGTGCCTTGGCGGGCCTGGTTTCCATCACTGCGGAACCGCTCGCGCCGTCCCTGTTCGGGGCGCTGTGGATCGGTGCAATTGGTGGTGTGATCGTGGTTTTCGCTGTGCCGATGCTCGACAAGTTCAAGATCGACGACGTGGTTGGTGCCGTGCCGGTCCACCTGTTCGCAGGTATCTGGGGCACGATCGCAGTCGTGTTCTACAACGGCGATGCGAATATCGTCACCCAGGTCGTCGGTATCGTCGCCTACGGGATATTCACCTTCGGGGCGTCGCTGATCGTGTGGATGATCCTGAAAGCTGCCTTGGGCATCCGTGTCAGCGAAGAAGACGAGATCAACGGGCTCGACATGGCCGAACTGGGGATGGAGGCCTATCCCGAATTCTCCAAGGGCTGATTTACTTCTCCCAATCAGTTCTGAAAGCTAAGTGTCCGGGCGTTCGCGCCCGGACTTTTGCTGTTTTGAGCCATACGATCGGGTGGTGATCCGCCGTTTCAGAATCACCGCGTGCATGCTAGGACTAGTGGCATGAATACGCACAACCCCAATATCCGCCCTGTTATTCGACAGTTAGACGAGTCTGCCATCAACCGTATCGCGGCGGGCGAGGTCGTGGAACGTCCCGCCTCTGCGGTCAAGGAACTGGTCGAAAACGCCATCGACGCGGGCGCGCGGCGCATTGACATCGCGCAGGCGGATGGCGGCAAGACCCTGATCCGTGTAGCGGATGACGGCTGCGGCATGACCGCTGCCGAATTGCCAGTGGCGCTGTCGCGTCACGCGACATCCAAAATCGACGGGTCGGACCTGCTGAACATCCATTCCTTCGGTTTTCGGGGTGAGGCGCTGCCATCGCTTGGCGCGGTCGGGCGTCTGACGATCACCAGCCGGGCCGAGGGCGCAGAAGCTGCCGAAATCTCTGTCGTTGGCGGTCAGGCGTCAGGTGTGAAGCCGGCCGCCCTGAACCGTGGCAGCGTCGTGGCGTTGCGGGATCTGTTCTATGCCACACCGGCACGGCTGAAGTTCATGCGCACCGACCGCGCCGAAGCGCAGGCCATCGGTGATGTGATCAAACGGCTGGCGATGGCCGAACCTTCGGTTGGCTTCACCTTGCGCGATGTGACCGGCGGTGGCGACCGCGTGACCTTCCGTGCCGATCCGCAGAGCGGCGATCTGTTCGACGCATTGCGCGGCCGTCTTGGTCAGGTGATGGGGCGCGAATTCATCGAAAACGCGCTGGCCGTGGATGCCGAACGCGAAGGGTTTCGCCTGACCGGCTATGCCGCGCTGCCAACCTATTCGCGCGGATCATCCGTAGCGCAGTATCTTTTCGTCAACGGCCGTCCCGTCCGTGACAAGCTGCTGATCGGGGCGTTGCGCGGGGCCTATCAGGATTTCCTCAGCCGCGACCGGCATCCGGCGGCGGCGCTGTTCATCGACTGCGACCCGCATAAGGTGGACGTCAACGTGCATCCCGCCAAGTCAGAGGTTCGGTTTCGCGATCCCGGTCTGGTGCGCGGGCTGATCGTGTCGGCGCTGCGCCACGCGCTGGCCGAGGCCGGACACCGTGCCTCTACGACCGTGGCCGGGGCAACGCTAGGCGCGATGCGCCCCGAACCGACGGCACCGCGTGTCTACCAAATGGATCGGCCCTCGGCGGGCGCACGGGCCGCAGCCTATCAGACGCAGGCACCGGGCTTTGCCGAATTGCGTGACAATTGGTCCGCGCGGGTTGAAACGGTGGAGGAACCCGAAGAAGCGTCTGTCCAGCAGACAGAGGCGCTGCCCCTTGGTGCGGCGCGCGGTCAGGTCCACGAAAACTACATCATCGCCCAGACCGCCGACGGCATGGTGATTGTTGACCAGCACGCCGCACATGAACGGCTTGTCTATGAAAGACTGAAGCGGCAGATGGCGGAAAACGGCGTCGCCGCCCAGGCCTTGCTGATCCCCGAAGTCGTGGATCTGTCGTCTGACGATGCCGGTCGCCTGCTGGCCGTGGCCGACGATCTAGGCCGCATGGGGCTGACCTTGGAACCGTTCGGCGGCGGTGCGGTGGCGGTGCGTGAAACCCCCGCGATCCTTGGCGACGTAAACGCGAAGGCGCTGGTGCTCGACATTTTGGACGAACTTTCCGATCAGGGGTCCAGCGGTTTGGTGCAGGAAAAGATCGAAGCGATTCTCAGCCGCGTCGCCTGTCATGGCTCGATCCGCTCTGGTCGCCGTATGCGCGGTGAAGAAATGAACGCGCTTCTGCGGGAAATGGAGACCACGCCGCATTCCGGACAATGCAACCATGGCCGTCCAACCTATGTCGAGTTGAAGCTGGCCGATATTGAACGGCTTTTCGGGCGCACATGATCACGCTGAACGGGCAAACCTATGGCCTGAACGATCCCGTGGTGCTGGCCGCATTGGCTGGCGCAGCGGTGGTGTCGCTGATCCTTTTCATGCTGGTCGTGACGATGCGGGCGGCGGGTCGGTCGGCGCAGATGGCGCAGCCGCTGGAAATGCAGCTAAGCCAGCTTGGCGGGCGTGTGCAGGCGCTGGGGGACGGGCAGGAACGACTGGCGGGCGGTTTGCATCATGTGTCCGAGGCGCAGGCGACTCAGCAGACCAAGATGCTGCAATTGATGGAGCAGCGGCTGGCCGACGTGCAGGAAAAGATGAACGAGAACCTGCACGGATCGGCCCGGCGGACGGCGCAAAGCCTGGGCGATCTGCAACAGCGGTTGACGGCCATCGACAAGGCGCAGGACAACATCACCAAACTGTCAGGCGATGTGCTGTCCTTGCAGGATATTCTGTCGAACAAGCAGACGCGCGGGGCGTTCGGCGAAATCCAGTTGAATGATATTGTCAGCAAAGCGCTGCCTTCCGACAGCTACAGCCTGCAATCGACCCTATCCAACGGGCGGCGCGTGGATTGTCTGATCCATCTGCCCAATCCGCCGGGGCCGATCTGCGTGGACAGCAAATTCCCGCTGGAGGCGTACGAGGCCCTGCGCCGGGCGGAGACGAAAGAACAACTTGCCCGTGCGGCGCAGTCCTTGCGGCTGTCCGTGCGCAAACACATCCGCGATATATCCGAACGTTACATCATCGAGGGCGAAACGGCCGACGGCGCACTGATGTTCCTGCCGTCAGAGGCTGTCTATGCGGAACTCCATTCCAATTTCCCGGAACTGGTGCGTGCCGGTTTCGACGCGCGGGTCTGGATTGTCTCGCCGACGACCTGCATGGCGACGCTGAACACGATGCGTGCGATCCTGAAAGATGCCCGGATGCGCGAACAGGCGGGCGCCATCCGAAAAGAACTGGGACTGCTTTTCGCGGATGTGGAACGGTTGGGAACGCGGGTTGAAAATCTCGACCGGCATTTCAATCAGGCATCCAAGGACGTCTCGGAGATCAAGATAAGCGCCGACAAGGCAAGCCGACGCGCCCGGCGGCTGGACAACTTCGATTTTGAGGAGTTGGCCGGCGATCCGGTCGAGCCATCCGAAATCGTACCCGTTTCCGCGGAATAGTCCAGTCAGGCCCATCGGGCCCCGATAAGCCGGCCTTCGGCTCAATGTGCAATGCGCTACGCGCAATCGATTGCGTACCCGCGATTTAATTCTCCGGTTGACGAATTGCCCATATCTGTCAACTTTCAAGACAGTGCATGGGAAACAGAATGAAATTTCTGGACGCAGTGAACGTGGCGGAAGGCAAATGTTTAGCTTTAAACATTAAGCTATGCGTCGCGTGCAAGGAGGATATGCGTCAGCCCATCTTTTTACGGACACCATGCCTGTGCTACCCGACGTGCAGTTTTTACCCAACAGGAAAAGTCGCTGTTGGAGAAAATGGTTTAATGCTAAACGAAAATATCGGCAACGTTGTTGCCGGGACCTAGGGAAGAGGATGCATGACCGAACATCAGAAAGATCTTGATCCGATCGAAAGCCAGGAATGGCAGGATGCCATAGAGGATGTGATACAGCGGGACGGTGCCGATCGTGCGCATTACCTGTTGGACAAGGCTGTAAGCCAGGCGCGTGCCGCAGGCGCGATGCTGCCGTTTTCCTCCACGACACCATATCAGAATACGATCGGTATGGACGACCAGCTCGAAATGCCGGGCGACCAGGAAATGGAGTGGCGGATCCGGACGATCAACCGCTGGAATGCCATGGCGACGGTTGTGCGCCGCAACAAGGAAAGCAGCGAATATGGCGGGCATATCGCCAGCTTTGCCTCTTCGGCCGCGATGTACGACATCGGGCTGAACCACTTCTGGCGGGCAAAATCGGCGATCCACGGCGGCGACCTGGTTTTCTTTCAGGGCCATGTGATTCCGGGCATCTACGCGCGCAGCTTCATGGAAGGCCGCATTACCGAAGAGCAGTTGGAAAACTTCCGCTCTGAGGTGAACGGCAAGGGCCTGTCGTCCTATCCGCACCCTTGGCTGATGCCGGATTACTGGCAGTTCCCGACTGTCAGCATGGGTCTTGGCCCGTTGATGGCGATCTATCAGGCCCGGTTCATGAAATACATGCACAACCGCGGCCATATCGACATGGCCGACCGCAAGGTCTGGTGTTTCCTCGGCGATGGCGAGATGGACGAGCCAGAATCGCTGGGTGCGATCAGCCTCGCTGCCCGCGAAGGGTTGGACAATCTGATCTTCGTGGTCAACTGCAACCTGCAACGCCTTGATGGCCCGGTACGCGGCAACGGCAAGATCGTGCAGGAGCTGGAGGGCAACTTCCGCGGGTCCGGTTGGAACGTCATCAAACTGCTCTGGGGCAAAGGCTGGGACGAGTTGCTGGAAAAAGACGTCTCCGGTCGTCTGCGTCAGTTGATGGACGAGACCGTGGATGGCGACTATCAGACCTTCAAATCGAAGGATGGTGCCTATATCCGCGAGCATTTCTTTGGCAAATACCCGGAAACTGCCGCGCTGGTCGAAGACTGGACCGACGAACAGATCTGGTCGCTGCGCCGTGGTGGTCACGACCCGCAGAAGGTCTACACGGCCTTCAAGCGCGCGACGGAAACCAAGGGGCAGCCAACCTGCCTGCTGGTCAAGACGATCAAGGGCTACGGTATGGGTACGGCCGGTGAGGGGCAAAACACCTCGCACCAGCAAAAGAAGATGGTCGAGGATCAGCTTCGCGCTTTCCGTGACCGCTTCAAGATCCCGGTATCGGACGAAGACTTGCCCAAGGCACCTTTTGTCAGCCTCAATAACGCGCAAAAGGCCTATCTGACCGAGCGTCGCACAGAGCTTGGCGGTGAATTCCCCAAACGTCACTGGCGCGATGTGCCAAGCCTTGAAATTCCCGGTCTCGACAAGTTCAAGGCGCAGCTGGAAAGCACGGGCGACCGCGAAATCTCGACCACGATGGCCTTCGTGCGCATCTTGACGACGCTTCTGCGCGACAAGAAGATCGGCAAACAGGTTGTGCCGATCGTACCGGATGAGTCGCGCACATTCGGCATGGAGGGGCTGTTCCGCAGCGCCGGGATCTACAACCCGCTGGGGCAGAACTATACGCCCCAGGACGCCGACCAGATGATGTATTACAAGGAATCCAAGGACGGCCAGGTGCTTCAGGAAGGCATCAACGAGGCCGGAGCCATGGCTGACTGGATCGCCGCCGCGACGGCCTACAGCAACCACGGCGTTCCGATGATTCCGTTCTACATCTACTACTCGATGTTCGGGTTCCAGCGGGTTGGTGATCTGGCTTGGGCGGCGGGCGACAGTCGCGCGCGCGGCTTCATGCTGGGCGGCACCGCCGGACGGACCACGCTGAACGGCGAGGGATTGCAACACCAGGATGGTCACAGCCATGTCCTTGCGAACACGATCCCCAACTGTATCAGCTATGACCCGACCTTCAGTTATGAGGTTGCCGTCATCGTCCAGCACGGGCTGAAGCGGATGTATCAGGATCAGGAAGATGTCTATTTCTACCTGACGCTGATGAACGAGAACTATCAACATCCCGAAATGCCGATGGGTGTCGAAGAGGGCATCATCAAGGGCCTCTACCGGATGAAGAAAACCGCGCGTCCGGGCAAGAAGCACGTCAACCTGCTCGGCTCCGGCACGATACTCGTGCAGGCGATGAAGGCGGCAGAGATGCTGAAGGAAGATTTCGGCGTGACCGCTGATCTGTGGTCGGCCACCAGCCTGAACGAACTGGCGCGTGATTGTCAGGACGTGGCGCGGTGGAACCGTCTGAACCCGCTGTCGGAGCCAAAGCAGGCTTATGCCGCCAAGGTTCTGGACGGGGTCAAGGGGCCGATCATTGCGGCCACTGACTATATGAAGAACTACGCCGAGCAGATCCGCGCCTGTGTGCCGGGCCGGTTCACCGTTCTGGGCACCGATGGCTTTGGCCGGTCGGACAGCCGGGTGAACCTGAGGCGCTTCTTCGAGGTGGATGCAAACCACATCGCCGCCGCTGCCATGGTGGATCTTTTCCGCGAGGGTGTTGTGTCCGAGAAAGACCTGAAATCCGCGCTGAGCAAATATGACATCGACGGCGAAAAGCCGAACCCGCGCCTTGTGTGACCAGCGGGACGAGAGGAGACAAGTAATATGACAACCGAAGTCAAAGTACCCGATATCGGCGATTTTAACGATGTCCCCGTGGTCACGGTTCTGGTCAGCGTTGGCGATACCATCGCCGAGGAAGACCCGATCGTGGAACTGGAATCTGACAAGGCGACGATGGAGGTTCCTTCCTCCGCCGCAGGCGTCGTCAAGGAGATCAAGATTGCCGAAGGCGACAAGGTTTCCAAAGGCGCGGTGATCCTGATCCTTGAAGGTGACGGTGCCGCCGATGCCCCCAAGGACGAGCCGAAAGCCGAAGCCCCTGCATCTGCTCCGGCTGCTGCGCCGGCATCTGCCCCAGCCGCCGCGCCTGCGGCTGCTCCGGTGACGGATGCAGGCTTTGGCAAGGTGCATGCCTCACCATCCGTGCGTGCGTTTGCGCGCAATGTCGAAGTCGATCTGACGAAGGTCAACGGATCAGGCCGCAAGGGTCGTATCCTGCGCGAAGACGTGATGAAGGCGCTGAAATCCACTGTTGCCCCTGCGGCAGCTGCGGCAGGTGGTGCGCAGGGCGGTATGGGTATCCCGCCGATCCCGGCTGTGGATTTCTCCAAGTTCGGACCTGTCGAAGACGTGGAAATGTCCCGGATCAAGAAGCTTTCTGGTCCTGCGCTGCACCGGTCCTGGCTGAACATCCCGCATGTGACGCATAATGACGAGGCCGACATCACCGAGCTGGACAAGTACCGCAAGGAGATGGACACGCAGGCCAAGGAAGACGGCTACCGCGTCACGCTTCTGTCCTTTGTCATCAAGGCAAGTGTCTCGGCGCTGAAACAGCATTGGGAATTCAACAGCTCGATCCATCCTGATGGGGACAAGCTGATCAAGAAGGACTTCTACAATATCGGTTTCGCGGCTGATACGCCCAATGGCCTGATGGTTCCGGTGATCAAGGATGCCGATCGCAAGGGCCTGGTGGACATCTCGAAAGAGCTGATGAGCCTCAGCAAAGCCGCCCGCGATGGCGAGTTGAAGTCCAAGGACATGCAGGGCGCCACCTTCACGATCTCGTCGCTTGGCGGCATTGGCGGTACATCCTTCACCCCAATCGTCAACGCGCCTGAAGTGGCGATTCTGGGCCTTGTTCGGTCCAAGATGGCACCGGTCTGGAATGGCGAGGAATTTGTGCCGCGTCTGATGCAGCCGCTGTCGCTGTCTTATGACCACCGCGCGGTCGATGGTGCCTTGGCTGCACGGTTCACCGTGACGCTCAAGACCCTGCTCGGCGATATGCGCAAGTTGATGTGGTAAGGAGATCGCAAGATGGACATTAAAGTTCCCGATATCGGCGATTTCACCGATGTGCCCGTGGTCAGCGTTCTGGTCTCGGTCGGTGACACTGTCGCCGCCGAGGATCCGCTGATCGAGATTGAAAGCGACAAGGCCACGATGGAGGTGCCTAGCCCCGCTGCCGGCACCGTCAAGGAGATCAAGGTCAGCGAAGGCGACAAGGTTTCCGAAGGCGCTGTGATCATGGTCTTCGAAGGGGCCGATGCCGGTGATGACGCAAAACCTGCCGACTCCCCGGAGAAGGCGGAGCAGCCGCAAGGTGCCGGATCAAGTCCGGCACCGGAATCGGTCGCTGCGACCGGCACTGCGTCCGGCAAGGGCGATCTGCATGCCGAGGTTGTCGTTCTGGGGTCTGGTCCCGGCGGCTACACGGCTGCGTTCCGCGCGGCGGATCTGGGCAAGAAGGTCATTCTGATCGAAAAATACCCCACGCTCGGCGGTGTTTGCCTGAACGTCGGCTGTATCCCGTCGAAGGCATTGTTGCATGTCGCCAAGGTCATCACCGAGGCCGAAGAGATGGGCGCGCATGGCATTTCCTTCACCAAGCCGAAGATCAATCTGGACGAATTGCGCGGATTCAAGGACAGCGTTGTCGGTCAGTTGACCGGCGGGCTGAAGGGTCTTTCCAAGGCCCGCAAAGTCGAGGTCGTGCAGGGTTACGGTCGGTTCACCGGGCCTAACATGATCGAGGTCACCGGCGATGACGGTGTGAAGAACGTCAGCTTCGATCAGTGCATCATTGCCGCCGGGTCCGAGCCTGTGAACCTGCCGTTCATTCCTCAGGATGATGATCGGGTGATCGATTCCACGGGCGCGCTGGAATTGAAAGACATCCCGAAACGGATGCTGGTTCTGGGCGGCGGGATCATCGGTCTGGAAATGGCCTGCGTCTATGACGCTTTAGGCACCAAGATTACCGTGGTCGAGCTGATGGACCAGATCATCCCCGGTGCCGACAAGGACATCGTCAAACCCCTGCACAAGCGCATCGAGGGGCGGTACGAGAACATCATGCTCAAAACCAAGGTGACGGACGTCAAGGCCCAGAAGAACGGGCTGAAAGTCACCTTCGAGGATGCCAAGGGCGAAGAGAGCGCTGGCATCTTTGACAAAGTTCTGGTCGCTGTGGGCCGCAAGCCCAACGGCAAGATGATCGACGCAGACAAGGCCGGTGTTGCCGTGGACGAACGCGGCTTTATCGCCGTGGACGGACAGCAACGTACCGGCGTGCCGCATATCTTTGCCATAGGCGACGTCGTGGGCCAGCCGATGCTGGCGCATAAGGCGGTGCATGAGGGCAAGGTTGCGGCAGAGGTCTGTGCCGGTCAGAACCGTCACTTTGATGCCCGCCTGATCCCGTCCGTTGCCTATACCGACCCAGAGGTCGCATGGGCTGGTGTCACCGAGACTGAGGCCAAGGCCAAGGGCATCAAGTACGAAAAGGGCGTGTTCCCCTGGGCCGCGTCGGGCAAGGCGCTGTCGAATGGTCGCTCCGAAGGCATGACCAAGCTGCTCTTTGATCCCGAGGACGACCGGATCATTGGCGGGCTGATCGTCGGCACCAACGCGGGCGACTTGATTGCCGAAGTGGCTTTGGCGATAGAGATGGGCGCGGATGCTGTCGATCTTGGCCATACAATCCACCCGCACCCGACCCTGTCGGAAACGGTGAACTTCGCGGCCGAGATGTTCGAGGGCACGATCACCGATCTGATGCCGCCGAAGAAGAAAAAGCACTAAGCCTAATTGGGATCGACCTTCAAAATGCGAAAAGGACCGGGCATTCCCCGGTCCTTTTTATGTGTCGGAAATCATCGCAGAAGCAGCTTTCCGCGATAAAAGCCGCGCTGCGATTACTGCCGCATGAAGAAAATGACGGTCATTATCAGGCCAACCATCACAATGCCTGCGCGCAACAGCGCCTTGTTGGTGATTCGTTGCGCGGCCCAGCCGCCAAAGAAACCACCCGCCGTGGTTGCCACCGCCATCACCAGCGCCTGTGGCCACCAGATCAGACCGGCCAGCGCCAGAACTCCCGCAGAAATTACCGAAATTACCGCCGACATCAGGTTCTTCAGCCCGTTCATTCCATCCAGATTGGTAAAGCCGATCAACCCCATCGTCGCGAGCAGGATGATCCCGAGACCCCCGTTGAAATAGCCGCCATAAGTGCTGACGACGCCGAAGGCAAAGATCGAAAGCGCCGGACCCGCCGCGCCAATCCCTGCCTTTTGCAGGCGTTTGACCAACCATGGGCCGACTGCGAACAGGACCGTCGCGACCAGCAGCAGCCACGGTACAAGGCCCGAGAACAGCTCTGCCGGGGTGATCATAAGCAGGACGGCACCCACGAGTCCGCCGGCCAGTGCGATCAACAGGATAGTACGGATCTTCAGAACGCCTTCTTTAGCAATGTTGCTACGATAGGCATAAGCGCTGGCGATGTAGCCGGGCAGGGCAGCCACGGTTGCCGTCGCATTGGCTGCGATCGGCGGAACCCCCGTAAAAACCAGCGCAGGGAAGGTAATGAACGTACCACCGCCGGCAACGGCGTTCAGCACGCCAGCGGCAAATCCGCTGACGACCAGCAGAATGATTGTTTCGAATGTCATGAGTCCGTCCCGTGTTCGCGTCAACCCGGTCTAGACTGACCGGAGGTGCAAGGGCAAGTGCAGCGCGAAATCACCAGTTTTCAACCTCGTGGCGGCGCGCTGTGACGGCATCAGACCGTGCTGCCCGCCTGTCGGTGGTTAACGGTTTGCTTACGGTCTTTCCGGCATGGTCCATCTATGACACATCGCCAGAACTTCTCTGAACCGCCGCTTCCGATCTTCTTTTCGGATGAGACCGAACCGGTTGCCATCCGCTCCGGAGGCAAGGTGCCATCCTATCTGGCTGACCATCGCAAGCGGCTGCGCGACAGGTTCATGGCAGGCGGTGCGGATGCGATGCCGGATTACGAACTGTTGGAACTGGTGTTGTTTCGCGCCATTCCACGACAGGATGTCAAACCTCTTGCGCGGCAGTTGATCGACGGTTTCGGCGATTTCAACCGGGTTGTTTCGGCACCCGCCGCGCGGCTGGAGGAGGTGAAAGGCGTAGGCCCCGCCGTAGTGCAGGAATTGAAGATCGTCGAGGCCGCAGCGCATCGCTTGTCACGGGCGCGTGTGATCCAGCGCCATGTCGTGTCAAGTTGGGATGCGCTTCTGGACTATTGCCACACAACGATGGCGCATCGCGAGACAGAACAGTTTCGGGTGCTTTTTCTGGATCGCAAGAACGTGCTGGTGGCGGACGAGGCGCAGGCGCAGGGCACAGTCGATCATGTGCCGGTCTACCCGCGCGAGGTGGTCAAGCGCGCACTAGAATTGAATGCCAGCGCGTTAATTCTTGTCCACAACCACCCGTCCGGGGATCCGACGCCGTCGCAATCGGATATCGACATGACAAGACAGATTCAGGCTGCCGCCGATGCATTGGGGCTGACGCTGCATGACCACTTGATCGTCGGAAAGTCACAAGAACTCAGCTTCCGGGCGGAGGGTCTGTTGTAGCTAAACCCGCCGCACCGCAAGCCTTTCAGGTCAGTTTTCCGTGGCAATGCTTGAACTTGCTTCCCGACCCGCAGGGGCAGGGATCGTTGCGGCCCGGATTGCCCCATGTTTCGGGGTTGGCCTCGTCGAACCCTGATATGGCGGCTGTGCCATCCTGCGCGTCAGGCGCGCTGTCAGGCTGCGGTGCGGATGCAGCGGCGGCAGCTTCGGCCTGACTCTGTATCATTGCCTGTTGCGCGGCGATCTGCTGGGCCATCGCCTTCTGCTCTTCCTCGGACATCGGGCGGACTTGGCCCAGCTTCTGCGTCACCTCGGCGCGCAGGCTATCAAGCATCGATTCGAAAAGCTGGAAGGCCTCGGTCTTGTATTCATTCAACGGGTCACGTTGCGCATAGCCGCGGAACCCCACGACCGAACGCAGATGTTCCAGCGTCAGAAGATGCTCGCGCCACTTGCCGTCGATGGTTTGCAACAGGATCTGCTTTTCGATCTGGCGCATGGTGTCTTCGCCAAAGGCCTCGGTCTTTTCGGCCATGCTCTTTTCAGCAGCTTCTTCCAGTCGCTCGCGGATCACCTCGTCGTCCACGCCTTCCTCTTCGCCCCAACCAATCACCGGCACATCGAGGTTAAGCTCTGCAATCACGGCAGCATAAAGCCCCTGCATGTCCCACTGATCGGCATAGGTCTTGGGCGGAATATATTGGGTCACGAGGTCGTCGATCACCTGTTCGCGCATGTCCTGCGTGATCTCCGACAGGTCTTCGGTTTCCATGATCTCGCGGCGCTGGCTGAAGATCACCTTGCGCTGGTCGTTCATCACATCGTCGAATTTCAGCAATTGTTTGCGAATATCAAAGTTGCGGCCTTCGACCTTGGCCTGTGCGCGTTCCAGCGATTTGTTCACCCAAGGATGCACGATCGCCTCGCCTTCTTTCATGCCAAGGGTGGACAGCACTTTTTCCAACCGTTCGGACCCGAAGATCCGCATCAGATCGTCCTCAAGCGACAGGAAGAACGAGGATCGTCCGGGATCGCCCTGACGGCCAGACCGACCGCGCAGCTGGTTATCAATGCGGCGGCTTTCGTGGCGTTCGGTTGCCAGAACGAAAAGTCCGCCGGCCTCCTTGACCGCAGGTTCATCGGCGGCGTGATCGGCCTCGATGCGGGCGCGTACCTCGTCGGGATTGGCGTCGGGATCAGCGGCGATGGCTTCCATCACCTTGAAATCGAGGTTTCCACCCAGCTTGATGTCGGTCCCGCGGCCCGCCATGTTCGTGGCGATGGTCACCGCGCCCAGCTTGCCTGCATCGGCGACGATCTGCGCCTCCTGCTCGTGCTGGCGTGCGTTCAACACGTTGTGCGTCAGGCCCGCCGTGGTCAGCAGTTGCGACAGCATCTCGGATTTTTCGATCGAGGTCGTGCCGACAAGCACCGGCTGGCCCTTTTCATGCGCCAGCTTGATCTCTTCGACGATGGCGTCGTATTTCTCGCGCGCGGTGCGGAAAACCTTGTCGTCTTCGTCAATCCGCGCAATCGGCTGGTTGGTCGGAACCTCGACCACGCCCAGCCCGTAGATTTCGGCAAATTCCTCGGCCTCGGTGGTCGCCGTCCCGGTCATGCCCGCAAGCTTGTTGTAAAGGCGGAAGTAGTTCTGGAAGGTCACGCTGGCCAACGTCACGTTCTCGGGCTGGATCTTGCAGCCTTCCTTGGCCTCGATTGCCTGATGCAGACCTTCTGACAGGCGGCGTCCGGACATCATACGCCCGGTGAACTCGTCGATCAGCACAACATCGCCGTCGCGAACGATATAATCCTTGTCCTTCTGGAACAGTTTATGCGCGCGCAGACCCTGGTTGACGTGATGCACGATGGTCGTGCTTTCCGGATCATACAGCGATTGCCCTTCGGGCAGGATACCGCGGGCCAGCAAATGCTTTTCGAGAAATTCGTTGCCCTCATCGGTGAAGGTCACGTTGCGGGTTTTCTCATCAATGGTGAAATGTTCGTCGGTCAGATCGGGAATCAGCCGGTCGATGCTGACGTAAAGCTCGGACCGGTCCTGTGCCGGACCCGAGATGATCAGCGGGGTGCGCGCCTCGTCGATCAGGATGCTGTCAACCTCGTCCACAATCGCGAAATTGTGTTCCTGCTGGTTCATCTGGCTAAGCTCTGACTTCATGTTGTCGCGCAGATAGTCGAAGCCAAGCTCGTTATTGGTGGCGTAGGTGATGTCGCAGGCATAGGCCGCGCGCTTTTCGTCCTCGGGCTGCTGGGGATAGACAACACCGGTGGTCATGCCGACGGCCGCATAGACCTTGCTCATCCAGTCGGCATCGCGCCGTGCAAGATAGTCGTTCACGGTGACGATATGCACGCCCTTGCCCGACAGCGCGTTCAGATAGGCCGGGAAGGTCGCAACCAACGTCTTGCCCTCGCCGGTTTTCATTTCCGCGATATTGCCTTGATGCAGGAAAATACCGCCCATCAACTGAACGTCAAAGGCCCGCAGGCCCAAGGCACGCCTGGCACCTTCGCGGCAGTTGGCAAAGGCTTCCGGCAGCAGATCGTCCAGCTTGGCACCGTCCGCCAGCCGTTTACGCAGCTCTGCGGTTTTCTCGATCAGGCCCTCGTCGGACAGTTTTTCGAAATCCGGCTCCAGCGCAGTGATCTTTTCGACAAGCGGGCGTGTCGCCTTGATCTGGCGGTCATTCGGCGTTCCGAACACCTTCCGCGCGAGTTTTCCGAATCCGAGCATGGTCTCTCCGTCGCTTTCTGACGCCATCGTGTGTGGCATCCTGCTTGCCCGCCTCGCACACACCCCATATGAGTCGGGTGAATGACCGGTCTGGCAATAGCCCCTCGGCGATGTAAGGGTCGGTCGGAAAAGTGTCAACGCCGCCCAAGGGCGCATACGCCCAGGAAGGACGAATCAATGCCAAAACACCTCACCAAATTGTCGACTATTGCGCTGATCTGCATGATGGGGATGCCTTTGCAGGCCCAGGACACCCCCAGCGCCGATACGGTCGTCGCCACGGTGAATGGCACCGAGATCACGCTTGGCCACATGATCATGGTCCGTGCCACGCTGCCCGAACAGTATCAGCAGATGCCTGCGGATGCACTGTTCGACGGCATTCTCGAACAATTGGTGCAGCAGGAAACGCTTGCCCAATCAGATGACGCCACGGAAACCCGGCGCGTGAAAATTGCGCTTGATAATGAACGCCGCACCCTTCTGGCCAGCGAAGTGATCGAGATGGCCGCAACGGATGCGGTGACAGATGAGGCGTTGCAATCCGCATATGACGCCAAATATGTCGGTGCCGAAATGGGCGACGAGTTCAACGCGGCGCATATTCTGGTCGAAACCGAAGAAGAAGCCGCAGCCCTTGTGGAAGAGCTGAATGGCGGTGCCGATTTTGCAGAGCTTGCCCGCGAAAACTCCACCGGACCTTCAGGCCCGAATGGTGGTGAGCTTGGCTGGTTCAGCGCAGGGATGATGGTTGAACCTTTCCAAGCGGCAGTTGAGGGTATGGAAAACGGGACAATCTCCGATCCGGTTCAAACCCAATTCGGCTGGCATGTCATCAAGCTGATCGAGACCCGCACAAAAAGCGCTCCTGAACTGGATGCCGTGCGCGAAGAGCTGTCGGGCACGATCCAGCGCGCTGCTGTCGAGGCAAAGATTGCTGAACTGGTCGACGCGGCAGAGATCACCCGCACCGACAAGGCAGAACTCGACACAGAGGCACTCAACGACCTCTCCCTGCTAGAGGACTGATTCATGGCGAAGACGCTCGCGGTTTCCCCGCTCGCACCGGCGGCATTTCCTCAACTTCCGGTGATCGGCGGCGTGGAATTCGCCGTCGCAGAGGCCGGCGTTCGTTACGCTGGCCGGACGGATGTGATGCTGGCGCGGCTTGTGCCGGGCAGTACGGTCGCGGGCGTCTTCACCCGGTCAGCCACCCGGTCGGCCCCGGTCCTGGATTGTCAGGACAAGCTGGGCGGGGATCAGTCGCCCGGCGCGGCGATCATCGTGAACTCTGGCAATTCCAACGCCTTCACCGGTCGCAACGGCGTCGAGGCAACGCAAGCCGTGACCTCTGCGGTGGCCGATGTGCTGGACTTGCCGGATGCCCGCGTGTTCAGTTCATCCACCGGGGTGATCGGCGAACCGTTGCGCCACGACCGTATCACCGCCAAACTTGATGAGCTGACGGCCTCCCTGTCTCCGGATGGCATCGCAGACGCGGCGCGCGCCATCATGACGACGGACACGTTTCCCAAAGGCAGCGCCGCTTCGGTTGATTTGCCGGGCGGGCGCGTACAGATCGCGGGCATCGCCAAAGGCTCCGGCATGATCGCGCCGGATATGGCGACGATGCTGGTCTATATCTTCACCGATGCACAGATCGGTTTCGACGCCCTGCAACAGATGGTATCCGAGATCAGCGATGCCACGTTCAACTGCATCACCGTCGACAGCGACACGTCGACCTCCGACACGCTGCTGATGGCCGCGACCGGCGCATCGGGCGTGCAGGTAGAGCCCGGCGATGACGCATTCCGCGCCGCGCTGCACAAGGTCATGCTGGACCTTGCGCATCAGGTTGTGCGCGACGGCGAGGGTGCCACGAAATTCGTCGAGATCAACGTGACAGGGGCCGAATCGGATGCCGATGCGCGCACCCATGCATTGGCAATCGCCAATTCGCCGCTGGTGAAAACCGCCATTGCCGGCGAAGATCCCAACTGGGGCCGCATTGTCATGGCCATCGGAAAATCCGGTGCCGCGGCCGATCGCGACCTGCTGACCATTCGATTCGGCGATGTTCTGGTGGCGGAAAACGGTTGGGTTTCGCCCGATTACCGCGAAGACCAAGGCGCGGCGATTATGAAACAGTCCGAAATCTCGATCAATGTCGGACTGGGACTCGGCCAAGGCGCGGCGACAGTCTGGACCTGCGATCTGACCCACGGCTATATCTCGATCAACGCGGATTATCGCTCTTAAGCTTCTTCTTGGCGAAAATACTCCGGGGTTCCAGGGGCTGGCCCCTGGCCCTGCCTTCACCACAAGGACGTCGATGAAAACCATTCTTGTCTCCGCCGTCGCATTGATTGACCCGGACGGGCGCGTCCTGCTGGCACAACGGCCCGAAGGCAAGCCGATGGCAGGTCTTTGGGAGTTTCCCGGCGGCAAGGTCGAACCCGGAGAGACCCCCGAAGCGGCATTGATTCGCGAGCTTCAGGAAGAGTTGGGGATCGACACTTGGGAAAGCTGCCTTGCGCCGCTGACCTTCGCCAGCCACAGCTATGATGATTTTCACCTTCTCATGCCGCTGTTTGCTTGCCGAAAATGGCAGGGCATTGCGCGTGCGCAGGAGGGTCAGACCCTCAAATGGGTGCGGCCGATAGAGATGCGCGACTATCCGATGCCTCCGGCAGATATCCCGTTGATCGCTATGCTGCGCGACTTTTTATAGGCGATTATCTGCCGTTCGGTCAGCTTGCTCCCGAAAATCTGGACAGGGCTGTTCAAATACCTTCAAATCGCTAAAACTTGTTTCTAGTTCATTAACCATTGCTTCGTACTTTCTATATGTCGTTGAAATCGGGAAGGAACTGACATGTTAAGAACGATTGTCGTTGGAAGCTGCGTCTCGGTACAGGGCACAGTCGAAAACACATTGCCTGACGGACGCATCGCTGTGCGGGTCGGCGATCAGGTATTCACAGGAATTCCTGTATAATACGCAGCCCGAATTGTCGGCACCACTCGGCTGACAGATGACTTGGCTTATACAAAAAAGGGGAGGCAATCTGCCTCCCCTTTTCCAATTTCCTATCCGGTCCGAAGTCAGTCGAGCTTGCGCTCGACCTCTTCGCGCTCGAAAATCTCGATGACATCGTCAGGACGAATATCGTCGTAGTTTTCGAAGGCCATACCGCATTCCTGACCGGAAATCACTTCGGCGACTTCGTCCTTGAAGCGCTTGAGCGTCTTCAGCGTGCCTTCGTGGATCACCACGTCGTCGCGCAGCAGGCGCACACCGGCAGAGCGGCGAGCGATGCCTTCGGTGACCAGACAGCCTGCAACTTTGCCGACGCCGGTAACCTTGAAGACTTCCTTGATCTTGGCATAGCCGATAAAGCGTTCGCGGATCTCGTTGGACAGCAGACCAGAGGCCGCCGCTTTCACGTCATCCACAAGATCGTAGATCACCGAATAGTAACGGATCTCCACACCCTTCTGGTTGGCGGTGTTGCGGGCAGTGGCATTGGCACGCACGTTGAAGCCCATGATCGGGGCCCCGGATGCTTCGGCCAGCCCGACATCGGTTTCTGTGATCGCGCCGACACCGTAATGCAGCACGCGTACGCGCACTTCGTCATTGCCGATCTTTTCCATCGCCTGAAAGATCGCTTCGGCAGAGCCTTGCACGTCAGCCTTGAGCAGAATCGGTAGCTCGCTGACATTCTCGTCGTCCTTGGCCTTGGCCATCAGCTGTTCCAGCGTCGTCGCGGCACCGGCTGCGGCGCGCTTTTCCTTCGCGGCACTTGCACGATACTCGGCGATTTCGCGGGCCTGCGCCTCGGTCGAGGTGACGTTCAGCACGTCGCCTGCCTCGGGTGTGCCGTTGAGGCCAAGAACCTCGACCGGAACCGAAGGGCCGGCTTCGGTAACGCGTTCGCCCTTGTCGTTGATCAGCGCACGAACCTTGCCGTATTGCTCGCCCACGACGAAGATATCGCCCTGGCGCAATGTGCCGTTCTGAATGAGGACGGTGGCAACCGGGCCGCGACCCACATCCAGCTGGGCCTCGATCACGGCACCTTGGGCGGCGCGATCGGGGTTGGCCTTGATGTCGAGGATCTCGGACTGAAGCGCGATGGCCTCCAGCAATTCGTCCAGACCCTTGCCCGTCTTGGCCGAAACCTCGACGTCCTGCACGTCACCGGACATCTTCTCGACGACGACCTCATGCTGAAGCAGGTCCGTCCGGACCTTGTTCGGATCTGCGGCAGGCTTGTCGATCTTGTTGATCGCAACGATCATCGGCACGTTTGCCGCCTTGGCATGGTTGATGGCCTCGATTGTCTGCGGCATCACCGCATCATCGGCAGCCACAACCAGCACCACAATATCCGTGACCTGCGCACCACGCGACCGCATGGATGTAAATGCGGCGTGGCCCGGCGTGTCGAGGAAGCTGAGCACAGTGCCGCTATCCGTCGTCACCTGGTAGGCACCGATATGCTGCGTAATGCCGCCAGCCTCGCCCGCGACAACCTTGGCGTCACGGATTGCGTCCAGCAGAGAGGTCTTGCCGTGGTCGACATGGCCCATGATAGTGATGACCGGGGGACGCGGTTTGAGATCTTCGGGCTTGTCGTCGACCTGTTCGATGACCTGCTCGACATCGGAATCGGACACGCGGGTTACCTTGTGGCCGAATTCTTCGATGATCAGTTCCGCGGTATCGGCATCAATGCTTTGATTCTGGGTCGCCATGATGCCGTTCTGCATCAGCGCCTTGACCACATCAGCCGTCCGTTCGGCCATGCGGTTGGCCAATTCGCCGACCGAGATTGCCTCGGGCAGATTGACATTGCGCACGATCTTTTCGCGCACGACCGGACCGCCCATTGCCTTCTGGCGGGCACGTTCCTGCTTGCGCTTCATCGCGGCCATGGATTTTTGCCGACCGCCTTCGCCAGACAGGGCCTGGTTCAGCGTCAGCTTGCCAGACCGGCGGCCATCATCGCGGTTCTTGTTGCGATTGGAACGATCGTCGTCTTCACGACCTTTCTTGCGGGCAGGCGAGGGGGCTGCCGGGCCACCTGTGGGCCGCGGTGTGCGTGCGCCAGCGTCGGCCTTCGGCGCGGCGGGTTCCTCGGCGGCCTTGGAAGCGGCTGCGGCGGCGTCGCGGGCGCGACGCTCTTCGTCCTCCGCCTTCTGGCGGGCCTTTTCCTCGGCTTCGCGCTGTTCGCGCTCTTTCTGTTCTTTTTCGGCGCGCATGCGCTCGCGCTCTTCGGCGCGGGCCTTCTCATCAGCCTCGCGCTTCGCGGCCTCTTCAACCTCGCGCGCCCGTGCGGCCTGAACGGCTTTCAGGCGGCGATCCATTTCCGCATCGGAAATCCCGGCGGGGCGTGGGCCCTTGTTGCCTGACGTGGCACCGCCGCCCGCGGGCTTGGACGCACCGGGCTTGGGGACCACAACGCGCTTGCGCTTGGTCTCAACCACGACGTTCTTGGTCCGCCCATGGCTGAAGCTCTGCTTCACATTCCCGGACCGGGGACCACCGCGCAAACCCAAAGTCTTTTTACCGTCGCTATCGCTCATGAAGTTCTCTTATCCTTTCCGACGGCCCCTGCCGCCGCGATCTGCATCGGATGCGCCGATGCGCATGCCCTTCAGTCGTTGGGCTTCCTCTACAACACGTTTGGTGAGTCCACCAGCGCCAAGCGCGCCATGTATCACAGTTTGTCGCCCAAAGGCCAAGCCCAACTCTTCAGAGGTGAGCCAACCGATAAAATTGCCATAGTGCGGCGTGCTGAGCTTGGACTTTCCGCGCTCGGACCCGTCGCTGGCCTGAATAAGGACTTCGGCCTCTTCTTTTGACAGCCAGTCCTTCACCTTTTCATACCCGGTGACAGCGTCTCCGGACTTTCGCGCGAGGCTGATAAGATCAACGACCCGCCGCGCCAGTAATTTGTCGACCAGTTCGGCCAGATCTTCGGGCACCTGAACCGGCTGCTTTGCGGCACGCGAAAACAACCCCTTGGCCGCAGCCTTCTTGATCGCCGCCATGTCCGCGGACACATAGATACCGCGACCCGGAAGGCGCCCCAGAATGTCGGGGACCACCTGATTATCCGGTCCGATCACGAAACGTATCAGCCCCGACGCGGGCTGTGCTTCGCCCGTGACGATACATTTACGTTCCGGACCATCGTCATGGTCCTTTTGGCGTCCGCCGCGAGTCATGCCCGGCCCCAGTTCCCGGCGCCTTAAGCGCCAGTTTCCTCAGTAGCGTCCGTGTCGTCCTCGGCAGCTTCGTCCTCATCGACTTTCGGGTCCAATTCCGACGGATCGACCCAGCCAAGCAGAACACGGGCTGTCATCACGAGGGTCTGCGCCTCTTCCAGCGACATATCGAAGGGTTCCAGAAGGCCGTCATCCTTGACGCGTTCGCCATTGTCGGTGGTCCAGCCGCCTGCCAGTTCCCAATCGGCGCAGGTTGCAAAGTCTTCCAGCGTCTTCACGCCGTCCTTCGCCAATGCCTCTACCATTTGGGGTGTGAGGCCCTCAAAGTCAATAAGGCTGTCCTCGGCGCCCAGTTCGCGTGCTGTTTCCAGCGCCTTGCGGGCCTGCGCTTCGAGGTTTTCACGGGCGCGGGTCTGAAGTTCCAGCGCGGTGTCGGCATCGACCCCGTCGATGACCAGCAGCTCATCCTGTTCGACATAGGCCACTTCTTCGAGGTTGGTGAAGCCTTCGGCGACCAGCAGTTGGGCAAAGAATTCGTCCAGGTCCAGCGCGTCCATGAACAGCTTTGTGCGTTCCTCGAACTCTTTCTGGCGGCGCGCGGATTCCTCTTCCTCGGTCATGATGTCGATATCAAGACCGGTCAGCTGGCTGGCAAGGCGCACGTTCTGGCCGCGACGGCCGATGGCCAGCGACAGCTGTTCGTCAGGCACGACAACCTCGATGCGCTCTGCATCCTCGTCGAACACGACCTTGGACACTTCGGCGGGTTGCAGCGCGTTCACCAGGAAGGTCGGGATGTCCTCGTTCCACGGGATGATGTCGATCTTTTCGCCCTGAAGCTCGTTCACGACGGCTTGCACGCGGCTGCCGCGCATACCAACGCAGGCACCGACTGGGTCGATCGAGCCGTCATAGCTGATCACGGCGATCTTGGCGCGCGAACCGGGGTCACGGGCCACGGCCTTGATCTCGATGATGCCGTCGTAGATTTCCGGCACTTCCATCTTGAACAGCTCCGCCATGAATTGCGGGTCGGTGCGCGACAGGAAGATCTGCGGTCCACGGACTTCGCGGCGCACATCCTTGATGTAGCAGCGGATGCGGTCGTTCGGGCGATAGCTTTCGCGGCCGATCTTTTCATTGCGGCGCAGGATTGCTTCGCCACGACCCACATCGACAATGACGTTGCCGTATTCCTCACGCTTGACCTGACCGTTGATGATCGTGCCTGCGCGGTCCTTGAATTCTTCGTATTGGCGGTCACGCTCTGCTTCGCGGACCTTTTGAAGGATCACCTGCTTGGCCGATTGCGCGGCGATCCGGCCCATTTCCACCGGCGGGACTTCCTCGACGAAGGTGTCGCCGATGGCAGGGTCCGCCATATATTGCTTGGCCTGATCGACAGTCATCTCTGCCTGATAGTTTTCCAGCTCTTCTTCCTCGACCACGGTTCGGACGCGGGTGAATTGCGCACGCCCGGTCTTGCGGTCGATATGGACGCGGATGTCCATTTCGGCACCGTAGCGGCTCTTGGCGGCACGGGCGAGGGATTCTTCCATCGCCTCGACGACCAGACCGGGGTCGATCATCTTTTCGCGTGCGACCGCTTCGGCGGTTTGCAAAAGCTCAAGCTGGTTGGCAGAGGTGATTGCCATTTATTATGTCTCCTCTTCGGGCGTTTCCGCCTCGATAGTGTCAAACTCGTCTTCGTTCACGGCCGACGCCTTGCGGGCTTTCAGCATTTCCTTGATCAGATCATCCGTCAGCACCAGCTTGGCTTCCGACAACCAGTCGAATTGCAGCCCCACAGTACCCTCGGCGATATTGATCAACACTTCCGATCCCTCGACGCCTGCCAGCTCTCCCTTGAAGCGGCGGCGTCCGTCGATCAGCTCGGTGGTCTCGATCTTGGCTTCGTAGCCCTCATATGTGTCGAAATCCTTGATCCGGGTCAGCGGCCGGTCGATGCCGGGGCTGGAAACTTCCAGCGTGTAGCCATCAAGGATCGGGTCCTCCACATCCAGTATTGCGCTGACTGCGGTGGAAATATCCGCGCATTCGTTGACTTCAATGCCGCCCGCGGGACGTTCGGCCATGATTTGCAACGTGGGCGTGTTGCCGCCCATCAGACGGATACGCACCAACTCGAATCCCATGTCCTCGATGACAGGGGTCACGATTTCGGCCAGGCGTTTGTCCATGGCGGCTTTGGCGATCAGATCAGACATGCGTATCGGCGTTCCAGACACAAAAAAACGGGCGCGCGGCCCGTTCGGAAATCCCGGTGGTGCTTTCGGATCAGGACCCGAACGCGCCGCTGTTGAGGGGCATATACGCCGCTCGCCCCGAGTCTGCAAGGGCTTTGCGCAATCCGCGTGTCATTAGAAGTTCTCGACAAGGTCATCCGCCTCGGCTGCACGCCAAGGTCATGGTCGTCGCTTATTTCGAGGCCCCGCCCTTGCGGAGTTGCCCGTCCGCTGGACCGCCGGTGCAAAGGATGATGAAATAGTGCGACTCGACGACTTTGGGTTGATAGACACCGCAGCAGACAAATTGGGGAGGGGCCCAGATGCCCGACGACGCAAATCAGATGCCAGCAGGCGCGAAAAAGGCCGATGGCCAGTCCTTTGTCTGGGCGGATCCGTTCCTGCTCGACGATCAACTGACCGAGGACGAGCGGATGATCCGCGAGGCCGCCGCAGCCTTCGCCGCCGACAAGCTGGCGCCGCGTGTGACGGATGCGTACCTGAATGAGGTCGCCGATCCCGACATCTTCCGCGATATGGGCGCGGCGGGGCTTTTGGGCATTACCGTGCCGGAGGAATATGGCGGTCTGGGTGCGGGCTATGTCAGCTACGGCGTCGTCGCGCGGGAAATCGAGCGGGTGGATTCCGGCTACCGCTCGATGATGTCGGTGCAGTCGTCGTTGGTGATGTACCCGATCCATGCCTATGGCAGCGAGGAACAGCGCAAGAAGTATCTGCCCAAGCTGGCCTCTGGCGAATGGATCGGTTGTTTCGGGCTGACGGAACCCGATGCCGGGTCGGACCCCGGCGGTATGAAGACACGGGCCAAGAAGACCGATGGCGGCTATGTGCTGAACGGATCCAAGATGTGGATCTCGAACGCGCCGATGGCGGATGTCTTCGTGGTCTGGGCGAAGTCCGACGCGCATGATGGCAAGGTGCGGGGATTCGTGCTGGACAAGGGCATGAAGGGGCTGAGCGCGCCCAAGATCGGCGGCAAGCTGTCGCTGCGCGCCTCTGTCACCGGCGAGATCGTCATGGACGGTGTCGAGGTGCCCGAGGATGCGATCCTGCCAAACACCCAAGGCATGAGCGGGCCGTTTGGCTGCCTCAACCGGGCGCGCTATGGCATCAGCTGGGGCGTGATGGGCGCGGCCGAAGATTGCTGGCATCGGTCGCTGCAATACGGGCTGGACCGCAAGCAGTTCAAGCGCCCGCTGGCTGCGACACAGCTTTACCAGAAAAAGCTGGCCGATATGCAGACCGAGATCAGTCTTGGCCTGCAAGCCTCGCTCCGGGTCGGACGATTGATGGAAGAAGGTCGCCACGCGCCCGAGATGATCTCGATCGTCAAGCGCAACAATTGCGGCAAGGCGCTGGACATTGCGCGCATGGCCCGCGACATGCATGGCGGCAATGGTATCCAGATCGAATATCAGGTGATGCGCCACGCCCAGAACCTTGAAACGGTGAACACCTACGAGGGTACGCATGACGTTCACGCGCTGATCCTTGGCCGGGCGCAAACCGGCATACAGGCGTTTTTCTGACCGCTCGCACACGTCCGGACGACCTGCCCGGTCGATCCGGGCTTGATGCGCGCGCCATCGGTGAAGGAAACACAACCGGTCTGGCGCGCAAAACTTGTGCAATGGACGCCGGATTCGGCACAAAAGCCTGCTCTGCCTGCTTGCACAAACCTCTGTGATTTCGCAATTTAGCTTGCGCCTGTTTCGTCTTAATTCATCCGAAAGGTAGTTTATCCGGCCACATGGATATCGTCATCGTCACCACGATCATCGCGTCGTTATTTATCATTATCGGGGTGGCAGAGCCGTTGGCAGCGCGTCTGCGTTTGCCCTACACCGTGATTCTCGCCGTGCTGGGCATGATGATCGGTGCGGGCGCGATCTTTTTCCTTCGCACAGATATAATTGACGCGCTGAACCCGGTATCCGCCGCGATCCTGAACCTGCCGATCCGGTCCAACGTGTTCCTTTATGTGTTCCTGCCCACCCTGTTGTTTCAGGCCACGCTGGGCATGAACCTGCGCCGGATGCTGGACGACTGGGTGCCGATACTCGTGCTCGCTGTGGTGGCCGTGGTCGTGGCGACACTGTCGGTGGGATATGCGCTGGCCTGGGTCAGCTCTATCCCGCTGGTGGCGTGTCTGTTGATCGGTGCCATCGTGTCAACCACAGACCCCTCGGCGGTGGTCAGCATCTTCCGGTCGATCTCGGCACCACGTCGGCTGGCCCGTATCATCGAGGGCGAAAGCCTGCTGAACGATGCCGCGGCCATTGCGCTGTTCGGCCTGTTCATGGGGTTCGTCATGTTGGGTGTGCCGAACCCGACGCTGTCTGCTGCATTGGGGCAATTCCCGATGCTGATCTTTGGCGGGGCGCTGACCGGCTGGGTGGTGGCGCAGATCGCGGTATGGGTCATGTCGATGTTCGCCCGCTACGAACTGGCGCAGATTTCGATCTCGGTCGCGTTGCCCTATCTGGCCTATATCGGGGCAGAACAAAGCGTTGGCGCATCTGGCGTGATTGCCGTGGTCGCGGCTGGGTTGACGCTGAATCTGACCGGCCCCGGTCGGCTGCCGCCCGAATCCTGGGTCAACCTGCGCGAAGTCTGGGATCTTCTGGCGCATTGGGCCGGGGCATTGATCTTTATCCTCGCCGCCCTGTTGATCCCGCGCATGCTGGAAGAGGTCCGCGTGTCGGATTTCGCGCTTCTGGGCGTGGTGATCCTGGCGGCGATCGCGGCGCGCGCGGCAATCATTTTCGCGCTTATGCCGTTGCTGACCGCGCTGCGCATATCACCGAATGTCGAGCGTCCCTACCGCGCCGCGATCCTTTGGGGCGGCTTGCGCGGGGCCGTGACCCTGGCGCTGGCGCTCGCCGTCACTGAAAGCTTCCGTGTCCCCGGCGAGGTCAAACGCGTCGTGGCGATCCTTGCCACCGGTTTTACCCTCTTCACATTGTTGGTGCAGGGTACGACGCTGCGCATGGTGATCCGCTGGCTGGGCCTTGACCGGTTGTCGCCTCTGGATCAGGCTCTGTCCCGGCAGGTCGTCGCCGTTGCCTTGCAGACCGTCCGCGAGGATGTGTCCCGCACAACAGAAAATTACGAGCTGACGCATGACATCATTCGGTCCGAGGCCAAGATCTTTGGCGAAAGGCTCGACGATGCGGTGAAATCGGCCGAGGAAAGCGGTGAAATTCTGGATCGGGACCGCATCACGCTGGGCCTGATTGCGCTGGCGGGCGCAGAGCGTGACACAATCCTTGAAAGCATGCGCGAACGTACGATTTCGACCCGGATGAGCGAACAGGTCCTGTCCCACGCCGACCGGGTGATCGAAGGTGCGCGAACCGGCGGGCGCAACGGGTATCGGCGCGCCGCCAATCGTACCTTGACCTATGGTCCCATGTTCCGCGCGACCGTTCTTTTGCACAATCGGTTCTGGCTCTCGGGGCCGCTTGGCGCTCTGACAGCTGACCGGTTCGAACTGCTGCTGTCACAAAGGCTGATCCTGCGCGATCTGGGGGGCTTTATTGACGGGCGCATCCGCCGCATCCATGGTCGCCGGGTCGCGGAACTGCTGCACGAGCTGCTCAGCCGCCGGATCGAAAACGTCGAGGCCGCTCTGGAGGGCCTTCGGCTGCAATATCCCGGCTATGCCGAAGAACTGGAGCGCCGGTTCATCCGCCGCACCGCGCTGCGTCTGGAGGAACGCGAATATACCTTGATGCGTGAGGACGCCCTGATCGGGGCAGAGGTTTACACCTCGTTGATGCAGGATGTCGCCGCGCGCCGGGCCAAGGCCGAAGAACGACCCCGGCTTGATATCGCGCTTCAACGGTCGGAGCTGGTGCAGCAATTCCCGCTGTTCGAGGATCTGGACAAGGCCGCGCTGAAACGGTTGGGACGGGCACTTCGGACCCATTATGCCAATGCGGGCGACATTGTCGTGACCAAGGACAGCCCGGCCAAAAGCGTGTTTTTCATTTCGTCCGGCGCGGTAGAACTGGAAAGCGCCGGCCAGACCTGGCGTTTGGGGCGTGGCGAGATGTTCGGGCAGATGGCGGTTCTGATGCAGCGGCCGCGCCGCGTCGAGGTTCGGGTAATGGCACCCTCGACCATCCTTGCGCTGGACGAAACCCGGTTTCGGCGACTTTTGAAACGCAGCAAGGCCTTGCAGGATGCCGTGCGCGCCAGCGCTGAGAAGCGCGGAATTGATGCCGCGATTCTGGCACCGGAACTGGCCCAAGCCACACCTAAACACTGAAGGGCCGGGGCTGGTACGCAGCGGATTAGCGCGACGTTTCCGCCTCGCTCAGTGTGATGATCGGGCCATTCGTGGCTTCGGCATCCTCGGGATCATGGGTGACCATCAGTGTCGGGATCTCGCGCTTGCGGATATGGGTGAAGGTAAAACCGCGCATCTCGTCGCGCAGTCCTGCGTCCAGCTTCGAGAACGGCTCGTCCAGGAGCAGGGCCGCAGGGTCTGCCAGTAGCGTGCGCATCAGTGCCGCTCGGGATCTTTGGCCGCCAGACAGGCTGGCGGGATCACGGTCATACATGCCAGGCAGGCCCGCGTCAGCCAGCGCCTCCTGCACAGTGTCACGCCGCACCCGCCGCCCTTTGACGGTCCGGGACAAGCCGAAGGCCAGGTTGTCGCCGACGCTGAGATGCGGAAACAGCACTGCATCCTGAAACATCAATCCGATGCGCCGCGCCTCGGCGGGCAGGGGGCTGATGTCCATGCCGTTCAAGGTGATCTGTCCCGACAGGATGAACGTGGGTGATAGCAGCCCCGCTACCGCGTCCAGCAACGTCGATTTGCCCACCCCGGAGGGCCCCATCACCGTGGCAACCTCGCCCGGTTCGATACACAGGGTCAGCGCCGGGAAAAGCGGCGGCGTTTTTTTCAGGCGCACCGTCAGGTCGGTCAGACACAGGCTCATGCCGAGGCTCCTTTCATGGCTGCACGGTTACGGTGCAAAAGCGCGGGGATCAGGAATGCGGCGGCATAGGCGGCCAGCGGCAATCCGGCTTGCAGGCTGGCATAGACGCCCGTCACGCGCCGGTCCGACCCCGAGGACAAGGTGACGGCCTCTGTCGTCAGGGTCGCCACCCGGCCTGCCCCCATGAAGAGCGTTGGCAGATATTGCGCGACGGACACGGCCGTGCCGATGGCGGCCGCCGTCAGGATCGGCATCGCCAGCACCGGCAGTTTCACTGCGAATAGTCGCCGCCACGGCCCCGCGCCAAGCGATGCGGCAGCGCGGGTCAGCCGCGGATCCAACGCGCGCCACGGGTCGGACAGGGTGATCATCACATAGGGAAAGACAAACAGCGCCTGCGCCCAGATCACCGCGATGTGGCCGCCGCTGATTCCCAACCGCAGAAACAGGATGTTCAGCCCGTAGAGAAAGGCAATCTGCGGCACCAGAAGCGGCAGGTAGATCAGCGCCTCGGCCCAGGCGGCGCGGCCACGCCGGGCGCGGTCCTCGCCCTCCAGCCATGCGATGGCGAGGGTCAGCGAAATGGCGGTGGTCGCAGCGGCCAGAAGCAGCGTGTTGCCAAGCGCATGCGCCCAGCCAGCGCCGGGGCTGCCCCAGGCCTTCAGCGACCAGCTTTGTGGCAGGGCGGCAGGCCAGGACCAGCGCCAGGCCAGCGACCAGATCACCAGCGACAGCATCGCCAGCGTGCCGGTTGCGAACAGTGCCATGACCAGCGCGGTGGCCGCCCGAAGCAGCGGTTCGGCAGAGCTGCCCCGCCCACCGCCGCGCACCCACCACAGGCCCAGCCGACGCATGGTCCGCTCGCCCAGCCACAGCAGGGCGAACGCCGCAGCGACCAGCAGCCCCTGCATCAGCGCCCCGGCAGAGGCGGGCAGGATGCGCGCAATCTCCGGATCGGAAAACAGCCGTGTCAGCAGCACCGCCAGCACCGGCGGGTTGGACGGCCCAAGGATCAGCCCCATATCGACGGTCGACAGCGCATAAGCCAACACGACCATCACCGGCAGGCGAATGAGGGGCCAGACCTGCGGGGCGATAATTTTCATCCACACCAGCCCGCGCCCGTAGCCCAGCATCCGCCCCGCAGCCATATTCTGCCGTAACGGGATCTGGGTCAGCGCCGACAGCATCACGAGCAGTAGAAACGGCACCTCCTTGACCATCAGGCCAAGGATCAGCGCGATGCCCCACGGGTCGTTCACAATGGCCAGATCCGGCGGGCTGTCCCATCCCGTAAGGGGCGCCAGCAGACGTGCGATCCAGCCAGAGGGCGACAGGACGAAGGCCAGCCCGATGGCCATCGCGGCATGCGGTGCCGCCAGAAACGGTGTCAGCCAGCGCGCGGCGGCAGAGTTGGACATGCGCTCGTGTGCGACGGCGCAGAAGCCCACGGCCAGCATCAGTGACAGCAATGTTGCCGCCAGCCCGGTCCACAGCGTCAGTTTCACCGAGGTCCACAGGCCCGGAATGGCAGACAAGTCGCGCCACGGCCCCAGACCCGGATCAACCGCGCCAAGCACCGGCATCACGCCAAAGGCGGCACGGCCCGTTTGTCCCAGCCCCGCCGCAATCGGCCCCAGAAGGCCGAGCACAAGCACCGCCAGAACGGCGACGCGCAGCCCTCTGCCGTCGCGGGGTCTCACCGTGTGTAGCGCTTCGCCCAGTCGGCGGTCAGACGGTCCATCCAACTGGCATGGGGTTCCAGAAGGGTTGGTCCCAGCGAGGCCAGATCGGGCAAGGCAGGTGCCGTCGGCAGGGCATCAAATTTGGCTTGTGCGTCGTCGTTCAGCTTGGCCGGGTCGAGGACGGCGTAAGAGCCCAGAACCTCGATATTCTGCATATGCGCCTGCGTTTCGGGGTCCAGCAGGAAGTTGGCGACGACCATCGCACCTTCGCGGTTGGCCGCATTATAGGGGATGGCGACAAAGCTGACATTGCCGATCGTTCCGCCTTCGGGCACGAAAACGCGGGCGGTTTCTGGCAGCAGCCCTTCGGCAATGGCACCGGCGGTCGAGGAGGGGTCAAAGGACATCGCCATGTCGATCTCGCCGTCATTCATCAACTGTTGCTGGATGGACTGGTTTTCCGGGAATGCCGCGCCCTTGCGCCAAAGGTTGGGCCGCAACGCGTCATACCACTCCCACAGCGGCGCCGTGGCCGCGTCGTAATTGGCATCCGTCGCGGGCTGTTGCAGCACCGAGGCGTCGGGCGTCAGTTCGATCAGCGCCTGCTTGAGAAACGTGCCGCCCATGAAATTCGACGGATCGGGATGGGTGAACCGGCCGGGATGGTCCGCCGCCCAATCGACAAATGCCGCCATGCTCGCGGGCGGCGTATCAACCCGCGCGCTATCATAGTTGAACACGAATTTAGCCAACCGCCACGGGCTTTCCATGCCATCGACGGGCGTGGTGAAATCGACCGAATTGGCCGACGTGGGCGACAGGTCAAGGTATTGCGCATTCGGCAGGTCGGCCACGAAAGGCCCGTGCAGCAAGCCTTGTTCCTTCATCGCCAGAAAATTCGGCCCGTTTATCCAGATCATGTCGACCGATCCGCCCTGATCCTGCCCGGCCGCCTTTTCCGAGATCACGCGGGTGACGGCCTCTGCCGTATCGGTCAGCTTGACCTGCCGGACAGAGACGCCTTGACGCGCCGATGTCTGCTCGCCCACCCAGGCGATAAAGGCGTTGGTCCGCTCATCCCCGCCCCAGGCGTTCCAATAGACGGTCTGGCCACGGGCGGCGTCCAGCGTGTCTTGCCAAGTGTCGGCAACAACCGGAGTGGCGAGCAGGGCAGCGACAAGGGTCGCTGTCAGGGATGGGCGCATATGCAAAATCCTTTGTCGTGGTCGTCTATGTCAAAAAAGTGCCCTGCGTCATGCGGGCGGTTGGGCAAAAGCCTGCCATCCCTGCCACCAGCGTGTCAGGGTCGTGATCGCGCAGGCCGCAGCGAACATCAATGCCAGCACAGGGAACAGGTCCGGAAACAGGCACATGGCAACAAACAGACCGATGGTTTCCGCGCCTTCGGTCAGCCCGCCAAGGTAATAGATCCCCTTGGTGGGATAGGCCTCTGGCCGCAGCCCGCGTTGACCTGCGATGACCGCAAAGGCCAGAAAGGATGACCCGGTGCCGACAAACGCCGCGATCAACACGGCGGCAGGCAGGGCGTTCTGCGCCGGATCGGCCAGCGCAAATCCCAGCGGCACCAATGCGTAGAAGGCGAAGTCCAGCGCGATATCCAGGAAAGCGCCGCGATCGGTGGGGCTGGTCAGGCGCGCGACCGCACCGTCCAGCCCGTCGAAAAGTCGGTTCAGAGCGATCAGCGTCAAAGCAACGCCGTAAGATCCAAACGCCAGTGAGGGTATGGCCAAAAGACCGATCCCGAAACCCGCCAGTGTCAGATGGTCGGCACTGATACCGCGGGCGGCAATGGCCTTGGCGAGCGGCTCAAGTAGGCGTCTTTGCAGAGGCAAAAGGGCTGCGTCGATCATCGGAAACCTACCTTGCGGGGCAAACCTGCACGGTTGGCGCGACGAAGCGCGGCACCGCCGAACTTGACCGCCACCGAGAAACCGCGCGAGTTCGGCACCGGTTTGCGGCGTCTCACAGCCCGGCGCATCGGCGGTGCGCGCCCAATCAAAGGCAGGGCGCATGGCTCCGTGGTTATCATCGCAACGCGTCTCAGGCTTTCGGTTCCTTTTTTCGTCATGCCCGCATTGGGCGTCCTGTGTTATCGTGTCTTGTCGAAACGACGGGTCTTTCCGCGCCGGACCGGACAATTCCGCACATTGGCATGATCGGAGCCGTGCAATCCAGCGGCTTCACGACATGGTGTTCCGTGCGGAGCATCGGTGATCCCTGTCAGCAAGCCATATGGACCCGGTTTGCCATGTCGTGCTAATTCGATGGACCGGTACAGCAGGGCGGCCCCGCGAGGGCCGTCGGACAAGGAAAACGGCAGCCAAATGGAAACGATGATCCCCGCATGGGTGGACGGCACGCTGTGCCCTGTCGAAAAGCTGGAGGTGCATCGCCGCGGCCTGCGCCACAAGGCGGTGTCGGTTTTCGTGATGTGCGGAGCGCAGACGCTGATCCAGCGTCGCGCGCTGACGAAATACCATACGCCGGGGCTTTGGGCGAATGCCTGCTGCACGCATCCTTACTGGGACGAGGCGGCAGAGGACTGCGCAACGCGACGGTTGCAGCAGGAACTGGGCATCGAGGGCCTGCCGATCCGCCATCGCGGGCAGGTGCATTATCGCGCCGATGTGGGCGGCGGACTGACCGAGGATGAGGTCGTCGAGATATTCACCGCCGAGGCGTCGGACGACACTGAGTGCGTTCTGAACCCTGACGAGGTGGCAGAGGTCGCGTGGATCGACCTTGACGCGTTGGTCGCGGACACCACCCGCAGACCAGAGCGCTATACACCGTGGCTGCGGATCTATCTGCGGGACCATATCAACGATATCTTTGCGATCTGAAATATTCCGCAGAACGACGTCCGAAACGGATCAGAATTTTCAAACGTGGTCTGAGGCCCTTTGCCGCAGGCACCAGGCGGCGACCGTCGAGACATCCGGTTCCAGCGGCTCTGCCAGGTCCTCGGCATAGGTCAGAAACGCGTCCAGCGATCCGGGATTGACCGCAACCAGCACCGGAATATCGCGCGACAGCGCCTCGGCGATTACCGGTCGAAAGCCGCGCCCGTCCATTTCCTGCTTGCCGAATTTGTTCACCACCAACAGGTCTGCGCCATCGTCAAGCCCTGCGGTGACCAGCCCGACTGCGCGTTCCAGCCCGTCTGGATCCAGTCGGCAGCCCTGTGAATGCGTGCCAAGATCCTGACTGATCCGCACCACCTCTGTTCCGGACAGGATATGCAGATCCATGTGGCATTTATGCGCCGGTTTGCCTTCCGGATTGACCTGCACCGCACCTGTCAGGCGTAGCCCTTTGTCACGCAGCCGCGCGGCCACGTCCCGGATCAACCGATCCGCCGCTCCGCGCCCGTCAGCCACCACATAGCCCAGCATGTTACGTCCCTTGCAACTCTGCCGACCCGCATACATGATGCCCGCCGAACAGGAAAGTGACCGCATGATACAGCCGCCTGATTATCCCGTGCTGCCCAATCCCGGCGACCCTCGACTGACGCGCCGGATCACCGGGACGGACCATACCGGCGCGGCCACGGAAATTGCCGTGGTCGAAGAGCGCCCCCTGACCATGTATCTCAACCGGCAAGAGATCGTGACGGCGATGACCATCGGCGATCACCCGGAATATCTGGCGCTGGGTTTCCTGCGCAATCAGGGCATGCTGCGCGCCGATGACGTGGTCACTGGCGTCGATTACGACGACGAGATCGAGACCGTGGTGGTGCGCACTGCGCGCGAGACGACCTACGAGGAAAAGCTGCAAAAGAAGACCCGCACCAGCGGTTGCGCGGTCGGCACGGTCTTTGGCGATATGATGGAGGGGCTGGAGGGGCTGACACTGCCCGCCGCCCGGATCCGGACAAGCTGGCTTTATGCGCTGGCGCGGCAGATCAATACCACGCCGTCGCTGTATCTTGAGGCGGGTGCTATTCATGGCACGGTGCTGTGTCAGCAGGATCGCCCGCTGGTCTATATGGAGGATGTCGGTCGACACAACGCCGTCGACAAGATCGCAGGCTTCATGTTTCGCCATGACGTGTCAGCAGACGACAAGATCCTTTATACGACCGGACGGCTGACATCGGAGATGGTCATCAAGACCGCGCTGATGGGCATCCCCGCGCTGGCCTCTCGGTCGGGTTTCACCGCCTGGGGTGTAGAAATCGCGCAGCAGGTCGGACTGACCTTGATAGGCCGGATGCGCGGGCAGCGGTTTGTCTGCCTCAGCGGCGAGGATCGGCTGGTGCGCGATACTGACCCCGCCAGCGTGCCTGAGGAAAGCGCGCGTTCGCGGCGCAAGTCGGCCACATGAAACAACCTTACGGGATCATTCTGGCAGGCGGGCAGGCGACCCGTATGGGCGGTGGCGACAAGGCGCTGCTGGATCTTGCCGGCGCGCCGCTTTTATCGCATGTCATCGACCGGTTGGCGCCGCAGGTGGCCGGGCTGGCCTTGAACGCGAATGGCGATCCCGCGCGCTTTGCGGATTTTGACCTGCCGGTTGTGCCGGATAGCCTTCAGGGGTTTCTTGGCCCACTGGCAGGGGTGCTTGCAGGGTTGGACTGGGCAGCAGAACAAGGGGCAGATGCCTTGATCTCCGTCGCCGCTGACACGCCGTTTTTTCCGTGCGATCTGGTGCCGCAGCTTCTGCTGGCCTCCGAAGGGCAGGCGCATCCGCTGGTACTGGCCGCAACCAAGGGCGATGCGCAGACCAAGTCAAAATCGCGCTCGGGCCTGATCCGGCATCCGACCTTTGGCCTTTGGCCGGTTGCGCTGCGCGATGACCTGCGGGACGCGTTGCGGGACGGGTTGAAGAAAGTCGTTCTGTGGACCGACCGGCACGGTGGCCGCGAGGCGCTGTTCCCTTCGGACGGGCTTGATCCGTTCTTCAACGTCAACACGCCAGAGGATCTGGCCCGCGCGCAGGCGATGCTATGAAAGTATATGGCGTCACAGGCTGGAAGAATGCCGGAAAGACCGGGTTGATGGAGCGTCTGGTCGCTGAAATCTGTGGTCGTGGGCTGACGGTCTCGACCGTGAAACACGCGCATCACGATACGGATGTGGATCAGCCCGGTCGTGACAGCTTTCGCCACCGCGCGGCGGGCGCGCGCGAGGTGCTGTTGGCTTCGCCACATCGCTGGGCCTTGATGCATGAGTTGCGCGACGCGCCGGAGCCTGCGCTTTCCGATTTGCTGGCGCGGCTGTCTCCCGTCGATCTGGTGTTGATCGAGGGCTACAAGCGCGAGCCGTATCCCAAGATCGAAGCCTTCCGCACACAAAACGGCAAGCCGCCACTGGCGGATCGGAATGACACGATCCGCGCCGTCGCGTCGGACGTTCCGCATCCCGATCTGTCATTGCCCTGCATGGATCTGGACGACACTGCCGCGATTGCGGATTTCATCCTGCGCGAGGTCGGGCTGTGAAGGTGGACCGCGTCGCAATTCTGGATTGGTCCACCGCTGGCAAACCCCGGCTGGGCAAGGATTCCATCTGGCTGGGCATTGTGGACAGCGCCGGTGTCACCGCCGAAAATCTGCCAACGCGCACCGAGGCCGAAGCACGGCTGGAAACCCTGATTGCAGAGACATTGGCGGGGGGGCAGCGCCTGTTGCTCGGGGTGGATTTCAATCTGGGCCATCCCGCTGGCTTTGCGCGGCATCTGACTGGCGAAGCGCGCGCACAGGCGGTCTGGGCATGGCTGGCGGCCCGTGTGGTGGACGGGCCGGACAATGCACATAACCTGCTGCATGTCGCGGCCGAGGCCAACGCAGCCTTTCCAGGACAGGGGCCGTTCTGGGGCAACGCGCGCAAGGCTGACATACCGGGCTTACCGCGCACCAGGCCCGACTTGCCCGAGGGACTGGCCGCAGCGCGCAAGGCGGAAACATCGGCCACCGGACCGGGCGCACGGCCGAAATCCGTCTGGCAACTGTCGGGCGCTGGTGCGGTCGGCGCGCAAGGCCTGATGGGTATGGCGATGGTGCATCGCCTGCGGGCGCGGTTTGCCGGGCAACTGGCGGTCTGGCCGTTTGAGCCGACCGATGCGGCTGTAACGGTGGCAGAGGTTTACCCCTCGATGCTGTCGGCCGAATGCAAGGCGCTGTGTGCCGCCAATCCCGCGATGGCAATGGACGAAGCGCAGGTCCGGCTTCTGGCTCAGGCGCTTTATACGCAATCTGTGAGAGGTGATCTGACAGCCCTCATGGACCCGTCCCAAGACGCGGATCTCATCGCCGAAGAGGGCTGGATTCTGGGGGCAGGGCATCAAATGGCGTTGCGCCGGGCTGTGCCTGCGACGCAAGAACCACCCCGCTTGCGGGATGATTGCTTTGCCATGCCGCAGGGTGTGGATTGGGTGCCGGTGGATGACGCATTGGACCGATTGCGCGCGGCGTTGAAGCCGATAACGATGCAGGAAACCTGCCCGACGACACAGGCCGCCGGGCGGGTTCTCGCTGCCGAGTGCCTGGCGCGGCGATCCAATCCGCCCCGGCCGAACTCTGCCGTGGATGGCTACGGTTTTGCCCATGCGGCAACAGGGGAGGGGCCACAGCGCCTGCCGCTGGTCGAGGGGCGCGCCGCCGCTGGCCAGCCGTTTGAAGGGACAGTGCCGCAAGGGGCCGCCATCCGCATTCTGACGGGCGCGATCCTGCCCGATGGCGTGGATACGGTGGTGCTGGAAGAAGACACTGCCAATGATGGTGCGGCGGTCGTCTTTGACGGGCCGGTGAAGCCGCGTGCCAATACGCGCAAAGCGGGCGAAGACGTGGTGCAGGGAGCGCTTGCCTTGCCTGCAGGCCACCGTTTGCGCGCGCCTGATCTGGCGCTGCTGTCAGCGCTCGGCGTGCCCGAGGTTCAGGTCTTCCGGCCTCTGCGCGTCGGAGTGCTGTCCACGGGGGACGAGATCATCGCCGCGCCGGACTTGCCTGCATTGCCGCATCAGATCTGGGATGCCAACCGCCCGATGCTGCTGACACTGGCGCAGAACTGGGGGTATCAGGCGGTCGATCTTGGCCATGCGCGCGACGACCCCGAAGCGATTGCCGCCCGGCTGAACGACGGGGCTGCGCGGGCCGACGTGATCCTGACCTCGGGCGGCGCATCGGCAGGGGATGAGGATCACGTCTCGGCCTTGCTGCGCGCGCGTGGGGCGCTGTCCAGCTGGCGCATCGCGTTGAAACCGGGGCGACCTCTGGCGCTGGCACTCTGGGGCGGGACGCCGGTATTCGGTTTGCCGGGCAACCCGGTGGCGGCGCTGGTCTGCGCACTGATTTTCGCCCGCCCCGCGTTTTCGCTGATGGCGGGGGCCGGGTGGCTGGTGCCGCAAGGCTTCACCGTTCCGGCGGCTTTCACGAAGTTCAAGAAACCGGGCCGCCGGGAATACCTGCGGGCCCGGCTGAACACGGATGGGGCGGCCGAGGTCTTTGCATCTGAGGGGTCGGGCCGAATCGGTGGGCTTTCCTGGGCGGACGGATTGGTGGAACTGCCTGATGAGGCGATGGATGTTGCGCCTGGCACGCCAGTCAAGTACCTGCCATATTCGAGCCTTGGCGTGGTCTGAACGCTCAGCCGCGTCGGATCAGGTATACCTGCGCATCGATTTCTTCTTCCATGCTGATCAATTCATGCCCTGATTCCGCGCAGAAATGCGGCACGTCCACCACCGCAGCAGGATCGGTGGCAAGCATCCGCAGCACCTGCCCTTGGGCCATGTCCTGTAGGCGTTTGCGCGCTTTCAATACGGGCAGCGGGCAAAGCAATCCGCTGGCGTCGAGTTCGTTATCCCATTCCATGTGCACAGACATATGACCGTCGGATGGCGCTGTCCATCACTGCCATAAAGAGATGAGAATCTTCTCGGGACGAGGATTCCTACACCAAGGGCAAGCTACCAGTCCCGTCGGTTAAGAACGACTGACCGAACAGGGGCTCAGAGGTGCATGAGAAAAACCGAAAAAGTCTGGTAAGCCGACAACGATATTCGACCTCAAGCAAATCACGCCGTTGCCCACCCCATGAATAGGATGAGGGTTGAGCAGTTCGGATGACTGCTGCGTGCAGGATGTCCGCCGTGATCGCAGCCCGCCCCGGGCTTGACCCGGGGCCTCGCGGTCGGCCAGCCCAAAGGCCCCGGGTCAAGCCCGGGGCGGGTCCGGTCCATCGTCGACCGTTTCCTCATCTGGATCCGCCGCCGGCAGCCACACGGTGAACTCGGCACCGCCAGTGGATCGGTTGCGCGCACTGATGCGGCCGCCCGCGCGTTGCACCAGCGTTTGAGAGATGGACAAGCCCAAGCCGGTGCCCAGCCCGCGCTTTGTCGTGAAAAATGGATCGAACACCGAAGACAGGATATCTTCGGGCATGCCTGGCCCGGTGTCGCGGACGATCAGGTAAGCTCCGGCGGTGCCATCGCGATGTTGTTGTCCAAGCTCCAGCTCCAGCCGCCCGTGTCGGTTCATCGCCTGTACGGCGTTGACGATCAGATTAATGATGACCTGCTGCATCTCACCCGCGTCGACGCAGACCAGCGGGGCGGGATGAAACGTCGTGTGGACCGCGATTTCACCCTTTGAAATCGCGTGTTTGACCAGCACCAGACAGTCATTCACCACGGGTTTCAGATCATTCACCTCGGCTTGGTCGCCGCCTTCGCCGGGACCGGCGAAATGCAGCAACTTGCCGACGATCACCGCAATCCGGGTGACCTGGTCATCTATCAGGTTCAGCTCTGTTTGCACCTTCGCGCTGCCGTCGCCCAAAGTCTCGCGGATCACATCTACGTTGCCCTGAATGACGGCGACGGGATTGTTGATCTCATGCGCGACGCCGGCGGTGATCACGCCGATCGAGGCCAGCTTCTCGCTGACCACAAGCTGACGGTAGGTGTCCTCCAGCCTGTCATTCGCGTCGCGCAGCTGCGCGGTGCGTTCATCGACGCGTTGGTTCAGGTCATCCGCCCAGGCCCGCAACCGACGGTCGCGATCCTGTACCTGATCCAGCAGATCGTCGAGATGTCCGGCGACCGCGCCAATCTCGCCTCTGGCATTTACCTGTCCGATGCGGGCGGACAGGTCGCCTTCGCCCACGCGGCCCATCGTTTGGGTCATGCGTTCCAACGGTGCGAAAATACCCTTGGCCATCCATAGAAACACCGGTGCGGAGACGGCCAGAACTGCCGCAAACGCCCCCAGCATCCACAAGATGGCCCCGCGTTTGGCTGCGGCGAAGGGGGCCTCCAGAAAGCCTACATAAAGCATGCCGACACGTTCCCCGAAACTGTCGGTCAGGGGCATGTAGCCGGAAATATACCAGTCGTTTACCACGAAGGCGCTGTCCAGCCAGGTGCGCCCCTCGCCCAGCACGGTGCCGCGCACGGCGGCAGAAACGCGGGTGCCAAGTGCCCGCACGTTTTCGAACAGACGCACATTGGTCGAGATCCGCACATCCTCCAGAAACAGGGTCGCCGTGCCTTGCCTGTCGCCGCCGGTCACGGCGTTGAGGTAGACCAAGTCGTTGATCGCATCTATGAAATCCAGGTTGCGGTTCAGAAGGCTGCCGCCCACCAGCACGCCTTCCTGGCCGGTCAGCCGCACCGGGCTTGCCGAATGCACCACCATGCCGCGATCTTCGGCCGTGCGATCGGTGGGGACGGCGGCCTCGGTGTCGATCAGGTCGATCCGGGCGCGACGGGTAAGATCACCGGGCAGGGCTGCCAGCGCTTCGGCGTCAAAGATGTCGATGCTTGTCTTGGCCCTGCCAGCAAGCGCTTCGGCGATGACCGGCCAGCGGGTCGCCGCGTTCCGGGCGCTGTCGCGTGGCAAGTAGGACAGGAAATCCAAACCAAGCTCTGCGCGCTTTTGTGCAAGGAAGGTTTTCTGTGCAGATGGTCCTGCCGCCAATTTGCGCGCAAATTCGACAGAGCCCGCGATTCCCAATAATTCGTCGCCCGTTTTTTCGGTAAGCTGCGCGAGGTATTGCTCGGCGATGCGCAGGTCGCTTTCGACATTCGCGATCAAAAGCTTGTCGTAATCCGCCGTCCAGCGCGTCATGCCGATCACAAGCAGAAAGGGCATCAACAGAACCAGCGGGGCAAGCGCCAGAAAAAGCAGACGCAGGCGAACTGAGGTCATGTGGGGAACTCTCCTCGGGCCACCAAAGCCTACGCGTTACCGCAACCCGGTGCAAACCTGCGCTGGTGCCCTAAGATCGGAGCGGTCCGGGGCCGTTGAACCTGTCTTGTTCAATCAAAACACTTATCTCAAACTGGATGACCACGCGCAGAATGCGGCAAATGTGGGGTACGTTTGACAGTGCCTGCGCGTTGATCAAGGGATGCACGAGCGATGGTGAGACGCCGTTTTCGTCTCCCGCTGGGGCCGTCAGAAGCTTTTCAATGTGACCCCAAACTGGTCAGCCTTCGACATCGCCATGGATGGCGAACTGGTCCAGCCCGGCATCCTGAGCCTCGATCACCCGGAACGCCTCGCGCACGCCTGCCTCGGTCAATTCGCGGGCGACGGTCAGCAGCGTGTTGGGCGCGTGATCTTCGCACAGGTCGGTCATCTGCGCGATTTCTTCGGCAGCAACAGGCCGCGCGGCCTCGGGCGAGGGGGCACCGTAATAGGTCACGAAATGCTGTGCCAGAAGGCCGGTCAGTGTCTCGACCTCGGACGGTTCAACCGCCGTGACCGCGACAAAGGTCACGCGCCCGCCGGTTTCCAGCCCCAGCCAGCCGTTGGCGAAGGCCTGGCGCGCTTTGCCGGACAGGTCGGCCTCGGTCCAGTTGGAAAACTCGAACCCGCCGGAAATGCACCATTCGCCGGTCCGCGCCGGGCTGGCAAAGACACGCTGATCGCTTTCGTCGAAATGGATGGCGCGGGCGAGTTTCATGGCGGGCTCTCCAATAGCGTCGTAAGCGGGATAAGGCGGGTGGCGGTCCCGGTGCGCAGCAACATTCCGAAATCTTCGTCAATGCCCAGAAAAGTGCCGCTCTGGCCCTCGGGGGCGGCGGGTTCGCCGATGCCGAATGCAAGCCCGCGCCACTCGGCATGCAGAGGTTGCGGACCTTCGGTTTCCCATCGGTTGATCCAGTTCAGCGTATGGCGCGACCAGCTTTCGATCAACGCGGGCGGGGCAATATCGGCACAGCCTTCGGCGTAAAGCGCGGTCCGGTCCGGGGTTGCGCCTGCATCGTCTTCCGGCAGCAGAGGCAGAGCAAAACCCACGACCAGCCAGTCCACCATGGCCGCCGGATCGACATCCGAGGCCATGACCCGAAACCGGCCACAGCCCGCGCCATTGACGCGAATGCCGCCTTCCCATCCAAGGTGCACGGCGACCTCGGGCGGGGCCAGCGCGCCAAGCGCGTTCTGTAACCCCACACCGCAGAGCGGCAGCATCGCCATGGCTTTGGCAAGCGGGACTTCGGGCGCGAAGACCAGCGCCGCCTCGACCTGAAGGGGCCCAAGCACATAGGCCACCAGACCCGCGTCGCAGCCCATCGTCGCGCGCATGCAGGCGTGATCGAACGCGTTGCCCTGCGCGGGTTCGCCCCACATCAGCGGCGGAAATGTCGGCGCGTCGTGGTCTGGCGTCATGCCACGCCCTTTGCCACCAGCGCGGCGGCGATATCGTGAAAGGCACGGGCCTGTTTGCCGTCGGGCTGGCTGACGGTGATCGGCGCGCCGCCATCGGCGGCGAGCCGGATTTGCAGATCCAGCGGCACTTCGGCCAGCAGCGGAACGCCCAGCTTTGCCGCCTCTGTCGTAACGCCGCCATGGCCGAAAACGTGTTCCTCATGGCCGCAAGCGGAACAGATATGCGTGCTCATATTCTCGATCATGCCAAGGATGGGCACGTTCAACTGGTTGAACATGTCGATCCCCTTGCGCGCATCCAGCAGCGCGATGTCCTGCGGCGTGGACACGATGATCGCGCCGTCGACCTTTGCCTTCTGGCTCAGCGTCATCTGCACGTCCCCGGTGCCCGGCGGCAGATCGACCAGCAGCACATCCAGCGCGCCCCACTGCACCTGCATCATCATCTGCTGAAGCGCGCCCATCAGCATCGGTCCGCGCCAGACCACAGCCTGATCCTCGTTGGTCATCAACCCGATCGACATCATGGTGACGCCGTGGTTGCGCATCGGCAGGATGATCTTGCCATCCGGACTGGCCGGGCGTCCCGATATGCCCAACATGCGCGGCTGTGACGGCCCGTAGACATCGGCATCCAGCAAACCCACGCGGCGGCCCTGCTGGGCCAGCGCGCAGGCGATGTTGGCCGCCACGGTGGATTTGCCCACACCGCCCTTGCCCGAGGCGATGGCAATGATGTGGTCCACCCCCGGTATCCGCTCTGGCCCTTTGGGTTCGGCAGGGCGTTGCGGGCGCAGATCGGGCGGTGCCTTTTCGGTATGCCCGGTCATCACGACAGAGACCTGAGACACCCCGTCAAGCGCCACCAGCGCCGCCTCTGCCTGCGCTTTGATCTGCGTATAGGCATCGGCGTGGCTTGGTGCGATCTCCATCACGAAGCGAACGGTGCCTGCATCCACATTCAACGCACGCACCACGCCGCTTGCCACGATATCGCCGCCTGCGACAGGGTCGTCGAAAGCCTTGAGGGCTGCCAGAACGGCCTCTCTGCTGGCGGTCATGGGATCAGTCCTGATTGGTGATCTTGCCGGTGACCTCGTGGGTCATGTCCAGCTCTTCGATGGTGACAACGGCCTTGACGGCATAGGACTTGCCCGGCGCTCCCTTGTCGCGCATCGCCTCTTCGATGGCCTGCTGCGAGGTCACGCCAACCTGTTTAAGAAACTTCCGCATCGACATGTTGAAATCTTCGCTCATATCCTGATCTCCTTTGCTGGTGATTGACGCGCGCCACAATGCAGGCCTAACCTGCCCTCATGCCGTGGCGCATCCTGATAGCTGCTCTGGTCCTTGGTATGACGCCAATGACAGGCCGGGCGCAAGACAAGCTGGTGCAGCTTTACGCTCCGCCCGCATTGGTCGAAACCGGCCTGCTGCGTCACATCCTGCCGCGTTTTTCGCTCAAGACGCAAGTCAAGGTCGCCTTGCTGGAGGGTGCCGAGGGCGCGGACATCGTTCTGGGCGATGAGGGCCGGGCGCTGTTTCATGGCGCGGGCCGGACATGGCACATGGGGGTGGGCCGCCCGGATCATCCCGGCACAAAACGGTTGGCCGATTGGCTGACGTCGCAGGTGGGTCAACGCACGATCATCGGTTTTGCGCCTGAAGGCACGCCGTTGTTCGCGCCGCCGAAAGTGGCCGCGCCGCAGGTTGCCCGCGTGGAATTGGCCGGGGATCCGGCACTGGGTCAGGCGGTCTCGCGTCGGGAATGCGGGCGTTGTCACGTCGTGGATGCGGCGGCGCGTGGCGGCATCGGGTCCACCCCCAGCTTTGCGGTGCTGCGCAGCCTGCCGGACTGGGAAGAGCGGTTCATGGGTTTTTACGTCCTCAATCCGCATCCGGCCTTCACCCTGATTGATGGCGTTACCCCCGATTTCCCGATCGACAGACCGTCGCCCATCGTACCCGTCACCCTGACACTGGACGAGGTCGAGGCGGTGCTGGCCTTCGTCGCCACGATGGCGGCGGCCGATCTTGGGGCCCCTTTGCAACATCAGTGATCGCGACGCTTCGACAGGTAATCCTCGGTGGTGCGCACGCGCGGGCGTTCCTTGCCGGCAAACGGATTGTCGGTGGAATGAAACTGTGCGTTCACCCGGCAATTGTCACACATCTGGATCATCCTGAGCTTGTCGCCACCCGCGAACATCGCGTGATCTTGCAGCTTTTCGGTGATCCGGTCGATGGTGGATTTCACCCCGAAAAGCGCGCCGCACTCGATACAGGCAAAGGGCTCTTCTTCGTTGAGGACTTGCTGCGTCAATGCGGCATCCGTCAGGTCCAGCCGGGGAACAAGGCGCAGCGCATCCTCGGGGCAGACGGTGACGCACAACCCGCATTGCAGGCAGGCATCCTCCTGGAACCGCAGTTGCGGCAGGTCCGGGTTGTCGGCAAGCGCCCCGGACGGGCAAAGCGACACGCAGGACAGGCAAAGCGTGCAGGCGTCGGTATCCACCAGGACCGCGCCATAAGGTGCACCCTCGGGCAACGGCAGGGTTTGCGCGTGCGGATGCAGCGCGCGGGCGGCCTGCCGGGTGATCTGGCGACGGGTTCCCATCGGGCGGACGGGCTGGTCCAGCGCGGCGGGCGCGGCCTCGGCATAAAGCGCATCTGACAGCGCATCCGGGTCGGTCAAATCAAGGATCTTCGTCCGGTCCTGACCGGCAATCGCCGTCGCAAGCGCGATCTGTGCTGCCAAGGCGTCCATCTCGGCCCCCGGTCCGGGCAGCAGGCTGACTGAGGCGAAACCGGCGGCAAGGCCCGCGACTGCTTCGGCATGGCCGAAAGCGCCAATCGCGGGCAATTCGAGGGGAACCACATCGGCAGGCAGGCCGCGGCCATGCCGGGCCGACAGGCGGATCATCTCGGCCCCGTGGGCGTCATGCACCAGAAGGCGCGGCGCGGTTCCGCCCGCCGCCAGATAGGCCTGCGCCAGGGTCTGTACGCGGCGGAACGTCTCTGCCACCGGCGGCGCGTCATAGCTGACAGCGCCCGAGGGGCAGACCGCCGAACAGGCACCGCAGCCCGCGCAGATCATCGGGTCGATGCTGACATGGTCGCCATCCGGTGAAATCGCACCTGTCGGGCAAATGTCGAGGCATCGCGTACAGCCGGTCTGTTCGGCCCTTGAATGCGCGCAAAGCAGCGGCTCTGTCATCACATAGAGCGGCTTTTCGAATGTGCCCACCAGATGCGAGGCTGCGAGGACCGCCGAAGCGACGCCGGGGGCATGGTCGGGATCGGCGCGCAGATAGCCTTCGCGCTTTTCATGGGCTGGAAACAGGGGCGTCCCACCCGTCAGATCAAGGATCACGTCGCATTGCGATACACTGCCATCGCGCGGCTCGGTGAGGGAAAACGCGCCGCGTCCCCCCGGTTCAATCTGTTGCAGCGCGTCGATCTCAACCTCGAATTGGCCAAGCGCGCCTTTTGCCTTGCGCAACCGGCCGGCAATCACGTCAAAACTGCGGGTGTCGGGGATCTCTGCCGCGCTGTCCAGCAGGACGGTGACGCCAAGATGCGTACAAAGCTGATCGGCTGCCTGTAGCGCGACGTCCGTTGGCCCAAGGATCAGGCAAAGCCCCTCGGAGACGACATCGACGGTTTTCTCCGGTGTCGCTGGCAAAAGCGCCTCGGCGATCAGCGCGGACATTTTGGGCAGGGTAGAGCCCTTGTCGGCGGTCCATCCGGCACGGTCGCGCAGGTCCAGAAATGCAGGAGGCTCGGTGCCCAGTTCCGCCGCCAGCGTCTCGAATACTCGCGCCTCCTGGGTGCAGCAGAAAATCGTATCGTCGTGGGTCAGAGCGGCGGCGGCGCGGTCTATCTGCTGTGTACAAAGCGCCGAACAGGGTGCCCGGACGTCCTGCCCTGTTGCCGCACTCAGGGCCTTGTGGTCGATGGCCTGACTGCCCAGACAATCGCATGTTATCAATGTTTTGGCCAAGTTAGTGCCTCCCTTGCGCGGTGGCGTATTCCTCGTTTCGCCATGCCTCGCGCGTCCAAAGCCTAGACCTCTTTGGCGGCGCGCGACAACCGCTATTCTATCCTTGCTCATTGTGTCGTCAGGAAATCGCCGCGCCACGGGAATGTCTTGAGTCGGTTGGGCGGAGCTTCCAGAAACCAGAGGGAAATACTCGGATTGGACAAATCGTCCCTTGGTCTGCCGTGTGCGGGTCAGGCCGCCCCTTTTTGTCCAAAGCAAGCCCAAAGCGCGCATGTGCATGAAAAAAGCGTTTTGTCGGCGCGTCTTGTTGGCGCATGGTAGGCGTGGGGAGGCCAAGCGACTTGATGCACAATCCGAATAAGTATCGGACCATGCCGTTAGGAGTTGTTCTGCGCAAAGCGCCGGGCATTACGCGCTGGGTGCCCTGGTGCTGGACGGCGACGGCAGTATTGCCTGGCGCGGGGCCAGCGCGATGGCACGAGTTGCGCCGCGAAGGTGACGCCGTGGAATATCATGCCGCAACCGTGGTGCTGGAGCTTCACGGTTCTGATACCGAAGCGTATCTGCACGGGCTGACCGCAGCGATCCCCAGTGTCTATGTCGTGATGCGCGAGGGCGCGGACGATATGCCGTTGGATGTGGTGCTGGTCACGGCCTCACCTTACGAGGCGCAGGATTACACGGATAGTGGCGAAGAGATCGTCGAAAAAGTTCCGATGCCGCACGGGCTGGTGGCATGGGTGCGCGACTTCATTGAAGAGTTTCATCACGATGAGATTTTCGTCAAGCGCAAGCGTGACAAATTGCGGGTGGATCTGGTGCAGGACGGCGTTGGCGATCCCCGCATCGACAAGGAGGCGGATATTTACGCCTCGCCAACGCTGAAGCGGAGGCGTTTGCAATGAGTGACTTCTGGACCCGCCGAAAATCCGCCGTTCAAGCAGAGGAACGCGCCCAAGAGGCCGCACTGGCAGAGGCCGACGCGCAGGCCCGCGAGACGGAGTTGGCCGAACGCCGGGATGAGGAATTACTGGCAGAGGCTGGGATGCCGGACCCGGATATGCTCGCGGACGGGGAACAGGTGCGGGCTTTCATGCAATCGGCTCTGCCGGACCGGCTCAAAACTCGGGCATTGCGGCGCCTTTGGCGACTTGATCCTGTGCTGGCGAATGTCGATGGCTTGGTGGATTATGGCGGTGATTTTACCGATGCGGCCAATGTCGTGGAGAATCTCCAGACGACCTATCAGGTCGGCAAGGGCATGCTGAGGGCCATTCAGGCGCGCGCAGCGGAGGCTGAGCAGGAGCGCGAGGAGGAGGGAGAGGTCGCGGCGGCGGAGGTCCCGGATCAAGTCCGGGACGGGTTGGCTGTGTTGCCCGCGTCCGACGACGAAGCGCAACCCGTTGTTTCGGCCGACCCCGCCCCGGCCTCTGAGCCGGGGCCTTGCATCGACATCGCCGGATCATACGACACCGAGCAGGCCGCACCGACAGCGCGGCGCATGGTATTTTCTTTCAAGGAAAACGCCACATCACCGAGGAAGCAATGACCGCCACGCCCGACATCATCGCCATCAATGAAGAGGACCGCCTGCGCGCGGACCTGTACAATTTTCTTGGGCTGCTCCTGTCGCGCCCACCAGATGAGGGCCTATTGATTCAGACTGCCGGATTGTCAGGCGATGACAGTGATTTGGGTCAGGCGATCTCGACCCTTGCGAAGTTGGCAAAGCTGACGCGGACCGCAACGGTAGAAAGCGAATACAACCGCCTGTTCATCGGATTGGCGCGGGGCGAGTTGCTGCCCTATGCCAGTTACTACCTGACAGGTTTCCTGAACGAGAAGCCCCTTGCTACGCTGCGGCAGGACATGTCGGCGCGTGGGCTGGCGCGGGCCGAAAACGTGTTCGAGCCAGAGGACAATATCGCCAGCCTGATGGAGATGATGGGTGCGATGATTGTTGGCCGGTTCGGCGTGGCGGCGGATCTGGCAGCGCAAAAGAGCTTTTTCAACAAGCATATCGCGCCATGGGCGGGGCATTTCTTTTCCGATCTGGAGGCGGCGAAGAACTCTGTCTTCTATGCGCCTGTCGGTACGGTCGGCCGCATCTTTATCGGGATCGAGGCCGAAGCCTTTCGGATGAGCAAGGGATAACCCCTTCGACATCACATGTCTGCGGCGATTGGCTGTGGGCTCAGAGTGGCGGGAAACCGTCAGAACCAGTGAGGAGGTACTCACGATGACACGGAAAACCGACGAGGCCACAAGCCGCCGCGATTTCCTGAAACTCGCCGGAACCACGGCGCCGCTTGCGGCGGTGGCGATTGCGACCGGCGCGACGGAAGCAGAGGCCGCAGCGCCTGACCTGACATCAGAAAAGATGCAGGACACCGCGCATACCCGCGCTTACTACACCAGCGCCCGGTTCTGAACCGGATGCAGGATTTGGCCTGAGGACGACTGGTTGCGTGACGCCCGACTGTTCCGGCCTTCTTGTAAACCAAGCGCGCAAGAGGCGCGTGAAGGGAGGAAACCATGCTTAGGAAAAAGACCAACGGGGTTGCGCGACGCTCCCAACGGACAAGTATCCTGTCGGATGTGGCACAAACATCCGTTGACCGGCGCGCATTTCTGCGCGGGTCCGGTCTTGCGATCGGGGGCCTTGCGGCGATTGCCGCCACAGGCGGAACGGTCACACAGGCCAGCGCTCAATCTGCCGTAAGCGGTGCAGTAGAGCTGCGCACATCCGTCTGCACGCATTGTTCGGTCGGCTGTACCGTTCAGGCCGAGGTGTCGAACGGTGTCTGGATCGGGCAGGAGCCCGGCTGGGACAGCCCGTTCAACCTGGGCGCGCATTGCGCCAAGGGGGCCTCGGTGCGCGAACATGCGCATGGCGAACGCCGTCTGAAATACCCGATGAAAAAAGAGGGTGGTGAGTGGAAGCGCATCAGCTGGGAACAGGCGATCAACGAGATCGGCGACGGCATGATGCAGATCCGCGAGCAATCCGGCCCGGACAGCGTTTATTGGCTCGGCAGCGCCAAGCATAGCAACGAACAGGCCTATCTGTTCCGCAAATTCGCGAGCTACTGGGGCACGAATAACGTGGATCACCAGGCGCGGATCTGCCATTCGACCACGGTTGCGGGTGTTGCGAACACATGGGGCTACGGTGCCATGACCAACAGCTATAACGACATACATAATTCCAAGGCGATGTTCCTGATCGGGTCCAATCCGGCAGAGGCGCATCCGGTGTCGTTGCTGCATCTGCTGAAGGCGAAGGAAGAGAACAACGCGCCGCTGATCGTATGCGATCCGCGCTTCACCCGCACTGCGGCCCATGCCGACGAATATGTCCGTTTCCGTCCCGGCACCGATGTGGCGCTGATCTGGGGCATCCTGTGGCACATCTTCGAAAACGGGTGGGAGGACAAGGAGTTCATCCGCACCCGTGTCTGGGGCATGGATCAGATCCGCGAAGAGGTTGCCAAGTGGAACCCCGATGAGGTTGAGCGCGTGACCGGCACCCCCGGCAGCCAGCTGGGCCGCGTCGCCCGGACATTGGCCAACAACCGTCCCGGCACGCTGATCTGGTGCATGGGGGGAACCCAGCATTCGACGGGCAACAACAACACGCGCGCTTACTGCGTGCTGCAACTTGCGCTGGGCAATATCGGAACACGGGGCGGCGGTGCCAACATTTTCCGCGGCCATGACAATGTGCAGGGGGCCACGGATCTGGGTGTTCTGTCGCATACGCTACCCGGATATTACGGGCTTGCAAAAGGTGCCTGGCAGCATTGGGCACGGGTCTGGGAGGAGGACTTTGACTGGTTGAACGGTCAGTTCCAGACCGTCAAGGGCGCAGACAGCAAGGACAAGAACCTGATGTACGAGACCGGGATACCGGTGTCGCGCTGGATCGACGGGGTGCTGGAGGATGCCGAAAACATCGACCAGCCCCACAATCTGCGGGCGATGGTTCTGTGGGGGCATGCGCCGAATTCGCAAACCCGCATGGCCGAGATGAAGACCGCGATGGAAAAGCTGGACATGCTGGTCGTGGTTGACCCGTATCCTACAGTCTCGGCCGTGCTGCATGACCGGACCGATGGCGTCTATCTGCTGCCGGCCGCAACACAGTTCGAGACCTACGGATCGGTCACCGCGTCCAACCGGTCGCTGCAATGGCGCGAGAAGGTGTTCGACCCGTTGTTTGAATCCAAGCCGGATCAGGAGATCATCGGGTTGTTCGCCAAGAAGTTCGGCTTTCACGACCGCATGTTCCGCAACATCGCGATCGAGGAGGACGGCGTAACGCCCAATGTCGAGGATACGCTGCGCGAGCTCAATCGTGGCATGTGGACGGTGGGCTATACCGGGCAAAGCCCCGAGCGGCTGAAACTGCATATGGCCAACCAACACACGTTCGACCGCACCACGCTTCAGGCGATTGGCGGTCCGGCGGATGGCGATTATTACGGTCTGCCATGGCCTTGCTGGGGCACGCCCGAGATGAACCATCCCGGTACGCCGAATCTGTATGACATGTCCAAGCCTGTTGCAGAGGGTGGTTTGTGCTTCCGCGCCCGCTTCGGCGTCGAACGGGACGGTGACAATCTGTTGGCTGAAGGCGTGTTCAATCCCGGTTCGGAAATTCAGGATGGCTATCCGGAGTTCACCTATCAGATGCTTGTGGATCTGGGCTGGGATGGCGATCTGACGGATGCCGAGAAACGCTCTATCGCGGGTGTCGCAGGTGTCCAGATCGACGGTGGCGTTGGTGAAAGCGACGACGGCGACGATGGTGCAACTTCGGGACTGACCTCTGCCGATGGAACGCAAGGTGCCGCCGAAGAGGTGGGCGAACAGTCCATGTCGCCCTTCCCGTCGGATTTCAACGCCAAGGCAAAGGGCGTCAACTGGAAGACCGACCTTTCGGGTGGCATCCAGCGGGTCGCGATCAAGCATGGCTGTGCCCCTTTCGGCAATGCCAAGGCCCGTACCGTGGTGTGGACCTTCCCCGATCCCGTACCTGTCCACCGCGAGCCGCTTTATTCGCCGCGACGCGATCTGGTGGCCGATTATCCGACCTATGAGGACCGCAAGTTCTATCGCTTGCCGACCATGTATGCCTCGATCCAGAAGCAGGATTTCAGCAAGGATTATCCGATCATCCTGACCTCTGGTCGTCTGGTCGAATATGAGGGCGGGGGCGAAGAGACACGTTCCAACCCGTGGCTGGCGGAACTGCAACAGGATATGTTCGTCGAGATCAACCCGCGAGACGCCAACAATCTGGGCGTGCGTGACGGGGCGCAGGTCTGGGTCGAAGGTGCCGAAGGGTCGAAGGTCAAGGTCATGGCGATGGTGACACGACGGGTGGGCGAGGGCGTGGCCTTCATGCCCTTCCACTTCGGCGGCCATTTTCAGGGCGAGGATCTGCGGTCCAAATATCCCGACGGGGCCGACCCCTATGTGCTGGGGGAAAGTTCCAACACCGCCCAGACCTATGGCTATGACAGCGTGACCCAGATGCAGGAGACCAAGTGTACTCTCTGCAAGATCATGCCAGCGTAAGGAGGAAAACAGAATGGCCAGAGCTAAATTCCTGTGTGATGCCGAGCGCTGCATCGAGTGCAACGCTTGCGTCACCGCGTGCAAGAACGAGCACGAAGTGCCGTGGGGCATCAACCGACGACGGGTCGTGACCATCCAGGATGGTGACCCCGGCGAAAGGTCGATCTCGGTCGCGTGCATGCATTGCTCAGACGCACCCTGCATGGCGGTCTGTCCGGTGGATTGCTTCTACCAGACCGAAGACGGCGTCGTGCTGCATTCCAAGGATCTGTGCATCGGCTGCGGCTATTGCTTCTACGCGTGCCCGTTCGGTGCGCCGCAATACCCGCAGGCGGGCAATTTCGGATCGCGCGGCAAGATGGACAAATGCACCTTCTGTGCCGGCGGTCCCGAGGAGAACAACTCCGCGGCGGAGTTCACCAAATACGGGCGCAACAGGATTGCAGAAGGCAAACTGCCGATCTGTGCCGAGATGTGTTCTACCAAGGCGCTGCTGGCAGGGGATGGCGATATCGTGTCGGCCATCTACCGCGAGCGCGTCGTGGCCCGTGGTTTCGGCTCTGGTGCCTGGGGCTGGGGCACGGCCTACGATCAGAAGGGCGGGTGATCCTTGCGACAGGCTGGCGGGGCGGGACCCTCGCCGGAACTGGCCTGGTGTCTGTCCGACAGTGGTGGCGGTTTTGCGACTGGTGCATGATCGCTCTGGTGTCGGCACAGCGTGAAAATGACGGAAGCGAGGGGCCAGCCCCTCGCGCTCCCCGGAGTATTTTTGCCAAGAAGAAGGGGTGGGGTCATTGACGGCTCTGCGGCCTGTTTCCTTTGGAGTCTGGAGAAGTGGACAATGTTGCGTCATTTGATGACCGTTCTCATGCTGGTTTTTCTGACGTTGCCCGCTGCGGTGCGTTCGCAGGAAGCTGAAGCACTTCCGATTGATAGATCCGCCACGGGCGGGGCGCAGACATTGGAAGATATTCTACGGCGCCAGAACGGCGAGCCGGTGGATGACAGGTTTCGCCGCGAAGCGATTGGTGGGGGTGCGGTGAGTGCGCCTGGTCTGGGCCCGTTGGGTGGCGCGTCCGATCCGGAGCTTTGGCGGGCTTTGCGCTATAACGAAGCGGACGTCACCACCTCGACGCGCGGTGATCTGGGCAAGGTGCTGGTGCAGGATGGCGGCATGCGGTGGTACGAGTTTCGTCGCGGGCCGCTGGTTACCTATGGCGGCTGGTTGCTGCTTGGCACGATTGCTGTTCTGGTTGTGTTTTTCCTTCTGCGCGGGCGCGTCCGTATCGAGGGCGAGAAAACCGGCAGGACGGTCACGCGGTTTCAGGCGTTCGAGCGGTTCTCGCACTGGCTGGTCGCCGGGTCATTCGTGCTGTTGGGATTGACGGGTCTGGTCACCCTGATGGGCCGGATGTTCATTGCGCCCTATCTGGGGCTAGAGGCGAACGCGACCCTGCTGACGATTTCCAAGCTGATCCACAATAACGTGGCCTGGGCCTTCATGCTGGGGCTGATCCTCGTATTCGTCCTGTGGGTCTGGCACAATATTCCCAATCGGCTTGACCTGGTCTGGATTTCGCAGGCGGGCGGCATCATCGGCAAGAAGCATCCGCCGGCGAAGAAATTCAACGCGGGACAAAAGTTGGTGTTCTGGTCGGTGATCATCCTGGGGGTGTCCCTGTCGGTTTCGGGGTTGTCCCTGTTGTTCCCGTTCGAAATGCCGCTATTTGCCAAGACGTTTGGCATCCTCAACGATATGGGCGCGCCCGGTTGGTTCGGTATGGACCCCTTGCCCGCGTCGCTGGCCCCGCAAGAGGAAATGCAACTGGCGCAGCTATGGCACGCCATCGTTGCCTTCGTGATGATGGCGATCATTCTTGGGCATATCTATATCGGGACTTTGGGAATGGAGGGCGCGTTTGACGCCATGGGCTCTGGCGAGGTGGATGAAGCCTGGGCGCATCAGCATCATTCGATCTGGCTGGAGGAGGTGAAAGCCGAAGAAAAGGCACCGGCCAGCGACGCCACGCCAGCGGAGTAGGCGGGTGCAACGCGCGCTTATCCTCGCCATCTGGCTCTGTGCGACCTCTGCGGGCGCGCAGGATTTCACCACGCTGAAAGGGCATGGCGGCCCGATCATGGATATTGCCGTGGATGGTGACGGGCGCGTTGCAACCGCCAGTTTCGACAATTCGGTGGGCCTTTGGGAAGGGGGCGCACCTGTCTGGCTGGAAGGGCACGCGGCTGCGGTCGGCGTGGTGACATTCCACGGCGACGGGATGCTGGTGTCAGGCGGCGATGATTTCAGCGTGCGTCTTTGGCCCGAAGATGGCGTGAGCCGCGTGCTGGGGCAGCACCGGGGCAAGGTCACGGATCTCGCCGTCTCGACCGAAGCGGGGCTGGTGGCGAGTGCATCCTGGGACGGGACCATCGGGCTGATGCCGTTGGATGCAGACTGGGCCAGCGCGCTTTATCCGCCGCTTGAAGAGCCTGAACCACGGTTTCTGGAAGCGCCGGGAGCGGTAAATGCGGTGGCATTTTCCGGTCCAGATACGCTCTATGCCGGGACATCTACGGGCGAGTTGATGCGCTTTGACCTTGCGAAGGGTGCGATGCTGCCGATTATCCGTCACGGGTTCGGGATCAACGAGGTGATCGTGACGGATGACTGGATCGCCTATGGCGCGGTAGATGGCGGCACCCGCATCATTGATCATGAAGGTGCCGAGATTTCCGATTTCACGCTTGACCGTCGCCCGATCCTGTCGATGGCCCATCATGCCGGGACCCATCAGCTCGCCGTCGGGGACGGGCATGGCTATATCATGATGCTGGACACCGAAGATTGGCGGATCACGCGCGACTTCCGGGCCACACGCGAAGGCCCGGTCTGGGCGCTTGCCTTTTCGCCTGACGGGACGACGATCTGGGCGGGCGGGCTGGATGACGTGGCCTTTGGCTGGCCCGTTGCCGCACTGGATGCATTTGAGCCTGGGATTTCCGGCGCGCGCAGTTTCCTGCGCCCCGCCGAGGACATGAGCAATGGTGAGCGGCAGTTCATGCGCAAATGTTCGATCTGCCACGCGCTTGGGGCGGAAGCGTCCCGCAAGGCCGGGCCGAGCCTGCACGGTCTGTTCGGTCGGCGTGCCGGGACAGTGCCGGGCTACAATTATTCCGCGACACTGACCGGATCGACAATCCTCTGGGATGAGACAACCGTGGACGCTCTGTTCGACGAAGGCCCGGACCACTATGTTCCGGGAACAAAGATGCCGATGCAGGTGATCGCAGCGCAGCAGGATCGTGCCGATCTGATAGAGTTCCTGAAACAGGCCACGCGCGCACCGGTGGAACAAGAGGAGTAGGGCAAAATGAAATCTATGTTGATCGCCTTTGTCGCCATCGCCGTGATCGGTGTGGGCGCGCATTACGCGCTGCAAGAGGTGGGGTTCTCGGCGCAAGAGGTCTCTTCCGGGCCGTCCGTCCGGCTTGACTGACCTTTACAGGCGTTGCGACGGGGGTATCTTTGCGATGAAGGGTCCAATCAACGCGTCTGACGAATATAGCGCGCCATTGTCCGGGGCGTCGATTCTGGTGATCGACGACGAACCCGGAATGCGCAATTTCCTGAAGAAGATTCTGGAACCGCGCGTCAAACGCGTTGAACTGGCAGCGAGTGCGAATGAGGCGTCGCGCAGGCTGGATGAGACGCATTTCGATCTGGTCATCGTGGATAACATCATGCCCGGAATGTCCGGGCTGGACTGGGTGACCGAGCAGCAGCGGCTGGGGTTTTTCGCGGACACGATCCTGATGACCGCCTATGCCGATCTGGAAACCGCGATTGCCGCCCTGCGCGCCGGGGTCAGCGATTTTGTGTTGAAACCGTTTCGCGCCAATCAGATCCTTGGTGCCGTGGCCCGCACGCTGGATCGCAAATACCTGCGCCGGGACAACACGCTTCTGCGCCGGGAATTGTTGTCGGATGTTGGTTACGGGCAGTTGCTGGGCAAGTCCGAGGCGTTGAGTGCCGTCCGCGCGCTGCTGCACAAGCTGGCACCTTTACCGACACCGGTGTTGTTCACGGGTGCCAGCGGCACCGGCAAGGAATTGGCGGCGCGGCATCTGCACAAGCTGTCGGACCGCGCCGAAAAGCCGTTTGTCACCGTCAATTGCGCGGCGATTTCCCTGGATCGGATTGCCGCGGAACTGTTTGGTGTGGTCGAAGAGAACGACCGGCTGCGCCCCGGTCTGTTGCTCCTGGCTGATGGCGGGACGCTGTTTCTGGACGAGGTCGCGCAGATGCCCGAGCAGCTTCAGGTCGCGCTCTTGCGGGTGCTGGAGGATCAGCGCGTCCGCCCTGTCGGCGCTGAACGCGAGTTGATGCTGAACCTGCGCTTCCTGTTTGCCACCAATGCCGATCTGGAACAGGCCGTGGCGGATGGCAGGTTTCGCGCCGATCTTTACCACCGCATCAACGTGTTCGAGATTTCCATGCCGCCGCTTCGGGACCGGTCAGAGGATATTGTCGAATTGGCGGCGTTGTTCATGGACCAGTTTGCCGTGACGCTGGGCATGCCGGGGCTGGATCTTGATGCGGAAACGCTGTTGAAGATGCGGCGCTACGACTGGCCCGGCAATGTGCGAGAGTTGAAGAACCTGATCGAAAGGTCAGTGATCCTTGGCGCTTTCCCAGAGGGGTTTTCGGGCGGCGCATCCATCTCTGGCGCGCAGGCCATCGAGAACCTTGAACTGGTCACCCAGCGCCACATCCTGCATGTGCTGGACCTGTGCAAGGGCAACCGGGCCGAGGCCGCGCGCCGTCTGGGCGTATCGCGCAAGACCATCGACCGCAAGGTTGCCAGCTGGGAAGCCTGACCTCAGACGTTGTAGTAGTCGCGATACCAGCGCGCGAACCGGTCGATCCCCTCGCGAAAACCCGTTTGTGGGCGATAGCCGGTCAGCTTGTGCAGCAATGAGGCTTCGGCCCATGTGGCAGGCACGTCGCCTTTCTGCATCTCCATGTAGTTGCGCTTTGCCTTGACGCTCAGGCTGTCTTCGATCGCCTCGATGAAATCCAGCAGCCGCACCTTGTCGGAATTGCCGATATTGACGACGCGGTAGGGGGCAACCGGCGACAGGCTGTCGCCCTCGGGCACGACGCCATCTTCGGGCCGCACGGGTGCGGCGTCTATCAGCAGGCGAATGGCGCGGACCAGATCCTCGACATAGGTGAAGTCGCGATACATGTCGCCCTGATTGTAGATGTCGATCGGGTCGCCCTTCAGCATCGCATTGGCAAATTTGAAATAGGCCATGTCGGGCCGTCCCCATGGGCCGTAAACAGTAAAGAACCGGAACATGGTCGTGGGCAGGTTCCACAGATGCGCATAGGAATGGCCCATCGCCTCTGTTGCCTTCTTGGTGGCGGCATAGATCGTCATTGGCGTGTCGGCCTTGTCGGTCTCGCGGAATGGCATTTCGGTATTTGCGCCGTAGACCGAACTGGTGGAAGCCATCAGCAGGTGATCGACCTCGTGCCGGCGCGCGGCCTCCATCACGTTGAACGTGCCGGTGACATTGGCATCGACATAGGCGCGCGGGTTTTCAAGGCTGTAGCGCACCCCCGCCTGTGCGGCCAGATGCACGATCACGTCGGGGCGGAAATCGTCGGCCGCCTTGTCGAAGGCGGCAACATCTTCCAGCATCGCCTCTGTCATCGAAAACCTGTCCGATTGCAGCAGCATCGCGTTGCGGCGCTGTTTCAGGGTGACGTCGTAATAATCCGTCATCCCGTCATACCCGTGTACCGCGTAACCTTCGGCCAGCAGAAGCTGCGCAAGGTGAAAGCCGATGAACCCTGCGGTTCCGGTGATCAGGATGCGGCGCATATCAGGTCTCCACGGTCTGTTTCTTCTGGGTACATAAATGATGCAGGCCTGACGCGTATCTGCCAGAGGATCGGGCCGGTGTCGACGTCAGACTGTCCATGTTGCTCGGTTTGCACATGGTACGTTCGCAAAACCCAAACGCACGCCGCATCTTCCAACCGTCAAGGCACCGCGTTAGGCTTTGTCTGCCGGCATCTCGACAAAGGACCCCTTGGATGAAACCGATCCGCTCATTTCTGTTCGTACCAGCCAATAAGGAACGGATGATCGACAAGGCCGCGGATGCGGGTGCCGATGCGATCATCCTCGATCTCGAAGACAGCGTGCCGCCGGACGAAAAGGCACAGGCCCGTGCGCTGGTCGCAGGCAAGATTGAAGGTTTGGCGGCAAAGGGGCAGCGCGTCTGGGTCCGGGTCAACAAGTCGGCGCATCTTTATGACTACGACGATCTGATGGCCGTGGTGCAGCCGGGACTGGAAGGCATCGTCGTTTCCAAACCCTGGGGGCCGGAGGATGTGCATACCGCGGCCTGTATGGTCGCCGAGGCCGAGAGCCGCAACAATCTGGAGATCGGCTCTGTCAGGCTGATCCCGATCCTTGAAACCGCCCGGTCGATGCAGTTGTGTTTCGAGATTGCAGAGCATCCGCGCGTTGCCGGGATTGTCGGATGTACGGCAAAAAATGCCGATGTGGCCCGCGCGCTGGGGTTCATCTGGACCGTGGAAGGGCGCGAAACCGATTACCTCAAATCGCGTGTGGTCATGGCCGCCCGCGCCGCCGGAAAGCTGCCGATTGGAGGGCTATGGCAGCAGGTCAAGGATCTTGACGGACTGGAGAGCTTCACGAAATACGACCGCCAGTTGGGCATGGCGGGGGATTTGATCCTGCACCCCTCGAATGTCGAGGTCGTGAACCGCGTTTTCACCCCCACGCTCGAGGAGGTCGCCTATTACAGGGGCATGGTCGATGCGCTGGACGCGGCGCAGGCGGCCGGGCGGGCGTCGGTCATGTATGATGGCGAGCATATCGACATCGCCCATGTAAAGACCGCCCGCGACATCATTGCGTTGGCTGAAGGCTTCGCATCGGGCGACTGATCAGCCCGAGGCCGCCGGAGATTTCAGTTGCAGCCCACTGCGTTTGCACTGCGCGACCAACACGTCGTTCTGATTGTAGGCACGGTGGATGAAGGTGACGATTCCGGCATTGGGGCGCGATTTGCTGTCGCGCAGTTCTGCCACCTCGGTTTCTATCCGCAATGTATCGCCGTGAAACACCGGCGCGGGAAAGCGCACCTCGTCCCAGCCCAGATTGGCAATGGCCGTACCCAGCGTCGTGTCGCCGACAGAAATGCCAACCATCAGCCCCAGCGTGAAGCCGCTATTGACCATGCGTTGGCCGAATTCGGTTTCTTCCTGGCAGTATTTTTCGTCCAGATGCAGCCGCGCGGGATTATGTGTCATTGCGCAAAACATCACGTTATCCGTCTCGGTGACGGTGCGGTGCAGCGCATGTTTGAAAACCTGCCCGACCTCCAGCTCATCGAAATATAGACCTGCCATCTGTTGCCCCTTATTTACGGTGCCGGTCGCGCGGATCACGCGGCCAGCTTGGTAAATCAGACATTAGCAAGCGTCGCGCCGGTTGTCTTGTGGTGCGAAGGGCGTCATGCGCGGCGCGCGTGGCGAGGCCCCGGTTCAGATGACCGGGGCAGGTTGCGCAAACTTTGCGCGGGCTTGGCGAAACGTCAGCAGGCGGCGCGTTTCTTCATCCCACAGATGCATTCGGGCGTTGCGAAAGCTCTCGCGGATGGTCAAGCGGTTGCCATCGGCCAGTTCGGAATGATCGCGCAGGACTTCCGGCAGTCGGTAGAACGGGATGCGGCTATAAAGATGGTGCACATGGTGGATGCCGATATTGGCGCTCAGCCATTGCAGGACAGCAGGCATGACATAATGCGAGCTTCCGTGCAGCGCCGCGTCATGCAGTTGCCAGTTTTCGTCCGTGTCCCAGTGAGCCGTTTCAAACTGGTGCTGGACGTAGAAAAGCCAAACGCCCGTGGTGGCCGCCAGCAGGGTCGAGGGCAGAAATATCAACAGAATCGGCATCACGCCGCCGAAATACAGGATCAGGCCCAACCCGATCAGCACTGCCGCATTGTTGCACATCGCGCTGACCCAAAACCGCGCACGCCCCATCAGCCCAAGTGGCACGCGGTTCTGCACCAGAAAGATATATCCCGGCCCCAAGCCGAACAGGATGACGGGGTGTCGGTACAACCGGTACATCAGCCGGTGGAATGGCGTCAGTGCGCGGTATTCTGCAACTGTCATGGTGTGGATGTCGCCCATGCCTCGCCGCCCCAGATTGCCAGAGCTGCTGTGGTGGACGGAATGGGTGTGTCGCCAGACGCCGTAGGGGGTCAGGGTCAGCACGCCGATCACCCGGCCCAGCCAGTCGCTCATCGAGCGGTTCTTGAAATAGGCACCATGCCCACAATCATGTTGAATGGCGAAAAGACGCAACAGGAATGCGGCATTGACCACCGAGATCGCCAGAGTCAGCCAATAGCTGATCCCAAGTGACCACCAGGCCAGCGCCCATAGCAGGACGAAGGGGCCAAGCGTCACGCCAAGCTCAAAAAGGCTGCGGGATGTGTCAGGCTCACGGTATCCTGAAAGGATCTTGATCCATTCTCTTGCAGGTCGGTTGGCGGCCTGAAGCCGGGTCTGGTCAGTTTGATCGAACATGTGCCTGCTTTTTTATCGTTGTCACCCGATCTCATAGACCAATACACCGCAGTCGGAAACTGCGCATTTTGGACATGATCGCAGAATCGCGCGCGTTGATGCCATATTTATTGCCGTCTCCGGGCATACATCGACATCTGGTTGAGTCCGCTGTCTGCAATACGCGTCAGGGGGCAGTCAACGCCATGCATTGTGTCCTTTGAGGATATTGCAACTAGCCCTTCAGGACGGTCAAAAATCTTGTGACATCTTGCTCTGGCAGGGACCAGTCACATACCAGCCTGCCGGTCAGGAATTCGTCGGGGTCGTTACCTTCCTGCGTGCCGTCCCACAGGTGATAGATCGCACCGGCGTCTTGCAGGCGTTTATGCGTCGCGCGGGTCAGCTGTGCAAAGACCATGTTCGCGGCAGGTTCAAAGGCAAAGTCCACGCCGCAGTCGCGCAGCCCCTGGGCCAACTGTGCCGCCCGCTCGTTGGCCAAGCGCGCGAGGCGCAGCCACAGATCGTCCGTCAGATAGGCTGCCATCTGCGCTGAAAGATATCTGTGTTTGGAAAACAGATGACCGCCGCGCTTGCGCCGATATTCGAATTCCTGCGCGCGATCCGGATCAAACAGGACAACTGCCTCGGCACCCATCAGGCCGTTTTTGGTGCCACCGAAGGACAGCACGTCGACGCCCGCCTTCCATGTCATCTCTGCCGGTGAACAGTCCAGCGCCACCAGGGCATTGGCAAACCGCGCGCCATCCAGATGCATGGGCAAGCCGTAGTCCTTGGCGACGGCAGAGATCGCGTGCAATTCCTCCAGCCCGTAGACAGTGCCGCATTCGGTGACCGAGGTGAGCGAGACACAGCCCCGCTGTGGTCCGTGGACGCCGCGATTGCCCTCTGCCTCGATCGCCGCGCGCAGGGTTTCCGGTGTCATCCGGTCCGCGTTGCCCACCAGAGTCAGCTTTGCACCGCCGGTATAGAACTCCGGCGCATTGCATTCGTCCTGATGGATATGCGCCACCGGGGTGCAAAAGATCGTCTGCCAAGGCTGCGTGACTGTCGCCAGACCCAATACATTGGCCGCGGTCCCGGTTGCGACAAGATAGACCGCCGCATCGGGTGCCTCAAAAACATCTCTGATGCGGGCCTGCACCTCTGCGTTCAGCGGATCGTCGCCATAGCCCATCGCAAAGCCGGTATTGGCCTGCGCCAATGCGTCCAGCACCTCTTGCGCCACCGGGCCGGAATTGTCTGAGGCGAAATACATCTTCTAGATCGGCTCCTCGATGATGTGGTCTTCCCAGTCGTCCTCGTCGATCTCGAACTCGGGAACGGTGCGATGTTGCATGGACACGCCTGCGGCATGGACCGTCTCGGGATCACCCGAAATCAACGGATGCCAATCGTAAAGCGGTTTTCCCTCCCATAGCAGCCGGTAGGCACAGGTGCGCGGCATCCAATAGGCGTGACTGTCAATATTTTCGGGTTTAAGCACGATGCATTCAGGTACAAACTGGTGGCGGATCTCGTATTTTGCGCAACGGCAGGTGGTGTCGTCAAACAGCCGGCAAGCAACGCGGGTCAGCTCTACATGGCCGGTATCCTCGTCCTCCAGCTTGTTCAGGCAGCACTTGCCGCACCCGTCGCAGAGCGCCTCCCACTCCGCGACCGTCATCTGCCGCAAGCCTTTGGTCTCCCAGAAGCGTGGAGCCAAACCAGTCCGGTCGATGGGGTCCTTGGCCGGCTTCATGCCTGAACCAGAATTTTGCGTGCCCGGACGCAGTCCTCGTCCATCTGCGCGATCAAAGCGTCCAGGCTTTCGAATTTCTCTTCGCCGCGCAGGAATTCCACCAGCCCGACGGACAGCGTTGCGCCGTATAGATCGCCTGAAAAATCGAACAGGAAGGTTTCAAGATTGGGTTTTTCGCCGTTGAACATCGGCCTGATCCCGATAGATGCAGCGCCGTGATACTGCCCCACATGAGGACCGTCCAATACGTCTACCAGCACTGCGTAGACGCCGAATTTTGGCCGGTGCAGCCCGTCGATAGACATATTGGCCGTTGGATAGCCCAGAACCCGGCCACGTTGTTCGCCGCCGATGACGCGGCCTTCGATTCGGTGCCAGTGGCCCAGTTGCGCCGCCGCATCACGCGGGCGGCCCTCTGACAAAGCCGTGCGAATCGCGGTCGAGGAGACCTGCCCGCCTGAGCCTTCCAGCAGTTTAGCTACCGTCACGCCGAAGCCCATTTGCCGCCCGAATTCTTGTAGATCGCTGACATTGCCCGACCTGCCTTTGCCAAAGCAGAAATCCGCGCCAACCACGACATGCCGAAGGCCAAGCCCCGTATGGATCACGCGGCGGGCAAATTCATCAGGCGTCAAAGAGGCGAGAGCGGCGTTGAAATTCAGCTCATACAGCCGTTCAACCCCCAGTTTTTCCAGACGCGAGGTGCGCGCCGTGCGACGCATCAACCGGAAAGGCGGGCTTTCGGGGGCGAAATATTCACGCGGATGCGGCTCGAAGGTCAATACGCCCAAGGGCGCATCCGGCGCGGCCTCCTGTGCCATCCGGATCACCGCTTGGTGCCCAAGATGCACGCCGTCGAAATTTCCGATAGCGACGCTGGCGCCGCGATCTTCAGGGGCTACATACTGATAGTCGCGGATGATCCTCATCCGATTGGCCTATCCGCCCCGCGCGCCGTGTTCAAGCGAGAGATGTGTCGTCGCGGCCAACTATGGGCGTCTGTGACGGGCCAGCTGCCATGTGTCATGCCGCAAAAGCTGTACCTTCGGTCAGTCGAACTTGCGTGACGGCGCCAAAACGACAGCCTCACCGATCAGGACCTTCTTGCCATCGACCGCGCAGTGACACTCCAGCGTCACACGACGCTTGCCATGATCTATCCCGGCCACTTTGACCTCTGCATAAACCATGTCGCCGGGACGCACAGGTGCGAGAAATTTCAGCGTCTGACCCATATAGACAGTACCATGTCCGGGCAATTGTTCGCCGATCACCGCAGAGATCAACCCGGCGGTCAGCATGCCATGTGCAATTCGGCCCTCGAAGATCGTATCCTGCGCATAGTCATCATCCAGATGCACAGGGTTCCGGTCGGTGGAGACCTCGGCGAACAGCTCGATATCGCGATCGGTCACCTGTTTGCGCAGGTGGCGTGTCATCCCCATCTCGATATCTTCGATGCAGATGGTTCCGCGAGGCAAATTGTCGAACATCCGGCCCTCCATGGCAAACTGCCCTGTAATATTCAGACGATAAGTCGCCCTTCTGGGAAACTTTATTACTTCGCAGTCGCAGAAAAGCAAGTCTTTTTAAGGTCAGCGAAGCTGTCCAATAGTATAGGTTGGAGAAACCTGTTCCTTTTCGAGATAGGTTTTCAGCGCCGATTCGTCGGGCTGATGAGAGGTTTTGGTCTCTTCTGCCGCAAGCCCACCGGAAATGAACAGCGAATCGATATCTTCGCCCATGGCACCCTGAATGTCGGTCAACACGCCGTCCCCGACCGCCAGAATGCGAGAATCGGCCACATCCTTGCCAAGTTCCGCCAATCTGCGCCGCGCCAGATCATAGATCGGCGGGTAGGGCTTGCCGAAATAGAGGCTCTCGCCACCCATTTCAGTATAAAGTTTGGCAAGTGCCCCTGCGCACCATTCGCGCTGGTCCCCGCGGTCAACAATGATGTCGGGATTGGCGCAAAGAAGCGGCAGTCCCTTGGTCTTGGCCATCAGGAACTCGGGTCGCATGACCTCGGGATCGGCGAGGGGGTCCTCGGGGCCGCAGCAAACGATGCCTTCGGCCTCATCCAGTTCCACCCGGACAATCTCGACCGGATCTTCCACCAGATGCAGCGGGTCGAAAAAGCTCAGGTCATGGGGCTGGCCGATGAACCAGACCTTGCGGCCGACGGCACCGCGAAACATCGCAGCCCGACCGGAATCGCCCGACGTGGCGATTGTGTCATAGGCATCTGTCGGCACACCAAATTTCTCAAGCTGCTTTGCAACCTCGTTGCGGGCTCTTGGGGCGTTGGTCAGCAAAACCACCGCGCCACCACGCTGCCGGTAAGCCTGCAATGCCGCGACCGCGTCCGGCAGGGCCTTTATGCCATCATGCACGCATCCCCAAAGGTCCACGAACATCGCGTCATAGGTATCGGAAATCTCGGAAAGCGCAGAGATGATCTGGGTCATGGCAGGGGCCTTTCGGTGAAAGCATCATATTCACCGATCTATGCCGTAGCCCGCGCGGTTTGACCACACCATTGCAAAACTCCGCGCACAAGGTGTTTTGTCTGAAACGCGCGCGAACCGTTCAGAAGTCCTCAGAGCGGAGCGGGTGGCTGCATTGACGTGCTGAAAACGAACAGGGCACCCGCGGGCACCCTGATGCAATTCTGAAATCCTGGTGGTTCAGACCTTGAGGTTCGGAATGATCTGCTTTTTGCGGCTCATTACGCCGGGCAGCACGACTGTGTCACCGTTGACTGACGCGTCAAAGCTCTTTTCGGCCACGGCCTTCACCAGATCGTTCGCAACAAGCAGCGTCGCCTCTTCGTTCAGGATGTCCACGACGAACAACAGCACCTGATCGACGCCGTCTTCCTTGGCCACGTCGGTCATTGCTGCCATCAGGCTGTCCTTGCGCGACAGAACCTGCGCCGGCGCGGTGGTTTCCAGAACCGAGACCCGGAATTTTGTGGCGCCGACACCGTATTCCTTGGAATCCATGCGCAGAAGCTCGGCATCGGAAAATTCGCTGACGTCTGATTTGGCCGCAAACATTTCGGCGGCATATTCGGGGATATTTATGCCCAGTTGCTCGGCCAGGGTCTCGGCCACGGCGCGGTCATGGTCGGTTGTGGTGGGCGAGCGGAATTCCAGCGTGTCCGACAGGATGCAGCTGAGCGCGGCACCTTTGATGGCGTCGGGCATCTTTGCGGCGTCTTTGCCCATCAGATCGACCATGATCGTGGCGGTGCAAGCCAGCGGGCGCACGGTGATGTCGATCGGGCCCTTGGTTTCCAGGCCGCCGACCAGCTTGTGGTGGTCGATGATGCCCACGATATCCGCCGCATTGATGCCTTCGGGCAGTTCGGCGGGATTATTGGTGTCGACGATGATCACAGGAGCGCCTTCGGCCACGTCCGAGATGATTTCGGGTTTGTCGAGGTTCCAGCGTTCCAGCATGAAGGCGGCTTCGGTATTGGGTTCGCCCAGAAGCTTGGGCGCCGCAGCCTCGCCCTTCACCTCATTGAGATACCAGGCCCAGATGATCGGCGAACCGGTCGAGTCGGTGTCGGGAGATTTGTGGCCAAAAACCTGCGTGGTCATGTCATGCGTCCTCTTGATGTCCCAAGGCAATTTGCGCGCCTTATAGGCAAGCGCTGGAGGCTTGTCACCCGTCGCTGCCGGGGTGCGACATTGCAGTCGGTTAGGTTTGTGATTGCGCACGGGGCGGAGCGAGGGGCCAGCCCCTCGCGCTCCCCGGAGTATTTTTGCCAAGAAGAAGAGGGGCGGTGTCAGAAGGTTTGGTCATAGGCGCCGACGTCCGGTTCTGTTCGGATAATTGCGTCGATATCTTCGAAGATTGCGCGCAGATCCGCCTCGCTTCTGGTGCTTTCGCAGACGACCACGAGATTCGGAGTATTGGAGCTGGCGCGGACCAGCGCCCAGCTGCCGTCTTCCAGCAATACGCGCGCGCCGTTCACGGTGACGATACCGGAGATTGGCCGCCCGCCCAAGGTGCCGCCTGTTTCTGTCATCTCTTCCAGTCGGTTGACGATGCGGGCGAGGATGTCGCGCTTTTGCGTATCGGCGGCGAAGGGCGACAGTGTCGGGGTCGTCCATGTCTGCGGCAGAGCGCGGCGCAGATCCGAGATTTTCTTGTCGGGGTTGCGGTCCATCAGCTTGCAGATCTCAACGGCGACGCGGAGCCCGCAATCATAGCCGCGGCCCAAGGGTTCGGCCAGAAAGTAGTGGCCCGATTTTTCAAAACCGGCCAGCGCGCCCAGCTCTTTCACGCGTCGTTTCATGTGGCTGTGGCCGGTTTTCCAATAATCGGACCGCGCGCCATTCTTCTGGAGCACGGGGTCAGAGGCGAAGAGGCCGGTGGATTTCACATCTGCCACGAACATGGCACCCGGATACAGCCCTGACAGATCGCGCGCCATGATCACGCCCATCTTGTCGGCGAAAATTTCTTCTCCTTCGTCATCCACGACACCACAACGATCACCGTCGCCATCGAAACCCAGCGCCAGGTCAGCGTTGCTGTCGCGCAGGCAGGTTGCCATGTCATGCAGCATCTCCAACGCTTCGGGATTGGGGTTGTAATGGGGGAAAGTATAGTCGAGCGTGCAGTGCCTTTCGATCACGTCGGCACCGATACGGCGGAGCAAGTCGGGTGCGAAGGCACCTGCAGTGCCATTGCCGGTGGCGCAAACCACGCGCAGCGGCCGACTGAGACGGAAGTCGCCAGCAAGATCGTCGAGATAGGCCTCGCGCAGGCCTTCAACCACCTCCCATGAGCCACCCGGAGCTGCGACGCCGCGGCCTTCCAGCACGATATCGCGCAGCTCTGCCATTTCTTCGGGACCATGGGTCAGGGGGCGTTCAAACCCCATTTTCACTCCAGTCCAGCCGTTCGGATTATGTGACGCGGTGACCATCGCCACCGCAGGCACATCCAGATGAAACTGTGCGAAATAGGCCATCGGAGACACGGCCACACCAATGTCCAGCACCTTGATACCGGCCTGCATCAGCCCCAGAATCAGGGCGTTCTTCACTTCTTGCGAATAGGCCCGGTAGTCGTTCCCCACGGCGATCACCGGAGCGATCCCGCGCGCGTGCATCTGAGTGCCCAACCCCAGGCCGAGCGCCGTCATGCCGGGCAGATTGATCTCTGACGGGTATTTCCACCGCGCGTCATATTCGCGAAAGCCGGTCGGTGCGACCATCGGCTGGCTGAGAAACGCCCAACAGTTGGGCGTCACGGTTTCCAATGGCTTCATGGGATCACTTTCTGGATGTCGGGTGCCGCATCGGGACCGCAGGTTCGGTTAAGAGGAAATCTGTTCGCGCAGGATCGACGCGGTAAGAGAGATCATGAGGTAAATCCCGCCAAAGATCAGGAATGCCAACACGGTGTTTTCGAATTTGCGCGGATAGCTGGGGTCTTCGGAGGCGACCGGCACAACGCTGGTTGTCAGGTAGCGTGCCTGACTGCTGGCGTCGCGCCGTGACGTTTCCAGCGTGACCAATGCCGATTGCAGCACTTCGTTGGCGGCGGCCAGATCTGCCTGCGCCAGTTGAATTTGCACGGCCAGCTCCGCCAGTGAATTTTCGCCCGAAACCGTTGCCGTCATTTGCGATCTGAGGTCCGCCAGCAATGCTTCGAGCCGCCGCACATCGGCGCGCGATCCCTCGACCCGGCTGCTGTTGGGGCGCGCATTGTCCAGAAGCGCCTGAAGTTCCAGCTGCTTTTCCTGCAACAGCACCTCGATATTGTTGATCTGCCCGCGCAGAGCCGCAATGCGCCCCTCGGGATCAAGGATCTGCCCTTCGTTCTGCATTCGAACCAGCCGTTCCTGGGCGTTGCGCCGTTCGGCTTGCGCCTTTTCCAGGGCCTGCTCAGCATCCTGCACGGCATTGGACCGCTTGCGCAAAGACAGGTTATCGACCCTTTCCTCGGCATAGGCGATCAGGGCGCGGCTGAATTCAGCGCCAAGGACCGGGTCTGCGGCCACCACCTCCATCCGGATCACGCCTTCTGTGGGATCATAGCCGATCTCGATGTTGCGCTTGTAGACCTTGTAGGCCTGTTCGTTGGACGGATCACTTTCCAGCCTCTGGATCGGGTCTATTGCCGGATCGCTGTAATGCGCCTTGAACCCTTCATCCTCATTCAGCCGCAGCATGGCGTCCTTGGATTGCAGATAGGACTGAACCGCGATCGCGTCCTGGTTGGTCGCGAATTGTGTGCCGCTGAAAAAGCTTGACCCGCCACCGCCACCGCCATCGGATTTCAGGATCAGAAATTCGGATTTCGTCGAGTACATGGGCGTGGCGATATTGTAGAAATAGTAGCCCACCAGAATCGTCGGCAGCAGCACGAAGAAAGCCAGCCGCGTCAACAACAGGGCGGTCCGCCGCCGTCGTCGTTTTGCGATGTCGCGCTGAACCTTCATGATCTCGCGAGAGCGGCGTTCGGCCGGGCTGATCTCGGTCGAGGGCAGGGTATTGCCTTTTTCGGGCACGGTTTGAGGCAGTTGCACGCGGTCGTCCGGCGATATTTTTCCGGATGGTCGCTGACCTGCCCCGCCATCGCCCTCTGCATCTGGGGCGCGGCCCGCCATCACCAGCTCCAGCGTGTTGACGCGGGAAAACGGATCAATCCCCTTGATGCGGAGCAGCCGCACGGCATCGTGGTCCGTGGGCGGCGCAAGCCCGTGTTTCTGCGCAAGTCGGCGCGCCATGCGCAACTGTCGGCCGGTCAGCCCTTCTTTGTGGATCTCTTCCAGATCGGTCGAGCCCAGCGGGTTTTCTGTTTCCTGCTCTGTCGGCGCAGGGGCTGCGTCTTCGGCAACAGCATTTGGATCCGGCGCATCGCCGGGCACAGGCCGCTGCGGAATGCGAAATTTTCTAGCCTTGGGTTTCGTAGTCATAAAGCTGCTTCGCCTCTTCCAAGGTTTCAAACATATGTAGCTGGCCATCCATCAAGACGGCAGCCTTCCGGGCGAATTTCTCCAGCACCTTGGCCTGGTGCGAGACGATGATGATCGTGGTTGTGCGCAATCTTTCCGCCAGAAGATCGCCTGCCTTGCGATTGAACGCCACATCCGTCGAATTCGGCATGCCCTCGTCGATCAGGTAGATGTCAAAATCCAGTGCCAGCATCAATGCAAGGGTGAACCGCGACCGCATGCCCGCTGAATATGTCCCCAGAGGCTGGTCGAAATACTCCTCCAGCCCACAGAGCCAACGACAGAAGGCTTCGACATAGTCGGGGTCCAGCCCATAAAGCCGCGCGATGTAGCGCGAATTTTCCATCGCCGAGTGTTTGCCCACCACGCCGCCCATGAAACCAAGCGGAAACGACACCCGGCAGCTGCGGCGAATTTCCCCCTCATCGGGTTTTTCCAGCCCTGCCATCATCTTGATCAACGTCGTCTTGCCGGTGCCATTCGGCGCAAGAATGCCCAGGCTTTCGCCCAAGGGAACCTGGAACGAGACCTTATCGAGGATCACCTTGCGTTGTGTGCCGGTCCAGAAGGACTTGCTCACATTGTCGAATTCCAGCATCGAATGCTCCGGCGCAAATGCGCTTTGCCTGTATGGTGCCTGACCATATTGCACGAACCAGGCGTGTATACGGCCCATATTATGACGGTTTGGTTGATCAATTGGCAACATCCTGACGAATTGTTTCGATTGCAGACGTACAAAACGCGGCGAAGGCGACGTTGGCACGGTGTTCTTTCTTGCCTGACATTGAAAAAACCAGTCGGCGCGATACGATTCAGGTCAAGAAAATCCAACGATGATCTGAAAATGCACCGCACAACGCCAAGCCGCCCATATGGCCACTAACCCGCCCTTGACCGAGCAGATCCGCAATTGCTCAATCTGCAAAGAGCGTTTTCTTGCCACTGCCACGCGCCACACGCCACGTCCCGTTGCCTGGTTCCAGCCGGGCGTTCGCATACTTGTTGCTGGACAGGCACCCGGCAAGCGAGTGCACGAAACCGGCTTGCCGTTTTTTGACCGTTCAGGTGACCGGTTGCGTGACTGGATGGGGATCGACAAAGACACGTTCTATGACACTGACCGGATCGGCGTGCTGCCGACAGCGTTTTGCTTTCCCGGCTATGATGCCAAGGGCGCGGATCTGCCGCCACCGCCGATCTGTTGGGAAACATGGCACGACCGCGCCCTGCAAGAAATCGGTAAGGTCAGTCTGACCCTGATTGTCGGGGCCTACGCAATCCGGCGACATCTCGGTTCAACCGCGCCGATGACGCAAGTGGTGGCCGGATGGCGCAGCCACGCCCCGGCCACGTTCCCTCTGCCGCACCCATCGTGGCGCAATAACGCCTGGATAAAGCGCAACCCGTGGTTTGAGACCGAACTTCTTCCGGAATTGCAGGCTGCGGTGAAAAATGTCCTGACTTAGGCGATCAGACAACACTCGCGACTTGGATGTGCCTATGGATTTCAGGCGACCCTCAGGGTTCCTGACGCGACGAAGTGCCAGACAGGTTCCTCTTGTTGCAAAGCCAAGGGCGGACTACATCGTCGCGAAGTAGTGTGCCGGTTCCACCCCCTTGTCGGATCCGTGCCAAAGCAGAATGAGGTTCGGGATGACTGAGACCACTCCGCTCGACGTCGCCCACGAGCGCATGCAGGCCGCGCCGCAGGACGACACCTTGCGTCTAAGCTTCTTCGAGACGCTCGCCTCGACAGAACTGTTCCTGATGCTGACTGAAGAGGCACAGGGCGACTCGCTTTCGCCAGAGATCTTCGAGATTTCAGACAACTCCTTCGTTCTCATCTTTGATCGCGAAGATCGGCTTGCGGGGTTTGTCGGCCGGGCCGTACCCTACGCAGCCCTGCCGGGCCGGGCCATTGCCGGACTTCTGGCGGGCCGAAATCTCGGGCTGGGCTTGAACCTCGAAACCGCGCCGTCATCCATGTTGCTTCCTCCTCAGGCGGTGGACTGGCTGGCGCAAACCCTTGCCCACGCACCGCAGACCGCGCAAGGCAGACCGCGCCAATTCCACGCCGCCACGGATGTGCCCGAGGCGCTGAACACGGCGCTTGATACCAAGCTGGCCAGCGCGGCGGGGTTGGCGCAGGCCGCCTATCTGGTCGGCGTCACCTATGATGACAGCCGCAAAACTCACCTTCTGGCATTCGCGGGGGCAGAGCAGGGAGCCGAGCACGCGCTCGCTGGCGCGGTCAATCAAGCGCTCACCTTTTCTGGGGTCGAAGCCGGCGCACTTGATGTCGTCTTTCTGGCGCAGGATGACCCGATGCTTGGGCGTCTGATACCGCTCGCCCGCCCGTTTGACCTGCCCGCACCACAACCTGCGCAGTCTCGCCGTCAAGATGCTCCGACAGCGCCGGGTTCGGACCCTGAAAAACCGCCAATCCTGCGGTAACCCATCGCACGCGGGCTCCCAGAATCTCGGATCATGCTGTCAAAATTGCAAAAACGCGGTTCCAGCCAGGCTCATCAGTCTCCTTCTTCTTGGCAAAAATACTCCGGGGAGTGCGAGGGGCTGGCCCCTCGCTTCGGCGGCCATTCCTGGGGCCTGTTCTTTATCTGCGATAGCACGGCAGCGCGTCGCCCTGCTTCGGCTCGGCTTCGTAGACACCCCGTGCAATGGCCCGCGACAGGCAAAGCGCGGCGGCGTGTCCAATCTCGGCCAGCCCCCCTACCGGGTCTTCGAGCGGCCGGGCTGCAGTGGATGCGGCGAATACCAAGTCGCCATCCACCGGCGCATGGGCCGGCACGATGGCGCGACCTATTCCGTCGTGTGCGGCCACGGCCATGCGTTTGGCCTGTGTCTTGGTCAGGGCGGCATCGGTGGCAACAATGGCGATGGTCGTGTTCGCCCCCTGGACGCCTCCGATCAACGCCATCTTCCGGCTGTCGGTCTTTCGCCCCAACCCGCTACGCAGGTCCGGGCCCAGCCCGCCGAACTCTGTCCCAATCTCGAACGGGGCGGCCCAGAAATGCTGCTCTCCATCCGTGGTGACGGACCCCATCGGGTTGACGGCCACCAGCGCGCCCACCGTCACGCCACTGTCCAGCACCAGCGAGGCTGATCCCAGCCCGCCCTTGTGCATCGCGGTCAGCGCGCCGGTTCCGGCACCAAAACTGCCCAGTTCGAACATCTCATCCCTTGCCGCGTAGGCTTGTGCCCCTAAAGCGGGGTACGGGTTTTCTGTCCAATCCTTGCGCCCGCCATTCACCAGATCAAAGATGATCGCGGCAGGCACCAGGGGCACGCGCGCAGGCCCAACCGCAAAGCCACGCCCCTCAGTCCGCAGCGCCTCCATCACGCCGGTCGCGGCGGCAAGGCCGAAAGCCGAGCCGCCCGACAACACCAGCGCATCGGCGGCAGGGGCGGTCTTGTCTGGTTCCAGAAGGTCCGTCTCGTGGCTGCCGGGTGCACCGCCCATGACGGCATAGGAGGTCACGAAAGGCGCATCGGCCGTCAGCACCGTGGTGCCGGATTTCAGGCCCTCGTCCTGCGCGTTTCCGACCCGCAGGCCGGTGACATCGGTGATCAGGTTTCGCGGTCCGGGGGTCATGGAACAGCTCCGTGATAGGCGGGCGATGGCCCGCTGAACAAAAGGCACCGCGTCAAGCGCGGTGCGGGTGTGTCGTCGTTCAGATGCAGCGCCCGCCATCGACTTCCATGCAGACGCCGGTGATCAGCCCGGCTTCGTCAGAGCAAAGGAAGGCCGCCGCATTGCCCATGTCTTCGGGCGTGGAAAAGCGACCCATCGGGATCGTCGACAGGAACTTCGCGCGCATCTCGGGCGTGTCCTCGCCCATAAAGCTGGCCAAAAGCGGCGTCTCGCCCGCCACAGGGTTCAGCGCATTGACGCGGAGGCCCCTGGGTGCCAACTCTACGGCCATCGCCTTGGTTGCCGTGTTCACCCAGCCTTTGGACGCGTTGTACCAGTTCAGCCGGGGGCGCGGCGACAGGCCTGCGGTGGAAGAGATATTGAGGATCACACCCCTTCCCTGCGCCTTCATCAGTGGCACCGATGCACGGGCGGTCAGGTAGATCGCCTTGCAGTTAACGGCAAAGACGCGGTCGAAATCCTCTTCCGTGACATCCTCCATATCCGCAGGCAAATGTGTGACGCCGGCATTGTTCACCAGAATGTCGATGTGGCCGAAACTGGCCTGAGCCGCAGCGATCATCGCATTGACGCTCACACCGTCGGTCACATCAACAGTGCGCGCCTTGCCACCGATGTCCTCGGCAATTTTTGCGGCCGCATCCGTATTGATGTCGGCCACCATGACGCGGGCACCCTCGGCGGCAAATTTCCGCGCGATCCCGGTGCCGAAGCCGGATCCGGCACCGGTGACGATGGCAGTCTTGTCGCGAAGCCGCATGGAAGCCTCCTTTGGTCAGGACAGGTCAGACGCAGGGTGACCCAGCCGATCAACGCCAAGATGTTCCAAGCAAGGGCGAGGTTCAAGAGCGGGGAAAACGGTTGCTTGCGGGTCTTGTGTTGAAACATCGTCTGCGCGGCGGACAGCGCGGCGTCGATCTTTGCGGCACCCCGGCATGTACCGTCGCATAGAATGCTGTCGTCCGAAGGGGGCTATTGGCAAGGCTCCCAACGACCGGACTGCCGGAGTCTTCGATCAGCACAGGCGCGAGACCGTACGGCAAGTCAGGCAGGGACATGGAGCATTTTCGGGGTGATGTCCGGCAGGCGGGGGGCGGCGTCCAGCAATTGCCGTGTATAGGGATGCTGCGGGTTCGTGTAGACCTGTCCGGTCGGACCGTCCTCGACAATCTCGCCGTTCTGCATGACCAGAACGCGGTCGGTGATCGTGCGGACCACGGACAGGTCGTGACTGATGAACAGATAGCTGAGCCGGTATTGCCGCGACAGATCGGCCATCAGGTCGAGTATCTGCGCACGGACCCGGACATCCAGCGCCGAGACCGCCTCGTCGAAGATGATCAGTTCAGGCCGGATGATTAGCGCGCGCGCAATGGCGATGCGCTGCCTCTGTCCGCCGGAGAAGGCATGGATGTATTTATCGGCGTCGTCGGGCGACAGGCCTACTGCGGATAACGTCTGGGCGATGCGGTCTCTACGCTCGGATGTATCCGGCTTGGTGGGTAGCAGGTGAAATGGCTCGGAGATCAGCTTGCCGACCTTGTGACGCGGGTTGAAGCTGCCATAAGGATCCTGAAAGACGACCTGCATCTTGCGGCGGACCTCTGGATTGGGTCGGCCGTGCGAGAAGACCGGCGCGCCGTCCAGCGCGATCTGTCCTTCCTGCACCGGCTCCAAGCCCAGTATGGCGCGGGTCAGCGTGGACTTTCCGCATCCGCTTTCGCCGACAAGACCGACGCGGTCCCCCTGCCGCATGGTGAAGCTGACGTTATCGACGGCGCGAAACGTCTTGCGCGGTGCAAACGGAATGCGGCGCGGCAAAGGATAATCGCGCGATACCGAGTGCACCTCCAGCAGAGGTCGGGCGGCGGATGGCTGCGGCGGTAGCGACACGCGGTGGCCGGAAGCTGCAAATAGTTGCCTTGTATAGGGGTGTTCCATACGCGCGAAAAGCTGGCGTGTCGGCCCGGTTTCGACCACTTTGCCGTGTTGCATGACCGCAATCCGGTCTGCCATGTCGCTGACCACGGCCAGATCATGGGTGATCATCAGCAGCGCCATGCCTTCCTCGCGCACGAGACTCTTCAGCAGGTCAAGGATCTGCGCCTGCGTCGTGACATCCAGCGCGGTCGTCGGCTCGTCCGCGATCAGTAGCTTGGGGCGCAAGGCGATGGCCATTGCAATAACGACACGCTGGCGCTGCCCGCCGGACAGTTCATGCGGATAGCGGCCAAGCGGAAAGCGGTCCTGCGGCAGGCCGACACGCGCCAACACCTCTGCCGCGCGGGTGCGCGCGGCCCGGCGGTCAGCCGCCGAATGGATCAAGATTGTCTCGGCCACCTGATCACCGATGGTCTGCACCGGGTTCAGTGCTGTCATCGGTTCCTGAAAAACCATGCCGATGTCATTGCCGCGAATCCGACACATCTGCGCTTCGGTCCTGGACAGAAGGTCTGCACCATCCAGTCGAAGGGTGCCGGTCGCCCGCATCCGTCCGGGCAACAGCCCCATGACTGCAAGGGCGGTCATCGACTTGCCGGATCCGCTCTCGCCGGTGAGCGCCAAAATTTCCTTCCGCCGGAGGGTCAGTGAAACGTCTTTCAGGATCGTCTTGCCAAAGATCGCCACATTCACCCCATCAAGCGCAAGCAAGGGCGGCGTGGAAACTGCGGAACCGGTCATGTCCGTGCTACCCGGATGCGCGGATCAAGCGCGTCGCGCAGCCCGTCGCCCATCAGGTTCAGCCCCAGCACGGTCAGCACGATGGCAAGGCCGGGGACCAGCGCCAGATGCGGCGCAAAGCTGACCATGGTTTGCGCCTCTGCCAGCATGCGTCCCCAACTGGGGGTCGGCGGCTGCGCGCCAAGGCCCACATAGCTCAGCCCCGCCTCGGCGAGGATGCCAAGGCTGAACTGGATGGTGCCCTGCACGATCAGCAGGTTTGCGACGTTGGGCAGGATGTGTTCCACGCTGATCCGGGTCCGGGACTTGCCGCAGACGCGGGCGGCGAGGATGAATTCGCGCTCCCACAGGCTGAGCGCGGCACCGCGGGTCAGGCGGGCGAACACGGGGATGTTGAAGATGCCTATGGCGATGATCGCGTTGATGGCCCCCGGCCCGGCGATGGCGGTGATAAGGATGGCGATGACAAGGCTGGGAAAGGCGAAGATCAGGTCATTGCCGCGCATGATGACCTCGTCCAGCCAGCCACCTTTGCGTGCCGCGGCGGTCAATCCCAGCGGGACGCCCACCCCCATGCCGATGCCCACCGCGACGAGCGCCACGGCGATGGATGTCCGCGCGCCCACCATGATCATCGAAAACACATCGCGGCCAAAATGATCCGTCCCCAGCCAATAACTCGCGCCCGGTGGCTTCAGCTTTGCGGCGATGTTCAGGCTTTCGACGTCAAAAGGCGTCCAGACGAAGGAAATCAGCGCCAGCGCCGCGAAGAAAATGCTGAGCGTGCCGCCGAGCAGCAGGTTGCGGCTGTACCATAGGGTCATGTCCGCGCTCTCAGCCTTGGATCGACGGCGGCGTAGGCCAGATCAACCGCGAAATTCACCACGATCACCGCAAAGACCAGCAGCATGACCACGGATTCCACCACGATCAGATCGCGTTGGGTGATGGCCTGAAAAACCAGCCGACCAAGACCGGGCAGAAAGAACACCTGCTCGATGATGATGGCACCCGCCAGCAGGAACGAGAATTGCAGCCCGATGATGGTCAGCACCGGGATTAAGGCGTTGCGCAATCCATGCCGCCAGATCGCCTGACGCGCGCTTAACCCCTTGGCGCGGGCGGTGCGCATGAAATCCTCGCCCAGAATATCCAGCAGGGCAGAGCGCATCACCCGCGTCAGAATGGCGGCTTGCGGCAGGGCAAGCGCGATGGCGGGCAAGGTCAGCGCCTTCAGCGCCAAGAGCGGATCGTCCCAGCCCGGAAAGCCGCCAGCTGAAAACCAGCGCAGGTTGATGGCGAAGACGAGCACCAGCATCATCGCGAACCAGAAATTCGGGATCGCGACACCCAGTTGCGTGGCCCCCATAACGCCCATGTCGCCTGCACTGCCGCGACGAGCGGCCGCGAACAGCCCGGCAGGAAACGCGATCAGCGTCGAGAGCGCCAGCGCCATCAGCGCCAGCGGCATCGAGACCCAGAACCGGTCGGCAATCATCTGCGCCACCGGCGTCCGGTAGGTGTAGGACATGCCGAAATCGCCCGAGATCATGCCGGATAGCCAAGCGAAATACCGTGCGTATCTTGGCACGTCCAGCCCAAGCTCGGTGCGCAGCGCCGCGACGGTATCGGGCTGAGCATTCAGCCCCAGCATGAAGGACGCCGGATCGCCGGGGGCCACCTCGACCACCAGAAAGATCACCAGACTGGCGACCAGCAGCGAGATTACCAAAGAGGTCAGGCGCTTGAGCAGGTAGGTCAGCATCGTGTCATGCGACGCCGGACCGAAGCGCCACGAGGTTTTTCAGCGCGGTGCATGGATCAGGTTGCGCTGAATTTGCGAATAGGCCGCATCCGCGCGCAACTACACGCGAATGGGGGAAGTATCGGGTGGAAACCATGAGGGTCATTCCGTCCAGCGCACCCCGGTCAGGTCTGTGGCTTGTGTCGGCTGGTTCTTCCAAAGCCCCTCGATCTTGGCATTGGCGATGGTCGGAAAGGCCAGCTGGAACAGGTAGCCGTTGACGTGATCTTCGGCAATCATGCGCTGCGCGTCTTTCAGCAGGGCAGAACGGGCGTCCGGATCGGTTTCGGCGTTGAGCGCGTCCATGATCGCCACGAATTCCGGTTTGCCATACTGGAAATAATAGTCCGGCCGGGCATAGATGCCGATATCCATTGGTTCGGTATGGCTGACGATGCTCAATCCGAAATTCTTGCCGCGAAACACCTCTTCGAGCCATTGCGCCCATTCCAGGTTGGTAATCTCGGTCTGGATGCCGACCTCACGCAGTTGCGCCGCGATGATTTCTCCGCCGCGCCGCGCATAAGAGGGCGGCGGCAGCTTCAGCGTCGTGGTGAAGCCATCGGCCATCCCGGTCTCTGCCAGCAGCTGCCGGGATTTTTCAGGGTCATAATTCGACAGATCAATCAGATCGACATAATCCGGATTGTGCGGGGCGAAATGCGTGCCAATGGGTGTGCCCAGGCCAAACATCGCCCCGTCGATGATCGCCTGACGATCGATGGCATGGGCCACGGCCTCGCGCACCAGCGGGTTGTCGAAGGGCGGTTGCTTGTTGTTCATCGCCAGAATGGTTTCGCCCTCGGTGGATCCGACGATGACCTGAAAACGCGGGTCAGCCTCGAATTGCGGCAGGTTTTCGGGCGCAGGGAAGCCGACGAAAGCGTCCACATCCTCGGCCATGACGCTGGCAAAGGCGGCTGTCGGGTCCGAGATGAAACGGAATGTGGCCGTTTCCAGCGCAGGCGCGTCACCCCAGTAGTCGGTATTGCGTTCCATCTCGATCCGGTCGCCCTGCACCCAGTTGACGAATTTGAACGCGCCTGTGCCGATGGGACGGGATTTGATCTCGTCGATGCTTTCGGGCGCTACGATCACCGCGTCGCCCCATGCCAGATTGAACAATAGCGCGCCGGTGGGTTGGCTGAGCGTGACGCGCATGGTCAGCGGATCCACGACCTCGACCGAATCTATGGATTCGAACAGGGCTTTCTGGGCATTCGTGCTGTCCTCGGCGCGGGCGCGATCAAGGCTGAACTTGACGTCGCTCGCCTCGAACTCTGTGCCGTCGTGGAAGGTCACGCCCTCTTGCAGATGGAAGGTGTAGGTCAGCCCGTCTTCGGAAATCTCCCAGTCACTGGCCAGTCCGGGAATGACGGCCCCATCTGCGTCGAACCGTGTCAGGCCTTCGAAGACGTTGGAATACAGGACCGAGTCGATAGCGCCAGCGGCCGCGCTGGTCGGATCAAGATGCGGAGGCTCCAGTTGCATGGCAACGGTGATGTCGGTCTGGGCCGCGTGAACCGCCGCGCCTGCACAGATTGAAATGGCCGCAAGGGCCCCGAGGTTCAGTCGCTTCATCGTCGCTCACTCCGCTGTCTTGGGCCGTAAGGTCCCCTGTCAACAATGAGTGTTGACGCGAATCGCAGCATGATCAAGCGGATGCTGCATTTGTGCAGTAGCAAGATGGTGCAGGATTTGTTATTTCGCACATGCAGCATCTCAGGCGGAGGAAACCAGGATGAGCGCCACAGCAGCCAAGAACAGACCGTTGCCCGTTGATATCCGGGCGCGCAAGGGCGGCGTTCCACTGGTCAGCCTGACCGCCTACACCACCCCGATGGCGCAGGTCATGGACGCGCATTGCGACTTTGTTCTGGTGGGCGACAGCGTCGGTATGGTGCTGCACGGGCTGCCCTCGACACTGGGCGTGACCATGGAGATGATGATCCTGCACGGGCAGGCGGTGGAGCGGGGATTGGAACGGGCGATGATGGTGATCGACATGCCCTTCGGATCCTACGAGGAAGGCCCGGCACAGGCATTCCGCAATGCAGCGCGGCTGATGGCCGAGACCGGCGCAGGCGCGGTAAAACTGGAAGGCGGGCAGGCCATGGCCGACACCATCGGCTTTCTTGTCGCGCGCGGCATTCCGGTGATGGCGCATATCGGGCTGACCCCGCAATCGGTGAACACGCTGGGCGGTTACCGTGTGCAGGGGCGCGACGCGGAAGGCGAGGCCGTGATGGCGGATGCGCGCGCCGTCGCGGAGGCCGGTGCCTTCGCAGTGGTGCTGGAAAAGGTGCCGCAGGGGCTGGCGGACCGGATCACGGCGGACATTCCGATCCCGACGATTGGCATTGGGGCATCGGCGGGCTGTGACGGCCAGATCCTTGTCGTCGATGACATGCTGGGGCTGTTCACGGCCTTCAAGGCGAAATTCGTGAAACGCTATGCCACGCTGGGAGAGGATGCAGAAGCTGCCGTTGCTGCCTATGCCGAAGAGGTCCGCGCACGGGATTTCCCTGCGCCAGAGCATGTATTTGCCGACACGACGCCCGTGAAAGCACCCAATACATGAGCGGCGTGCCGATCCTGCGCAGCCGCACGGATTTGCAGACGGCTGTGCTGGGCTGGAAGGCCGCCGGAGAGGTTGTCGGGGTGGTGCCAACGATGGGCGCGCTGCATCAGGGGCATCTCAGCCTCGTGCGGGCGGCGAAGGAAGTGTGCGACCGGGTCGTGGTGACGCTGTTCGTCAATCCCAAGCAGTTCAACAACCCCGAGGATCTGGAGAATTACCCCCGGACTGAAGAGGGTGATGCCGCGAAATTGGCACCGTTCAAGGTGGACGTGTTGTACGTTCCTGATGGCGCGCAGATGTATCCCGATGGCTTTGCCACGACTGTGTCGGTCGAAGGGCTGACGAATGTGCTGTGCGGGGCGCATCGGCCCGGACATTTCGACGGTGTGGCGACAGTCGTCACCAAGCTGTTTTTGCAATCCGGGGCCGACAAGGCGTTTTTCGGTGAAAAGGATTACCAGCAATTGCAGGTCGTCACACGTCTGGCGCGCGATCTGGATATTCCGGTCGAGGTTGTGGGCTGCCCGACGATCCGCGAGGAGGACGGGCTGGCCATGTCCTCGCGCAACCTGTTGCTGTCCGACCGCGCGCGGATCCCTGCGCCGATGCTGCACGAGGTGATGCAGGATGTGGCCGAAGGCTTGTCGCGGGGAAAGCCCTTCGGTGAGTTGAAGGCCGCCGCAGAGGCCCGGATTCTACGCGCGGGATTTACCGAAGTGGATTACTTCGATCTGCGCGCCTGTGACGATCTTTCGGTTCTGGATACGCCCGTCCGTCCGGCACGCCTGCTGGCGGCGGCGTGGCTGGCCGGAGTTCGGTTGATCGACAATATCGCGGTCCCGCCACGTCTCGACTGACGGCAAATGTGGAAAGTCCGGGAGCGAGGGGCCAGCCCCTCGCGCTCCCCGGAGTATTTTGGCCAATGAGAATTGAGGGGCAGGTCCCCTATCGGGGTGCCTGATTAGATCGTGGCGGCCGCGCGGGGGTCAGGGCGCGAGCAAGGTGCGGAGGCTATGGGCCATCACCTTGGCGCTGTCGAGCATGTCATCGACGCCGATCCATTCATCGGGTTTATGGGCGAGTTCCAGCACGCCGGGGCCATAGGCGATGCAATTCTTCAGCTTGCCGATCCGGTCGATATGTTTCTGGTCATAGCTGCCGGGAGAGGCGACATAGGTCGGGTCTTTGCCCATCACCGCGCGGATTGCGGCCCCTACCGTGGTGACGACGGGTGCCGCACGATCGGTCATGGACGGGATCACGCGGTTGATCTCACGCAGGGCGTAATCAAAGTCGGGGCGCGTGGCTTTCAGCCCCTCGAGAAGCTCGGTGATCTCTGTCCGCACGGAGTCTACGTTTTCCTCGATCAGGAAGCGGCGGTCGATCACGATGCGGCAACTGTCAGGGACACAATGAGCGGGCAAGCCGTTGTAATCGGACGATTGTTCGGGTTGGCCGCCATGGACCGAGTTGATATTCATGGTGGATTGCCTGGCCCCATCCGGAACCACGGGCATTTCAGTGTATCGCGCGGCCATGGCAGGGAAAAGTGTCTCCTCGAAGGCGTCGAGGACCGCACCCATATGGCGGATCGCGCAATCGCCGAGAAATGGCATGGAGCCATGTGCGATCTCGCCTTTGGTCTCGATCTCGGCCCACCAGCCGCCCCGATGCCCTAGACAGATCCGGTCCTTGTTGAGCGGTTCGGGGATGATGACGTGCTGCACACGCGACGGAGCGAAAAACCCCTGTTCAGCGAGATAGGCCACACCGCCATATCCGCCGGATTCTTCATCCGCCGTGCCCGAAATCTCGATGGCACCGGCGAAATCCGGGCATTCGGCAATGAACGCCTCGGCCGCTATGATGGAGGTGGCAAGCCCGCCCTTCATGTCGCAGGCCCCGCGACCGTAGATGCGCCCGTCGCGCAGTTCGCCGCCGAACGGATCGCAGGTCCAGCCCTGGCCGACCTCGACCACATCGGTGTGGCTGTTGAAATGCACGCAATCCCCGGCCCGCGCACCTTCGCGACGGGCCACGATGTTCCAGCGCGGAAAGCGGTCGCTGTCTCCGGGCGCACCGGTGGCACGGATCAGCTGCGTTTCAAAGCCGGACGCCTTCAGGCGCCGATCCAGATAGTCACAGATTGCAGCGTAGTTCTCGCCCGGCGGATTCAGCGTGGGAATGCGGATCAGATCCTGAGCAAGGGCGATCAACGCGTCCCGCATGCCGTCGATCCGGCCAGAAAGGTGCACGCCCAGATCAATGTCAGTGCTGATATCCGCCATGAATTGCCTCCCGAACGTTGGGGTGTGTTGTCCAGTGTCTCTGCCTTTCGTGCAAGGTTCAAGAGAGACGTGTCTGGGATTGGTTTGCCGGGAGGGATTGCGTTGGCAGCTTGCGGTTCGCCATCGCCCCGGACTTGATCCGGGGCCTTGCGGACGGCGTTGCGAGTGTCGCGATCGAGCTTCAAGAAGAACCTCGTTCGGTCGTCCCAAAGGCTGGGAGTGCCGAGCCGCCAATTTACAGGCCGGATTAACGCGGGTGGAGGGACCTGCAAAGCCAGGGTAGCCCGGCAGTCTTTGCAATTGGATGGGGTCACAATCACCCGACAGATATCCGCGAGTTCGGTTTGGTCTGGCGACAAACTTATGTCGATCTGCTTTGGGGCGAGGGGCCGGCCCCTCGCGCTCCCCGGAGTATTTTTGCCGATGAGAAACAGGCAGGGGCGTTGGGCATTATTGCAGCGCGACAGGGTTGCTTGACAGCGATGGCGCTTGACTTAACGAAGCCTTGGAGCCGAACCGAGGGGGATCATTCCGAGCCAGGTCCGTCCGCGCTTGAAATCAAGCGTAAGATCCAATGTGTTTTTGTTGCCCGAAAGGTTCGAGGCCAGATCCAAGGCCTGTTCCAGCATTCCGGCAACCCCCTGCGGTAGAGTTCCCGATATCGACGAAAGGTGCATCATCTCGCGCCAGTTGACGGCGCGCACCGTCATCTGGCCATCAAGGTGGCCCGATGCGGTGACGTCGGCCGCGCCTGCCAGTTTCAGCTCCAGCCCACCCCAGATCGCCTCGGCGAGACGCAGGTCCAGACGGGTGGGGCGAGGCGGGCTGGCTTCAAGCGTCGTCAGGCCCAGCGGAGCGTTCAACGCAACGGTCAGGTCTGCACGCAGCGCCGACAGGTTGTCGGGTAGGGGCAGGTCTGCGGGAAGCGGGCCGCCGGGGGCATAGCCCGTCGCCGAGGCGGTGACCCGGTAAAGCTCGGGGCCGGTATCTGCCAGTGCGATGTTCAGCGCGGCCATAGCCGCCGCACCTTGGTCGGAAGTGAGGTTCAGCACCTCCGCCTCGAAATTGGCACGGGACAGGCTTTGGGTGGCGTCGCCTTCCAAAATGACGCTGGCGCGCATTCTGTCGCTGTCTATGGTCCAGTCGGTTCCCGAGAGCGTGAGCGTCTGGCTGTGCGGCCAGACCAGAATGGCATGGTCGGGTTTGTAGCTGAGCATCAGGATCTGGAACAGCGGCGCGCGCCAGACCGTGCCGTTTTCGGGATTGGCCAAAACAAGCTCGGTGAAGGTGGCATCCAGCCGGTTGGGGAAGCCGCGGACCTGAAGGCTTTGATACTCGGCGGCCCAGCCATCGGCGCGGCGGGCTTCAAACCAGTCTTCCAGCGCGGCCTTGTGTTGATGGGCGGCGTAGAACCACCATCCCGACCATGCCAGCCCGGCAACGAGTACCGCGATCACCAAGCGTTTCATTGCCGTCCCCTTTTCAGCCCGTCCGGAATGGTGTTTACAGCGGTCATGCGACAAGGACCAGACGACATGACACTATGGGTTTTTGCCTACGGATCGCTGCTTTGGAACCCCGGTTTCGAAGTTCTGCGCCAGGAACCTGCAACGTTGCCAGGCTATTCGCGCAGCTTTTGCATGCGTTCAATCCACCACCGCGGCACCGAGGAGGACCCCGGTCTGGTGCTGGCGCTGGACGAGACGACGGGCGCGGCCTGTTCGGGTGTTGCCTTGCAAGCGGGCGGCGACCATGACGCAGTTTTGGCCTATTTGCGGGAGCGGGAGTTGGTGTCTTCCGCCTATCTGGAAAAGGTTCTGGACGTTCAACTTCCCGGCGGTCAGCAGGTGACGGCAGTGACTTATGTGATCGACCCCGATCATGTGCAATATTGCGGCGCGCTGCCGCTGGAAGAACAGGCGCAGATCATCGCGCGCGCGGTCGGCGGGCGGGGACCCAACAGCGAATATCTGTACAACACGGCCCGCCATCTGGACGAGATCGGCATTCGCGATGCAGAACTGCAATGGCTGTCGGATCGCGTCAGGGTGCTATGTGGATAACCGCTTGGCTTGCAGGGGCATCCGCACTACGGTCTGGCCGATAAAAGCGTTGTAGAACAATGGCAGGAAACGCCCAGATGGAGCAGCCGGACCTGGAGGCACAGGCACATTTCTCGCAGCCCGTCCGGCAGGTGATCCTGATGCTTGTGGTGCTGGGCCTGACAGGCGCGGGGGCGTTCGTTGCGCTGCCGCGGGTTCTGCCGGTGTTCCAGTCGAACCTCTATCTGAACGGTTTTATCCTGTTTGTCTTTGGCCTTGGCGTGCTGGCATGTTTCTGGCAGGTCGGACAGCTTATCAACTCGGTCCGGTGGATCGAGGAATTCGTCACCGAGCGCGAGTCCCGCAAGGCACCGCTGCTTCTGGCACCGCTGGCCACGCTGCTGCGCATGCGCGGGCGCCGGATGCAGATCAACACGGCATCAACGCGCTCGATCTTGGATTCGGTTGCCACCCGCATCGACGAGGCGCGCGAAATCACTCGGTATATCGTCAGCCTGCTGATCTTTCTGGGGCTGCTGGGCACGTTTTACGGCCTTGCAACCACCGTGCCCGCACTGGTCGACACCATTCGTTCGCTGGTTCCGCAAGAGGGCGAAAGCGGCGCGGATCTGTTTTCGCGACTGATGAACGGGCTGGAGTCACAACTGGGCGGCATGGGCGTGGCGTTTGCGTCGTCGCTTCTGGGGCTGGCCGGATCGCTTGTCGTGGGCTTGCTGGAGCTGTTCGCGGGTCACGGTCAGAACCGGTTTTACCGCGAGCTTGAGGAATGGCTATCGTCGATCACCCGTCTTGGCTTCGCCTCGGGCGACAGCGACGGCGAAGGTGCCGGAACATCGGCCGGTGGCGCTTACGCGCTCGACCAGATCGCGGAACAGATGCTGGGCTTGCAAGAGATGTTTGCGGCCTCCAACGAGAGCCGCTCCGAGGTTGACGACAAGTTGGGACGGCTGGTGGATGCGGTGGAACGCATGACCGAACGTGTCGAATCGTCAAGCCCGTCGACCACAGCGCTGTTGCGGGTCGCCGAGGGGCAGGAAAGGCTGGTCGAAGCCATGCACGGAAAAGGCGTCAGCGAAGGTCTGGATGCCGAAAGCCGGATGCGTCTGCGCTCGATCGACGTGCAAATGCTGCGCATCCTTGAGGAAATCGCTGCCGGACGACAGGAAAGCATGGCCGAGTTGCGCACCGATCTGGCGGGGCTTAATCGCATATTGCAACAATTGGCGGCCCCGAAAGCCGAGCCTGCCCACGCCAGGTTCCGGCCCACGGAAACCCAGCCCAAACCGCGTGGCGGCAGGGAGGAGAGCTGATCCATGGCCCTTTCGCGTCGCACCGGACAGCGGTTTCAGGCCTCGATCTGGCCGGGATTCGTGGATGCGATGACCGGGCTGTTGCTGGTTCTGATGTTCGTGCTGACGATCTTTATGGTCGTACAATTCGTGCTGCGCGAAACCATCAGTGGTCAGGAGACCCAGCTTGACTCGCTGTCGTCCGAAGTGGCGGAACTGGCCCGCGCGCTGGGGCTGGAGCGAGAGACAACCAACAGGTTGCAGGACGATATCGGGCTGCTTTCGTCAACGCTGACCGATGCCGAAACCCGCGCCGAGGAGCAAGCCGCGCTGATCGCGTCCCTGACCGGTGAACGGGACGCGAAAGATGCGGCGCTGACACAGGCGCAGGGCCGGATCAGCAGCTTTGAGGCACAGGTCGCATCGCTGATCGCTGCGCGCGACGATGCGTTGGCCAATGTCTCGCAGCTTCAGGGCGATCGCGAGGCGTTACAGGCAGAGCGTGCGGACCTGCTCAGCGCGCAGGAACAATTGAACCTCGCCCTTGCGACGGCGCGCGATGAAATCGACACGCAAGCCGAGGAGGCCCGCCTTGCTGCCGCCCGCCGCGAAGCGTTGCAGGCGTTGGTGGAAGATCTGCGGGCACAGAATGCCGATGCCGCGCAGAGCAACGCCGCCCTGACCGCACGCTCCGAAGAGTTGCAGCAAGCCCTGACCGAAGAAGAGGCGCAGCGTCTGGCAGAGGCAGAGGCCGCCGCCGCCCTGCGCGCCCGGCTTGAAACTGCTGATGCAGAATTAAGCGCCATGACGCTGGCTTTGGAACAACAGCGCCAGAAGGCTGAAGATACGTTGACCCTGCTCGCCGCCGCGCGCAAGGCAGAAGAGGATCTGAACGTCCAGCTTGCCGCCGCCTTGCTGGAGGGCGAGGACGCGGCATCAAAGTTGCGCGCGCAGACGCAGACGCAATCCGAAACGCAGGCCGCGATGGACGCACAGGCCGCCCGCGCTGCTGAACTTGCACAGAGCATCGACGAAGCAGAGGCGCAACTGGCTGACGAGCGTCAGGCCAATGAAGAAGCGCGGGCTGCATTGGCCGAAGCCCAAAGCGCGGGCGATGACGCCCGGTCACGTCTGACGGAGCTGCAAACCGCGCTGGCCGAGGCGTTGTTGCGCGCGGATGGCGCGCGGGACGAGCTTCAGCGGCTGGCGAATGTTGAGGCGCAAAACCGGCAACTGACGGCACAGGTCGAAACGCTGACTGACCGCGACGCCCGCCGCGACACGATGGTTGGCGATCTGCGTGCTCGCATTGCCGAGGCCGAAAGCGCGCTGGCATCTGCCCGGCAGACCGCACTGGATCAAAGCGCGGCGCAGGACGCGCAGGCCGAGGATATGCGCAGCAGGCTGGCAGAGGCTCTGGCCCGGTTGGAGGCTGCAACCCGCGACACCCAGACCCAAACTGTGCGCGCCGAAGAGGCAGAGGCTGCGCGGGACAGCGCTTTGGCGGCGCAGGACGCCGCTAATGTGGATCTTGCCCAGACGAATGCTGCGCTTGACCGCGCGCAACAGGATCTGGTTGCCCTGCGCGATGGGCTGAAGACCACGGAATCCGAACTGATGGCCGAGAAGGCAGAGCTTGAAACCGCGCTGGCGCAGGCGCTGGAAAGCGCGACCACGCTGAAGACGCAGCTTGATGAGGTTCGGGCCGCGCTGACGCGCGCCAAGGCGGATGCTTTGGCACGGGCCGAAACGCTTAGCGATGACAACCGATCGTTGGAGGAACGCCTTGCCGCCGCGCTTGCTGCCAAGCTGACGGTCGAACAGACCGCTGCCGAAACCCGCGAGAAACTGGCCGCAGCGCTGGCGCAGAAACGCGCGGCGGAGCAGACCCTGAGTGTTGAAATGACCGAGGCCGAAACCCGTGCGCAGCTATTGGCCACGGCCAAGCAGAAACTGGCGGATGAGCAACAGCGGGCGTCGCAGGCCACTCGACGGACCGAAGCACTGACCCAACAATTGACCGCCCTGCGCGAGCAACTGGGGCGGCTACAGGCAATCATCGACGAGTCGAATGATCGTGATGTCGCCTCGCAAGCGCAGATCCAGAACCTCGGTTCGGAACTCAACACCGCATTGGCGCGAGCGGCGGCCGAACAAAAGCGCCGGGCAGAACTGGAAGCCGCCGAACGCGCGCGCCTGCAAGCCGAGGCCGAGAACCTTGAACGCTATCGCTCGGAATTCTTCGGCCGGCTGCGTGAGCTTCTGGACAATACCGAAGGTGTGCGGATCGAGGGCGACCGTTTTGTGTTTTCCTCCGAGGTGCTGTTCGCGCTTGGCCAAGCAGATCTTTCGGCAACGGGAGAACGGGAAATCGCGAAGGTTGCCGAGATTTTGCGCGGCGTCTCGGACCAGATCCCGGACAGCATCGACTGGGTGATCCGCGTCGACGGGCATACAGACGATGTGCCTCTGCGTCCGGGGGCAGCATTTGCCGACAACTGGGAGCTCAGTCAGGCGCGGGCGCTGTCGGTGGTCAAATACATGATAGATGTGCTTGGCATTCCGCCGGATCGGCTGGCGGCCAACGGGTTTGGCCAGTTCCAGCCGGTCGAAGATGCGGATACGCCAGAGGCGCGGGCGCGCAACCGTCGGATCGAGATGAAGCTGACAGAGAAATAACTGGCGAAACAGACAGCGCGCCGGACAGCGATATGCCCGGCGCGCCGAATTTTAGGATCAGGCTGCGATGGCCGCAACGCCCTCATTCGCTGCTTTGAGCGAGCTGTCGGCGTCGATCGCGTAATGATCGGAGGCCACGAACTGCACATCGGTGATGCCGAAGAATCCAAGCATGTGGCGGACATATTTAGATGCAAAATCAATGTCTGATCCCAATCGCGTGCCGTTGGAGCTGAATGCGATAATGGCGCGGGTATTCTTCACCAGACCTTCGGGACCAGTTTCGGAATAGCGGAATGTCTCGCCAGCGCGGGCCATTTGGTCAAGCCATGTCTTCAGCTGGGCAGGGGCTGCGAAGTTGTAGATCGGCAGGCCGATCAAAATTGTGTCGGCATCCTTGATTTCGGCAATCAACGTGTCGGAAAGCGCGACCGTTTCGGCCTGCGCCGGGCTGCGTTCATCAACCGGCGTGGCGAAGGACCCCAGCCAATGTGCATCCGTCGGCGGCAGCGGATTGGCACCCAGATCACGGGTCACGACCTCTGCATCCTGGTAGGACGATTTCAGCCGGGCGAGAATATCGTCGGTCAACTGACGGGAAATAGAGCCTTCGGATTTGATGCTGGAGTCGATGCGGAGAATTTTATGTGTCATGGGATGCCCTTTTGCAGAATGAAACACGATCCGCCTCATAAATAGACCTTGCAAAAACAAACTCAATCCCATCACATGCGCAGAACCTGTGAGCAGGCGCACAGACACAAAAAGGTTTGCAATGGAAAACTGGGATGAAATCCGCACGGCCTATCAGGTGGCGCGTTTGGGCACTGTCAGCGGGGCCGCAGAAGTGTTGGGCGTGCATCATGCGACCGTGATCCGCCATATCGACGCGTTGGAAACGCGCATCGGGGTCAAGCTGTTTCAACGTCATGCACGGGGCTACACTGCGACCGAAGCGGGGCAGGATCTGGCGCGTGTGGCGCAGGCGACCGACGACCAGCTCAGCCAGCTTGCAGGCCGGATCAAGGGCCGTGGGGCGGAGGTTTCGGGAGAGCTTGTCGTCACGTCATTGGTTGGCTTCTCTGCCCTGATGACCCCGGTGATCGCTGCTTTTCAACGCACCTATCCGGATGTCACCGTGCGCTATCTGACCGGCGAGCGGCTGTTCCGGCTCGAATATGGCGAGGCCCATGTTGCCGTGCGCGCCGGGCGGGCACCCGACCAGCCGGATAATGTCGTCCAGCCGTTCTGTTCCGTAGCATACGGCCTGTTTGCGAGCCGTGACTATGTCTCGCGTCATGGACAGCCCTCGGGGCCAGACACTTTTGCGGGCCATCGGTTTGTGGCCTTTGACGATCTGGATGTGCGGGCCGGATTCCAGCAATGGCTGCGTCAGCATGTGACAACGGAACAAATCGCGTTTCGGTCCAATGAAAAACGCGCCATGGATGCAGCTATCCGCGCAGGTATCGGCATCGGTTTTCTGGAAACGTCCAAAGCCGGGAATGACGACGATCTGGTCGAGATCATGCCACCCCAGGAAAGCTGGGCCTCGGCGCTTTGGCTGGTCACGCATGTCGATCTGCATCGCACGGCCAAGGTGCAGGCGTTCCTGGGCTTTCTCAAAGACTATGCCGCGGGCGTCAAGAGATGATGACCCGGCCCGCTCAAGGGCACCTGGCGATGCTGGCCTTCTCGGCGCTGGTCGCGGGGTCTTTTTCGCTGGGCAGCCTGGTGGCCAATGAGATCGCGCCTGCTGCCCTGAACACGATGCGGTTCTTCATTGCCGGGGCGGCGCTAGGTGCTGTGGTGTTTGCCACGGGTGGCATCCCCAGAAAGGCGCTTCGCGCGCCATGGCGGTATCTGGTGCTCGGCGGGCTGTTCGCGTTCTACTTTGTGATGATGTTCGAAGGGTTGAAGACCGCAAACCCGGTCAGCACTTCGGCCGTATTCACGCTTAATCCGCTGATGTCGGCCATGTTTGGCTGGCTTATATTGCGGCAGGTGACGACGCCACGCATGGCGCTGGCGCTGGCCATCGGGGCTGCGGGGGCGCTTTGGGTGGTGTTTCGGGCTGATCTGGACAGGTTGCTGGCGTTCGAGGTCGGGCAGGGCGAGTTGATCTTCTTTGTCGGCAGCATCGCGCACGCCCTTTATACGCCGATGGTCCGGTTGCTGAACCGCGGTGAATCCGCGTTTGTTTTTTCGTTCTGTACGGTTGCCGCAGGATTTCTCATGGTCAGCATTTGGGGGTGGCGTGACATCCTAGTAACCGACTGGCTGGCACTGCCTTGGCTGGTCTGGTTCACGATTTTGTATGTGGCGATCGCCGCCAGTGCGCTGACTTTCCTGTTGTTGCAATTTGCGGCGCTCAGGCTGCCCTCGGCCAAGGTGTTGGCTTATACCTACCTCACGCCCAGTTGGGTGCTGCTGTGGGAATTGGGGCTGGGCCACGGCATTCCGCCTGCGCTGGTGATCTGCGGGGTCGGGTTGACAATCATGGCGTTGGTTTTGCTTCTAAAGGACGAAGAGAGGGTGCCGCTCAGGGTTTGACGTTCAGGCCGTGTCCCCATCGCCAAACTCGCTGGCCAGAAACCGCTCAAACGCCTCAAGATTGACTGGCTCGAACTGGCCGAAACCCTGCATCCAGACGCTGGCCTCGCGAAGTGCGTCCGGCTCCAGCTTGCACCATTTTACCCGGCCGCGTTTTTCTTGGGAAATCAGGCCCGCGCGGGTGAGGATGGCCAGATGCTTGGAAATCGCCGCGAGGCTGATCTCGAACGGCTCGGCCACATCCGTCACCGCCATGTCATCCTCTAGCAGCAACGACAGGATCGCGCGACGGGTTGGATCGGCCAGGGCCGCAAAGACGGTATCGAGGTCAGTAACCATCCCCGCATAAGCCGACATCGCCCGAGCCGCGTCAAGGCAGTGCTGAGATGCGTGGGCGGCCAGAAAGTTCCATGCAATTTCATACGCAGGCCAGCATAGGCGAAAAATGGCCGCAATAGCACCGTTCCAAGGGCGACTTTGCGCCGATGGCGTGCGGTGCGCGGAACATTGCCCTTCCCGGCGGAGTTTCCCCTACAGTAGCGTGGTAGTAAGCGTCCCAGCACTGGCCTCGCGCGCAACTGCCTTTGGCGCTGCGCTTTGTTGGTGCGGGGCGGCTTTGAACGCCGATGGGTGATCCGCGATATGCGGACTAGAAACATAGCACCGAATGGAGACTTTCATGTACAAACATTTTTTAGGATGCGCGACTGCCGCCGGACTTGGTTTGCTTACCGCCGGGGGGGCTGCGGCGCAGACCCAATGCGGTGTGATCCTCTTTTTCGCGAACGGTCAGACGGCGCTGTCCGGCGCAGAACAGACAGCACTGGCGGCAAATATCGCGGCGAATCCCGGCGCGTATAGCCTGGCCGGATACACAGACTCTACAGGATCTGCCGCCGCGAACGCGTCGATATCGCAGCGTCGCGCCGAGAACGTTGCTTCGATCGTCAGGGCTGTATCCGGTTCGAGCGTGACGAGCGCCACAGGGCAGGGCGAGGCGACCCGTCCCGGAACCACCGGTCCCGCGGACCCCCGCAACCGGCGCGTTGAGGTCATCAAGGATGGCTGTGTCGGTCCGGGTGCCCAAGCTCCGGGTGACGCGAGCGCTGGGTTGGGTGTCGCTGCCACGGTCGGCGCGTTGGGCGTGTTGGCTGTGATGACCGACGACGATTCGTCCTCGGGCAGCACATCGGGCACGGGCGGTTCAAACTAGCCTGACACGACTTCGCGCTTGTCTGACCGCCCGTTCCAGACCGGGCATGGTCAGGCAAAGCGAAAAGATCCGGGACACGCTGGTCGCGTCCCGGATTTTTTGTGTGTCGTGATGACATGCAGGGCCAATTGGTCACTCAACCATCTGGTTGAATGACATCAGAGGGGCCCGCGCCGGTCAACTGGCACTGTGGCAGGTTGTCCTCTGGCGGTGACGGATAAATAATATCGTTATTTATCAGTGCTGTATCTTCCCGTTGGCGCGGCACCGAGGGTGCTTGACTCAATGACCCCCTCGACATAGCAACAGCGCAACCGATTGAAGGGGCACAGGTGTGACCGATCCCGATCAGACACGGCGTCTCGCCGAGCTGGAAAAGCGGATCGAGGCGGCGAAATCCGCCAAGGCACCAAAGCCTCATCAGGAAGAACACTACAGTCAGGCAAACGTTGCCTGGCGCATGGTGATCGAACTTGTTGCCGGTCTAGGGATCGGTTTCGGCATCGGATACGGGCTGGACATCCTTTTTGGGACCACCCCGTTCCTCATGGTGCTGTTTGTAATGCTGGGCCTTGCTGCGGGCGTGAAGACGATGCTTCGCACCGCGCAGGAGATCCAGAAAAACACTGAGGCCGAACAGGCCCGCGACGACGAGAGGATAGAGGATGGCGACTGAAGCGCAGGGCGAAGAGGGCGGTCTGGTTTTCCACCCGATGGATCAGTTCATCGTCAAGCCGCTGTTCGGCGATGGGAATGTTGGCATGTTCACCATCACCAACGTGACGCTTTGGATGGCGATTGCCGTCCTGGCAATCGTCGGTCTGATGGTTCTGGCAACCTCGCGTCGCGGTGTGATCCCGTCGCGCGGTCAGTCGATTGCAGAACTTGCCTACGGCTTTGTCTACAAGATGGTCGAAGACGTCGCCGGCAAGGATGGCGTCAAGTTCTTCCCCTATATCATGACCCTGTTCATGTTCATCGTGACCGCCAACTTCCTTGGTCTGGTGCCAATGGCCTTCACCACGACCTCGCATTTCGCTGTGACCGGCGTGCTGGCACTGCTGGTGTTCTTCACCGTGACAATCGTGGGCTTCGTCAAGCACGGCACGACATTCCTGGGCCTCTTCTGGGTTGCCTCGGCCCCGCTGGCGCTGCGTCCGGTTCTGGCGATCATCGAGGTGATTTCCTACTTCGTGCGCCCGGTCAGCCACTCCATTCGTCTTGGTGGCAACCTGATGGCCGGCCACGCGGTGGTCAAGGTTTTCGCAGGCTTCGCTGCTATCGCAGTTGTCAGCCCGCTTTCGGTGGTTGCGATCACCGCCATGTACGGTCTGGAACTGCTGGTGGCCTTCATTCAGGCCTACGTCTTCACGATCCTGACCTGCGTGTATCTCAAGGACGCGCTGCACCCGTCCCATTAACGACCGTGGTGGCGGGACAGCCCGCCCCACGCCCGACACTCTGACAATACTCAACTTCCAATCGTAAGGAGAATTCACATGGAAGGCGATCTCGCACATATCGGCGCAGGCCTGGCAGCAATCGGTTCCGGCGCAGCCGCTATCGGTGTTGGTAACGTGGCTGGCAACTTCCTGTCCGGCGCTCTGCGCAACCCATCGGCAGCCGCTGGTCAGACAGCAACGCTGTTCATCGGTATCGCGTTTGCAGAAGCCCTGGGGATCTTCTCGTTCCTCGTTGCTCTGCTGTTGATGTTCGCAGTCTAAACCGCACGGATATGATCCTTACGGACGGGCGGAGCCACCACGCGTGGGCCGCCCGTTGTAGCGAAATTTCCGACGGAGGACGGTGACATGGCAACCGAAACGCATGAGGCCGTAGGCGAGGGCCTTGCGGACGCCACCGGGGTTGCGGCGCATGGCGCCGATGCCGCTCCGGGGATGCCGCAACTCGACTTCTCGACCTTCAGCAACCAGATCTTCTGGCTGATGGTCACGCTGGTCGTAATCTATTTTGTCCTCTCGCGCATTGCGTTGCCACGCATTGCTGCGGTTCTGGCGGAACGTCAGGGGGCAATCACGAATGACCTTACCGCAGCGGAGGACCTGAAGCGTCAGGCCGTTGAGGCTGAGGAAACATATAACAAGGCCTTGGCCGATGCCCGCGCCGAGGCGCAGAAAATCGTTGCCGAAGCCAAGGAAGAGATTCAGGCAGAGCTGGACGTGCAAATCGCCAAGGCCGACGCCGAAATCGCTGCCAAATCTGCCGAGTCGGAAAAGGCAATCGCTGAAATCCGCGCCACGGCGATGGAGAATGTCGAGGTTGTCGCAAAGGACACCGCAGGCGAGATTGTGCGTGCACTGGGTGGCAAGGCTGATGCCTCCACCGTGGATGCCGCCGTCAACAACCGGATCAAGGGGTGAAAGACATGCGCAAGCTGACACTGACTGCCCTTCTGGGACTGACCGCTGCCCCGGCACATGCCGCGACGGGGCCGTTTTTCTCGCTTCACAACACGGATTTCGTCGTGTTGCTGGCCTTCCTGCTTTTCCTCATCGTGCTGGTCTATTTCAAAGTGCCGTCGATGCTGGGCGGTATGCTGGACAAGCGCGCCGAGGGCATCCGCGACGATCTGGACGAAGCGCGTGCCTTGCGTGAAGAAGCGCAGACCTTGCTGGCCTCATATGAGCGCAAGCAACGCGAAGTGCAGGACCAGGCGGACCGCATCGTCGCCCATGCCCGAACCGAAGCAGAGCTTGCAGCGGAGCAGGCGAAGGTCGATCTGGAAAAATCCATCGCCCGCCGTCTGCACGCCGCCGAAGAGCAGATCACCTCTGCCCAGGCGGCTGCCGTGAAGGATGTTCGCGACAAGGCAATCACCATTGCCGTTGCTGCGGCGCGCGATGTGATCGCCAAGCAGATGTCCGAAGCGGACAGCAAAAAGCTGATCGACGACTCCATCAGCGTTGTTGGGCAAAAGCTGCACTGAACGGACGCTTCACGCTGACAAAGATTGTGACAAGGCCCGCATCGCGTCGGGCCTTTTCGCGTTTTCAGGATGGGATCTGAGGGATCAGAAACCGCCAAGCCGCTTGAAGCTCATCGAGATATGGGCGCGCCGCAAAAGCCCCACGGCCCGAAGGTCGCCTGTGCTCAATGCCGTGTGGATCTGCCAGATTTCGGCCGCGAAAATCTGGACCTCTGACAGCAGATCCAGATCCGGGATCGCGAGCAGCCAGATACGCGCCGTCTGGTAATACAGCCGGTCTGACACCTGACACAGCGCGGCGTTGCTTGTCAGGCTTGTCAGGAATTGATGCAGATGCATGTTCAGGACCGCAAAGGCGCGCGGGTCCGGCGTTATAACCAGCGCCTCGGTCTGACGACAAAGCGCATCAAGACGTTGCAGGTCGGCGGGCCGCACGGGGCGAGGCGAAAGCTGTCCTGCCAACTGCGCCAGTTCCATCCGCAATTCGTAGGTTTGGGCCATTGTTCTTATATCGGCATCGGTCACGATGGTGCCGATCCCGTGCCGGGTCTGAACCAACCCTTCGTCTTCCAGCCGCGCCAATACCCGCCTTACCGGGGTCCGCGACGTTTTGAACTCTGTCGCCAGTTCGGCCTCTGACAGGCGGGTGCCGGGCGTGTAGTCCAGCAGGCAAATTCGGTCGCGAAGGGCCGCGTGCATGCGTGCGAACCGTTCCGATGCTTCGGTCACGCGGCGCAGCTTTCGCCTAGGCGCTCCAGCATGGTCAGGCATTGCGATAGCTGGTCGAGGGCGACATATTCATCGGGTTTATGCGCCTGTGCGATGGACCCCGGCCCGCACAGCACCACCGACATGCCGAGCGCCTGAAACAGCCCTGCTTCGGTGCCGAAAGGCACGACATCGGCGCTGTTGATCCCGGTCAATTCCGCGATCAGGTGCCGCGCGGCATTGTCATCGACGGGTTCCAGCCCCACGACCTCGCCCACCGTTTCAGTCGAGATGTCGGCATCCGGCCAGATCTGCTGCATTTCCGGCAGCAACTCCTTGGCCACCAGATCATGCAGCGCCTGTTTGACAAAGGCGGAATCCGCGTCTCGCACCGGCCGCATCTCCCATTCCAACTCGGCTTTGCCGGGGATGACATTATGCGCGACACCGCCCGACAGACGCCCGACATTCACCGTGGTCCAAGGCGGATCATAGCGGCTGGACGCAGGCGCACGGGTCCGCAACTCGTCAGCCAGTTGCATCAATCGGTTGACATAGCGCACGGCATATAGAACTGCGTTCACGCCTCGGTCGGGGGCGGAACCGTGGCCCTCAAGGCCGGTAAATCGGGTCGTATATTCGCAGCAGCCCTTGTGGCCCTCGATCACGCCCATCATCGTTGGTTCGCCTACGATCGCAACGGATGGCAAGGTGTCGCGGCCGCGAAGAACCTCGACCAGCGATTGCGCACCAAGGCACCCAACCTCTTCGTCATGGGTAAAGGCGAAATGGATCGGGCGGCGCAGATTGCGCGCCGCAAAGGACGGTGCCAGTGCCAGTGTGGCGGCGATGAAGCCCTTCATGTCGCAGGTGCCGCGCCCAAAGAGGCGACCATCCTCTTCCCGCATGTCCCACGGATCGCCTGACCAGTCCTGATCGGTGACGGGGACCACATCGGAATGACCTGACAGCACGACACCGCCGCTGATATCGGGGCCGAGCGTGGCAAACAGGTTGCATTTGTTGCCCGTCTCGTCGTGAAACAGATCGACCCGCGCACCAAATGCCTCCAACCGATTGGCCATATAGGCCATCATATCAAGGTTGCTGTCGCAAGAGACGGTCGGAAAGCCGATCAGGTCGCGCAGGATAAGTTGGGTGTGGGCGAGGTTATTCATGGTTTGACATATAGTTTGCGTGGTCGGTTGCAGAAGGTCTCGGCCGGGCCGTTATCGCGGATCAAGATCGACTCGGTAATCTCCAGCCCCCAGTCCTCCATCCACAGGCCGGGCATGAAGTGGAATGTCATGCCTGCTTGCAGCACGGTTTCGTCTTCGGCCCGCAACGAAATTGTGCGCTCGCCCCAGTCGGGCGGGTAGCTGAGGCCGATCGGATAGCCGCATCGGGCGCTGCGCGCGATCCCCGCGCGGTCCAGGGGTGCAGCCAGCGCTGCGGCGATGTCGCTGGCGCGGGCACCGGGGCGCGCGACGTCCAGCCCGGCCTCCAAGCCTTCGACCAGTGCGGCCTCGGCCCGCAGGATGGTATCATCGGGTTGACCCAGAAAGATCGTCCGGCAGAACGGCGCGTGGTAGCGGCGATAGCAGCCGGAAATTTCAAAAAAGGTCGCCTCGCCATTCGCAAACGGGCGTCCGTCCCATGTCAGATGCGGTGCGGCGGCATCCGATCCCGAAGGCAGCAGCGGTACAATCGCCGGATAGTCGCCCCAATGCCCGTCGATACCGTGCAGCGCGTCACGGTAAACGCCCGCCACGATCTCGTTCTTGGGGATGCCGGGTTCGACCCGTTCCACCAGCCCGTCGATGATCTTTTCGGAAATCGCGGCGGCGCGGCGCATGAACAGGATCTCTTCGTCGGACTTAATGCCGCGTTCCCAGTTCACCATCGCCGTTGCGTCCACCAGTGTCGCCTTTGGCATTGCGGCACTCAGCGCAGAATGGGCCTTGGCTGAGTAATAATAATTCTCCATTTCCACGCCAAGTCTGGCCCGCTCCAGTCCGATATAGACCAGACGTTCGGCAAGATCGTCCATCGGGTGGCATTCTGTGGATTGCACGAAACTGTCGGCATAGCCCCAGACGCGTTCGTCGGCCATCCAGACAGTCCGAACCGCGCCGTTGCTGTCCTGCCGTCGGCCCCACCAGACCGGATCAAAGTCGTGCTGAATAACAACGCCTTGATGCACATAGAATGACCAACCGTCATACCCGGTCAACCAAGCCATATTCGAAGGATCCGTGATCAGCAGCGCGTCCAATCCCGCACGATCCATTGCGGCGCGCGTCTGGGCCAGACGCCGACCGTATTCCGCGGCGGTGAAGGGAAGTTCTTTGTGAAAACGGTGAAATGCCATTGCGGTGTCCATAGCCTGAGGTTTCACAAGTTTGCCGTACATGTACACAACCCCGATCATCCAAAAACGACATGAGGCCTCGAATTTGGCGGATTCGTGTTAAAATTTGTGCAAATCCACAAGCAAATTCAGGGTGTGCGCCCTTAAGTTGTGCGCATCAACTGAAGAATTGTGATTCTCGGACGGTCCTGCGGACAAACACGACCAAAGATCGCCTGCCAATAGCAGGAACACACCATGAATTGCGTACAAAATACGCAGAATCGGCCTGAATTGCGTAACACTGACATACGCTTAGCCTATGTCCAGCCAAAGCGGTTGCAACGAAAGGCCTTAGCGGGTTTAGTTGAGGGAAGATAATGCGGAACGAACCGCGAAAAAATATGGGGAGCCAAGTTTGGTTGATACAGCGAGCCGCGAGGCGTTCGTAGAATTTGAACGCGTGCAGAAGAGCTATGATGGCGAGACGCTCGTCGTCAAGGACCTGAACCTGGCTTTGCCCAAAGGCGAATTTCTTACAATGCTCGGGCCGTCCGGGTCCGGCAAGACGACCTGTCTGATGATGCTGGCCGGGTTTGAAACCGCAACCCACGGCGACATTCGTCTGGACGGTGTGGCCATCAACAACATTCCGCCGCACAAACGCGGCATCGGCATGGTCTTTCAGAACTACGCGCTGTTCCCGCATATGACGGTGGCCGAGAACCTGTCCTTCCCGCTGGAAGTTCGGAAGATCGGCAAATCCGACCGCGAGAAAAAGGTCAAACGCGCGCTGGAAATGGTGCAGATGGGCGATTTCGGGGGCCGCCGTCCGGCGCAGCTTTCGGGCGGTCAGCAGCAGCGGATTGCTCTGGCGCGTGCGCTTGTCTTTGAGGCAGAGCTGGTCCTGATGGACGAACCGCTTGGCGCGCTGGACAAGCAGTTGCGCGAACATATGCAGTTCGAGATCAAGCGCATCGCGGACAATCTGGGCATCACCGTGGTCTATGTGACGCATGACCAGACCGAAGCGTTGACCATGTCGGACCGCGTTGCGGTGTTCAACGATGGCAAGATCCAGCAACTCGCGCCGCCGGACACGTTGTATGAAGCGCCTGAAAACAGCTTCGTCGCGCAGTTTATCGGTGAAAACAACACGCTTGAGGGCAAGGTTCGGGAAATCACCAACGGTGTTGCGCTGGTTGAACTGGACAATGGCGATTTGATCGACGCCAAGCCGATCAACGTTTCCAAGCCCGGCGAACGTACCCGCGTCTCGATCCGTCCCGAACGTGTCGAATTCAATCTCGACCGTCTGGAAGAAGGCTCGCACACGTTGAAGGCCGAGGTGCAGGAATTCATCTATATGGGTGACATCTTCCGAACCCGCCTGAAGGTTGCGGGCAAGGATGATTTCATCATCAAGACACGGAACGCGCCCGATCAGGTTCGCCTGAAACCGGGTGAGGTCGTCGAGATTGGCTGGCAGGCAGAAGACTGCCGTGCGCTCGACGCGAACTAGGGCTGACAATCGCCGGAGACACCGCATTGGCGTGTCCGGCTGGTCCGGGGCCGGCTGTTGCCCGAGCACGAGACCCCCTTTACGAATTGGGCAAACTGGGAGATTTTAATGAAACTGACGAAAACCCTACTGGCAACTTCGGCACTCACTGTTGCCGCTGGTGCGGCATTTGCTGAAAGCCACATGGCAAGTGAAATGACACTCGTGTCCTGGGGCGGAGCCTACCAGAATTCGCAGCAAAAGGCCTATTCAGAGCCTTATATGGAAATGCACCCTGACGTTTCGATCGTTTGGGACGAAAGCTCCAACGAGGCTGTCGCCAAGCTGCGCGCGATGAATGAAGCCGGCAACGTGACCTGGGATCTCGTCGATGTGACAGCGGGCGACGCAATTCGCCTGTGCGACGAAGGTCTGGCGATGGAATACGATCCCGAGGAGTTGCTGGCCGCCGCACCCGATGGCACCAGCGCCGAGGACGATTTCGGCGACCTGCTGGTCAGCGATTGCTTCATCCCGCAGATCGTCTATTCGACCACGTTCGGATATCGCACCGATATGGTGCCCGAGGGCGTCGAGCCGCCGAATGACATTTGCGACGTGTTCGATCTGGAAACCTATCCCGGCAAGCGGTCGCTGGAAAAGCGTCCGATCAACACGATGGAATGGGCGCTGCTGTGCGACGGTGTGGCCAAGGACGACATCTATGATGTGCTGGAAACCGACGAAGGTCAGGACCAGGCGCTGGCCAAGCTGGACACGATCAAGGATCAGGTGATCTGGTGGTCGGCTGGTGCCGACACGCCGCAGCTTCTGGCAGATGGCGAGATTTTCATGGGCTCGACCTATAACGGCCGTCTGTTCAGCGTGATCGAAGAGCAGGACCAGCCGGTTGCCATGATGTGGGACGCGCAGGTCTACGATCTTGACGGTTGGATCATTCCCGCTGGGCTGCCCGAGGAACGCCTGGCCCGTGTGAAGGACTTCTTGAAGTTCGCGACGGACACCCAGCGCCTGGCAGATCAGGCCAAGTACATTTCTTACGGTCCGGCGCGCGCGTCTTCGGCACCGCTGGTGGGTCAGCATGCCGAACTGGGCATCGACATGGCACCGCACATGCCGACGGATCCGGCCAACTCCGAGAACACGTTCCTTCAGAACTATTCATGGTGGGCTGACTACCGCGACGATATCGACGCGAAGTTCCAGGCATGGCTGGCGCAATAAGCCGCCTGTAATACGGAAAGAGGCCGCGTGTCGGCCTCTTTCACGCCATTCGTTTTGACCTTTGATAACAAAAACAACGGGGACGATATGAGCAACGCGAGCGAAGCACCGACGCCGGATGACGGGCTCAATTTGACCGACAATGAAAACACCGGCCCCGTACTTGCCGCCGATGGTACACCGCTGAAGCGCAGCCTTGGGCGCGCCTTGCGCAGACAAAAACTTCGGGCGCTGATGTTGATAGCGCCGCTGCTGATATTTGTCCTTTTGACCTTTATCGCGCCGATCGCAGATATGCTGTTCAGATCCGTCGAGAACCAGATCGTCAGTGAAACACTTCCGCGCACCGTCGTGGCGCTGGACGATTGGGACAGCACGACCGGCGAACTGCCCTCCGAGGCAGTCTATGAAGCCGCCTATTATGACATTTTCATCGCCGCCGAACGCAAGTTGCACACGCGATTGGGGTCGCGTCTGAACTATGAACTCACCGGCGCATCGTCATTGTTTCGAAAATCCGGCCGCGGACTGGACGATCTTGGCGAAGTTTACCAGGATCAATTCGAGGATCTGAACGAGGCCTGGGAGGACGGTGAAACCTGGGCGCTGCTGATGGGGTCTGGCGATTGGCAGGACAAGGCCTACGCATGGGAGAAAAGTTCCGGCGATCTGGCACCGAAATTGGAACTGCGCGAAGGTATCGAAGAACTGCTGCCGAAAACCGCAGCTGCCTATAGCAGTTTTGCAAACTTCGTCCGGGTAGATGACGGCGACAATCCAGCGACCGAGGATCCTTGGTCACTGGTCTACACGGCCTTTTGGCAAGACTTGACCGGCGGAGCGAATGTTGCCTCCTACTCTGGTCCAGAGGCGGAATTGCTTATGGAAGCCGCAAATGCGGCGGGTGGGTTCGAGTCCACGACATTCTCCGAAGGGTTCGCAGATATCGACAAAGATTGGGCAAGCACGCCAATCTGGCAGACGATCAAGACCTACTCGCCCAAATATACTTCCGGTTATTTTCTCAACTCCGTTGATATGCAAAAGACCCCGGACGGGCCAGAACTGCGCGACGCGAATGAGCGGATCTATGGCATCCTGTTCAAACGCACGATGTTCATGTCGATGGTCATCACGATCAGCTGCATCATGCTGGGCTATCCGGTCGCCTGGATCCTGGCGAACCTGCCTGCGCGCACCGCCAACCTGCTGATGATCCTCGTGTTGCTGCCATTCTGGACCTCGCTTCTGGTGCGAACGTCGGCGTGGAAGGTGATGCTGCAACAGCAGGGTGTGATAAACGATGTCCTTGTGTGGTTGGGGCTGGTCGGCGACGGAGATCGACTGGTGATGATCAACAACCAGTTCGGCACGATCGTGGCGATGACGCATATCCTGCTGCCCTTCATGATCCTGCCACTGTATTCGGTGATGCAGACCATTCCGCCAACCTATCTGCGCGCGGCAAAATCACTGGGGGCAACAAACTGGACGGCTTTCTGGCGGGTGTATTTTCCGCAATCGGTGCCGGGTATTGGCGCGGGATCGATCCTCGTGTTCATCCTGTCCATCGGTTACTACATCACGCCCGAGATCGTCGGCGGCACGACGGGTACGTTTATCTCGAACCGGATCGCCTATCACATCTCGTCCTCGCTCAACTGGGGTCTGGCGGCAGCGCTGGGAACCATTCTGCTGGCGGTCGTGATGATCCTCTATTGGGCCTATGACAAGATTGTCGGCATCGACAACGTGAAACTGGGGTAAAAACAATGGCAGCACTTACACCGATTTCACGCAAACCCATGTCCTTCGTGGTGCCTGTCATGGCTGCGGCCGGAGCGTTCTTCGGCATCTTCGTCGGCACGGCGAACGGATCGACCCTGCTGGGGTTCCTGATCGGCGGCGTCCTTCTTGCCGCCATCGCGGCTGTCATCATGAAGATGGATCTGCCGGAAAAACCGGTGCGTTGGGGGCTGATCGTCGCCTTTTCCGTGCTGGGCATTTTCCTTGCAGGTATTCCAAGCGCCGTGCTTGGCGGGCTTTTCGGCTGGTTTACCGGCTGGTTTGCCTACTGGCTGTATGAAGGCCGGTATCGCGCCAAGATTGCACCCTATCTGACCCCCGGACAGGTGTTGTGGCATTTCGCTTTCCGCGTCATTTGCGGTGCGATCTTCTTCTTCCTGATCACACCCATCGTGGTCGTCATGCCGCTCAGCTTCAACGCCGAAAGCTTCTTTACCTTCACGCCCGAAATGCTGCGCTTTGACCCCGAAGGGTATTCGCTGCGTCACTACCGCGATTTCTTTACCTCTGACGCCTGGCAGCAGGCGTTGTGGAATTCGGTGACGATTGCGCCAATGGCGACGATCCTGTCCGTGGGTTTCGGCACATTGGCGGCGATCGGCCTCAGCCAACCGCATGTGCCGTTCCGGCGCGCGATCATGGCAATCCTGATTTCGCCAATGATCGTGCCGCTGATCATCTCGGCGGCGGGGATGTATTTTTTCTATTCGCGGATCGGGTTGCAGGGCACCTATCTGGGCGTCGTCTTGGCGCATGCTGCGCTTGGCATTCCCTTCGTCATCATCACGGTGACAGCGACACTGGTCGGCTTTGACAATTCCCTAACGCGGGCGGCGGCAAATATGGGGGCCGATCCGGTCACGACCTTCTTTCGGGTGCAGATGCCGCTGATCCTGCCGGGTGTGATCTCGGGTGGGTTGTTCGCCTTCATCACATCATTCGACGAGGTGGTCGTGGTGCTGTTTGTCGGCTCTGCCAGTCAGAAAACCTTGCCGTGGCAGATGTTCATCGGGTTGCGAGAACAGATCTCGCCGACCATTCTTGCGGTGGCGACCATCCTTGTGGCGATCTCTATCTGCTTGTTGACGGTTGTCGAAATGCTGCGGCGGCGTTCCGAACGTCTGCGCGGGATGAGCCCCGGCTAAGAGCGGATAATTTCAGAAAACAAGGCGGGCGCATCTGGCACTCGCCTTGTTTTGTTTTCCACTCTCACATTGTGTGGCAGAGGCATCGGGTCGACGCCCGGTGCAGGTGTCAGCTTCGCACCAGCTTTTCGTAGCTTTCTGAGATGTCGCGCGCCATTGTGCCAACCTCGAAATTGTAATCGCCGATCTGTCCGACGGGCGTTACTTCGGCGGCGGTGCCGGTCAGCCAGCATTGCTCGAAGCTTTCCAGCTCTTCCGGCATGATGTGGCGTTCATGCACGGGGATCTGACGGTCCTTGAGCATGCCGACCACGGTTTGCCGGGTGATGCCGTTCAGGAAGCAATCAGGCAAGGGCGTGTGGACCTCACCGTCCTTGACGAAGAAAATATTCGCCCCGGTCGCTTCGGCCACATAGCCGCGATAATCGAACATCATCGCGTCCGAGCAGCCTTTGGCTTCGGCCGCGTGCTTGGACATTGTGCAGATCATGTAAAGACCGGCGGCCTTGGCATGGCTGGGAATGGTCTCGGGCGACGGGCGTTTCCACTTGGAAATGTCGAGCTTGGCACCCTTCATCTTCGCATCGCCGTAATAGGCGCCCCATTCCCACGCGGCGACGGCCATGCGTACAGGGTTTCGCGAGGACGCGACGCCCATATCTTCGCCAGCGCCGCGCCATGCGACGACCCGCACATATGCATCATCCCAGCCATTTGCCTTCAGCACATCATATTTGGCCTGTTCGATTTCTTCGACCGAATAGGGGATAGGCATGTCCAGAAGGCCGCCGGACGTGTGCAGCCTTTCCGAATGCTTGACCGATTCGAAGATCTTGCCGTTGTAGCAACGTTCGCCTTCAAACACCGAGGACGCGTAATGCAGACCGTGCGTCAGAATGTGCACGTTGGCGCTGCGCCAATCGACCAGTTTCCCATCCATCCAGATCTTGCCGTCACGATCATCATATGCTGCGGCCATGGCTTTCTCCCGCCTTACCTTTTCAAATATTGCGCAGATTGCGACCGGTGTGGACGTAAAATTACGCGAAAACTGAGATTCGCTACCAGTTGGGGCTTGGAATGTCAATAAGGCTGACTTAAAATTGCCGGCAGGAAATGTGCCCTGAATGCCGGAGAACAGCCATGTCGGAAATACGAAATCTAGGCGGACAAGGGGGGGAGGCGTTGCTTTATCTGACGGATGAGCAGCTCCGTCAGGGCATTGAGGCGATGTTCTTCGCCTACCGGGGTTTCACGGCCGATCCTGATCGCATTTTGCAGGGAATGTCCTACGGGCGGGCGCATCATCGCGCATTGCATTTCATCCATTGCGCACCGGGCACCACGGTCAACAATCTGCTGAATATTCTTGGCGTGACCAAACAATCTCTCAACCGCGTGTTGCGCACGCTTATCGCCGACGGACTTGTTGAAAGCCGCATCGGGCGCATGGACAAGCGCGAACGCCACCTGCACTTGACCGAGCAGGGCAAGGAGTTGGAGCAGAAATTATCCGATGCCCAACGCGCCCGGATGCGTGCTGCATATCGCGATGCCGGACCAGCGGCGGTGGCAGGTTTCCGTCAGGTTCTTGAGGCTATGATGGACAGTGACATGCGCCACAACTACCGTGCGCTCAGGGAGGGACGCCTATGAGTGATCCGGACGCGCATCTGCTGATCGTCGATGACGACGAACGCATTCGCGGATTGTTGCAAAGATTCTTGGTCCGGCACGGCTTTCTTGTGACGGCCGCGCGCGACGCCGCGCATGCCCGGCGCGTCCTGTCGGGGCTGGAATTCGACTTGATCGTGCTGGATGTGATGATGCCGGGTGAGGATGGCGTCAGCCTGACACGCGATCTGCGCAAGACGTCGCAGACGCCGATCCTGCTGCTGACCGCCAAGGCGGATACGGATGACCGGATCGCTGGCCTGGAGGCCGGGGCCGATGATTATCTGTCCAAGCCGTTTGAGCCCAAGGAATTGTTGCTGCGGATCAATGCGATCCTGCGGCGGATGCCGGAAACCGAAGCCGATGCCACGGCCCCAAAACTGCTGACTCTCGGCCCTGTCCGCTATGACATCGAACGTGGCGAGATGTGGCGTGGCCAAGACCTGGTGCGCTTGACTGCGACCGAAGCCCAGTTGATGCGGATTTTCTCGGCCAGTCCGGGCGAGGCCGTCAGCCGTGCGCAACTGGTCGAGGATCTGGGGCGCGATCGCGACCAAAGCCAGGAACGCGCTGTGGATGTGCAGATCACCCGCCTACGCCGCAAGATCGAGGCTGACCCGAAACAGCCGCGTTATCTTCAGACGGTGCGCGGTGCGGGCTATATGCTGGCCCCTGACTGATCGTCACGGTTCAGAAAATGCATGAAAAGCGGAGGATGCCTTGGCCACTGCCCTGATTACCCATGCGGCCTTTCTGGAACATGTCACACCCGAAGGACACCCCGAGCGGGTGGCGAGGTTGCAGCATGTCCTGCACGCGCTTGAAGGGTTGGAGTTGCAGCGCGTGACCGCGCCGATGGCGGCAGAGGATGATTTGTTGCGCATCCACCCCAAGGCTTATCTGGAGGATCTGCGCGACGCGTCCCCGGCCAAAGGTCTTGCACAGCTTGACGGCGACACGTTCCTGTCGCCCGGTTCGCTGGAGGCCGCCACGCGGGGCGCGGGGGCTGCCGTGCGCGCGGTCGACTTGGTGCTGTCGGGCGAGGTAGCAAATGCGTTCTGCGCGATCCGCCCCCCCGGCCATCACGCGGAAAAAGAAACCGCCATGGGGTTCTGCCTGTTCTGCAATGCTGCGCTGGCCGCGAAACACGCGCTAGACCATCATGGACTGTCGCGCGTCGCGGTGGTGGATTTCGACGTGCATCATGGCAATGGTACGCAGGATCTGCTCTGGGATGAAAAGCGCGCGCTGCTGGTCACCAGCCAGCAAATGCCGCTGTGGCCGGGCTCGGGCAGGCCGGACGAAACCGGCGCATTCGACAATGTTCTGAATGTCCCGTTGGCGCCAGACACCGATGGCGCGGTGATGCGCGCCGCGTACGAGTCGCAGGTCTTCCCCCGGCTGCGTGCCTTCAAGCCAGAGCTGATCGTGATCTCTGCGGGGTTCGACGCCCATCGTGACGATCCGTTGGCGGGGCTTAACTGGGATACGGATGATTTCCGCTGGTTGACCCGTCAGCTTTGCGCAATAGCGGCAGAGCTTTGCGATGGCCGGGTGGTCTCGACACTGGAGGGCGGCTATGATCTTGAGGCGCTTGCGCAAAGCACCCGTGCGCATGTCGAGGAATTGCTGGAGGCAGGCAAATGAGCGAAACCCCTGTGGACGAAATGAGCTTTGAACAGGCAATGGCCGAGTTGGAGCAGGTCGTGGGCAAGCTGGAACGTGGCGATGTCGCGCTGGAGGATTCCATCAAGCTTTACGAACGTGGTGCCGCGCTTAAAAAACGCTGTGAGACAAAGCTGAAGGAAGCCGAGGAAAAGGTCGCGGCCATCACGTTGAACGCCGATGGCCAGCCGACGGGGACGACGCCGGTCGAAGGGCTGTAGATGTCCGGGATACGCGCACCGATGCAACAGGACCGCGTGCCGGACACTGGCTTACTTCCATTCAAGCCCGCTTTGGCGCGCGCGGCGGAACTTGCGCAATCACAGATCGCCACATCCCTTTCCGGGCTCGACAGCGACGTGGCGCAGGCGATGCTTTACGCGGTAGAGGGCGGCAAGGCGCTGCGCGCCTTTCTGGTGATCGAAGGCGCGCGGCTGCATGGCATCGACCGGCAGGATGCGGCACCGGCTGCCGCCGCGATCGAGGCGCTGCATGCCTATAGCCTTGTGCATGACGATCTGCCCTGCATGGACGACGATGATCTGCGGCGCGGCAAGCCCACCGTGCACCGCAAATGGAACGAGACCGTGGCCGTTCTGGCCGGCGATGCGTTGCAGGCGCTGGCGTTTCAACTGGCCGCGCAATCCCCCTGTCCGGCAAAGCCTTGCGTGGCACTGATCCACGGGCTGGCCGTCGCGGCAGGTGCGCATGGCATGGTCGGCGGGCAGGCAATGGATATTGCTGCCGAAACCGCGAAGACGCCGCTGAACCTTGAGCAAACCACGCAGTTGCAGGCAGGCAAAACCGGCGCGTTGATCACATGGTCGGCCACTGCCGGGCCGGTGATGGCGGGTGCTGCGTCTGACAAGCTGCGTATCTACGGCGAATGCCTTGGCCTTGCGTTCCAGATTGCCGATGACATTCTGGATGTGATCGGCGATGCGGCAACAGTCGGCAAGGCGGTGGGCAAGGATGCCGGGCGCGGCAAGGCCACTTTTGTCAGCCATCTGGGTCTGGACGGGGCGAAACGCCGCGCGCAATCCCTCGTGACCGAAGCGAGTGATGCGCTATCTGTCTATGGAGCAGCGGCGGAATGCTTGCGGGAAGCCGCTCGTTTCGTTATCTCGCGCAAGAATTGACACAAGCCTCCGGAGGCTCCCCAATGTCGCCGAAACCCGAAACGCCGCTTCTGGACCGTGTTCACGCGCCAGCCGACCTGCATCACTTGTCGGATGCGGATCTCGCGCGGCTTGCGGCAGAGCTTCGGGCCGAAACGATCTCGGCTGTGTCGCAGACCGGCGGACATCTGGGCGCGGGGCTAGGCGTGGTCGAACTGACCGTGGCGCTGCATGCCGTATTCGATGCGCCGCGCGACAAGATCATCTGGGATGTCAGTCACCAATGTTACCCCCACAAGATCCTGACCGGGCGGCGCGACCGCATGCCCACGCTGCGCCAGAAGGACGGGCTGTCGGGGTTCACGAAACGCAGCGAAAGCCCCTATGATCCGTTTGGTGCTGCGCATAGTTCGACGTCTATCAGTGCCGCGCTGGGATTCGCCGTGGCCCGCGATCTGGGCGGTGCCTGCGAGACCGGGCATGGCGATGCGATTGCCGTGATCGGTGATGGTGCGATGAGCGCGGGCATGGCCTATGAGGCGATGAACAATGCAGGTCATCTGAAAAAGCGCCTGATCGTGATCCTGAACGACAACGAGATGAGCATTGCGCCGCCCGTCGGTGCCATGTCCACCTATCTCAACAGGCTTTATACCGAGGCGCCGTTTCAGGATTTCAAACAGGCCGCAAAGGGCGCGGTCAGCCTGTTGCCGGAACCGTTCCGCGAAGGTGCCAGGCGCGCCAAGGATATGCTGAAAGGCATGACCATGGGCGGTACGCTGTTCGAGGAGTTGGGCTTCAGCTATATCGGGCCGCTGGACGGGCATGATCTGGGCCAGCTTCTGCCGGTGCTGCGCACCGTCCGTCAGCGCGCGACCGGTCCCATCCTGATCCATGTGCTGACCAAGAAGGGCAAGGGCTATGCCCCGGCCGAGGATGCCGATGATCGTGGCCATGCGCGCGCGAAGTTCGATGTTGTCACAGGCCAGCAGAAGAAATCCCCCTCCAACGCGCCCAGCTATACAAAGGTGTTTGCCCGCGCGCTGTTGCAAGAGGCCGCCGAGGATCCGCGCATCTGTGCCGTGACAGCGGCGATGCCCGACGGCACCGGGCTGGACCTCTTTGCAGAACGCTATCCCAGCCGCTGTTTCGACGTAGGCATCGCCGAGCAGCATGGCGTGACCTTTGCAGCGGGGCTCGCGGCGGGGGGCATGCGGCCGTTCTGCGCGATGTATTCGACTTTCCTGCAACGGGGCTATGATCAGGTCGTGCATGACGTGGCGATCCAGCGCCTTCCGGTGCGTTTCGCCATCGACCGCGCCGGGTTGGTCGGGGCCGATGGTGCCACCCATGCGGGCAGCTACGACGTGGCCTATCTTGCCAATCTGCCCGGCTTTACTGTCATGGCCGCTGCTGACGAGGCGGAATTGAAACACATGGTCGCCACCGCCGCTGCGCATGATGACGGGCCGATTGCGTTCCGCTATCCGCGGGGCGAGGGCACCGGCGTCGAGATGCCGGAACGCGGCGAAGTGCTGGAGATTGGCAAGGGCCGGATGATCCGCGAAGGCAAGGGCGTGGCGATCCTGTCTTTCGGCACGCGTCTGTCCGAAGTCATGTCGGCCTGCGAGGCGCTTGGCGCGCGCGGGATCACGCCCACCGTGGCAGATGCCCGCTTTGCCAAGCCGCTGGACCGCGCACTGATCCTGCGTCTGGCCGCAGAGCACGACGCCCTGATCACCATTGAAGAGGGTGCGGTGGGCGGTTTCGGCAGCCATGTCGCACAGCTTTTGGCCGAAGAAGGCGTGTTTGACAGCGGCTTGAAATATCGCTCCATGGTGCTGCCGGATGTGTTCATCGACCAGTCTTCGCCTGCGGATATGTATGCCACGGCCAAGCTGAGTGCGGCAGACATCGAAGCCAAGGTGCTGTCGGTTCTGGGCGTCGGGGCGATCCGGTCGGACAGCGCCTGAGCGTTACTGCGTGGCGGCCACGCCTGCATTGACGAGAGTGACGGCAACGGCGACGACAGCGGCGGTGAAAACATAGCCAGCCGCCACATAGATGCCGTCTCGTGTGACCATGCCGATGCACAGCAGCGACACCGTGAAGGCGCCGATGCTGGTCACCATCGGAAGCAATTCAAGCGGTGGCCAGGCGGCGGTGATCAGGACGATGATCACCAATGCGACCTGACGAAACGGCGATCTTGTCAGCATCCGCAGCCTGTCGCCGGTGTGTCGATCAACCCAGCGGGCGGGCTTTTCCAACCAGTTTAGCGCGCTTTGCAGCCGGTCGGCGGCCAGGCGTCGCCGCATCAGAAAATCCGGAAGCCAAAGATGATCGCGGCCGAAAAGATCTTGCACGGCGATCAGCATGATAAGCAGACCACCCAAGGTGGGCAGGGTCGGGATGCCCGAGATCGGCGATACAAGGATCAGTGCGGGCACCAGCATGAGCGGGGCAAAGGCGCGTTCCCCGATCTTGTGGATCAGTTCACGGACCGACACGTTGTCATCGTCGCCATCGGGTTTCAACGCGTTCAGAAGCGCTGTGAGCGTCTGGCGAGAGGGCGTTTCCGTCATGCAATGTCTCCGCAGGTGAAAGACGCGGTCAACGGCCTTGCACCTCTGCTTTCAAAAGTGCCGCCAAGCCACTGCGATAATCCGGGTATCGCAGGCGAACGCCCAGTTCGGTCTTGATGCGGTCGTTTCGGACCCGCTTTGATTCAGCATAGAAACTCCGCGCCATGGGGCTTAGTTCCGCGTCCTCAAAAGGAATGGGTTTCGGCACCTCCATGCCCAACAGGCCTGCCGCATGGGCGATCACGTCCTGCGGCGGGGCCGGGTCGTCGTCGCACAGGTTGTAGATGCCACCCGGACGCGGCTGTGTGATAGAGGCGGCAAGCGCCTGTGCGATGTCCTCGACATGAATGCGGCTGAACACCTGTCCGGGCTTGATGATCCGCCGGGCCGTGCCCGCGCGCACCTTGGAGAACGGGCCACGTCCGGGGCCGTAGATGCCGGCAAGCCTGAATATGTGCAAGGGCAGGTCGGGGATGCCCTTCCAGCCCGCCTCGGCCTGTTTACGCCAGCGGCCGCGCCGGGTTGACGGGGCGAGCGGTGTGTCCTCGTCCACCCAGCCCCCTGCATGATCACCGTAAACACCTGTTGTGGACAGATACCCGACCCAGTCGAGCCGCGCCGCGTCGGTCGCGAGTTCCGGGGCCAGCGCGCGCAGGACAGGGTCGCCATCTGCGTCCGGAGACACCGAGGACAGGACATGCGTGGCCTGAGGCAACGCCCCTGTCAGATCCTCGCCCGGCCAGACCAGCGCACAGATCCCGTCGGCCTTCAGCCGCGCGGCTTTTTCGGCGCTGCGGGTGGTGCCGATGATGCGCCATCCCCCCTGCGCAAGCAGAACCTTCGCCAGCGCCTGCGCACTATAGCCGTGACCGATGGAAAGAAGTGTGCGTGTCATGCCGCGCAAGGTGGGCCGCTGATGGCAAAATGGCAAGGGCCGCCCCGCGCTTCGATGCGTCGTTTTGCCATTCGCCAGCTTGGCCAAAAGGCGCTTATGCCGGGACGCTTTCGGCGCAAATCTGCCGCTGCGGGAACGGCGCGCTTTGCCGGGCCGGAATTTCACGCTAACCGGAGCGGGATCAACAAGCCATGAGCTGACCATGTCCCGCATCCACAGCCTTTTGCTTCTAATGATATGCCTCGCCTTGCCTGCCTGCGCCGATCTTACCGGCCCCTCCGACCAGATGTCTTTTGCCGCCGCGTCCAAGGCACCGCCGCTCTATCCCAACGAAACACCGGAACTGCGGCAACTTATCAACGAATATGCGGACCAATACGACGTACCGCGCCCATTGGTGCACCGGGTGGTCATCCGCGAAAGCACACACCGTCCCGGCGCGCGCAACGGTCCCTATTACGGGCTGATGCAGATCCTGCCCGCCACGGCGCGCGGCATGGGGTTCCGGGGTCAGAACAAGGACCTGCTGGATGCCGAGACCAATCTGAAATACGCGGTGAAATACCTGCGCGGCGCGTGGATGCTGTCGGATGGCAGCTATGACACGGCTGTAAAATGGTACTCGCGCGGATATTACTACGAGGCAAAGCGCCAAGGCATGCTGGAAGAAACCGGGCTGCGCTAATGCGCGTAGTTTGACCCTTCATCGTCCAGAATTGCCTTCAGTTCTGCCAGGTGGCGCAGATCCTGTTCTGGATATTCTTCGATCTCGCGTGCCGTTTTTTCGGCGATCTCGTCGGAGAGCACACTCAGCGGCTGGCCGGTTTGCAAGGCACGAATATAGGTTTCTGCCGCGCGTTCGAAGTAGAACAGCCGGTTGAACGTATCGGCTACCGTGTCGCCGATCACCATCACGCCATGGTTGCCCATGACCAATACCTTCTGTTTTGGATCGCATAGCAATTCGGCACAGCGCGCGCCCTCATCCTCAAACGCCAGCCCGCCATAATCACGGTCGATTGCGTGGCGGTTGAAAAAAGTGGCGCAGTTCTGGTCGATCGGCGGCAGGCGCGGATCTTTCAGGCAGGCAAGCACGGTGGCATGGATGGAATGCACATGCATGGCGCAGCGCGCATGCGGGCAATGCCGATGCAACCCGCCATGCAGCCCCCAGGCGGTGGGGTCGGGCGCATTCGGCCCGCTCAGCGTGTCGGGGTCATCGGCATCCACCATGATCAGATCGCTGGCCTTGATACGCGAGAAATGCACCTGGTTCGGGTTCATCAGGAACCGCTTGCCATCGTCGGACACGGCCAGGCTGAAATGGTTGGACACGGCCTCGTGCATGTTCAGCCGGGCGGTCCAGCGAAAAGCGGCGGCAAGATCGACACGTTCTTGCCAATGGTCAAGGTTGGGGCGCAGTTCGGACGCGTGCATGGCGGACTCCTTGGGGGATGTGTTTGCGGCCATAGTCTGCGTCAGCGCGACTGAATTGGCCAGAGCTTGCCGTGATGCTGCCGCTTGATCCCCTTGCCGGTTGGTGTCAGGTTGCGGCGACAACGGCCAGGGGGCGCAGAAGTGATGCAGGATCGGGGCAACGGAATCGATTTGGTGACGCCGGATCTGCCTAAGGCAGAGCTGTTCAACAACGCGCAGGCGGCGGTGGATCGGCTGGTCGAACTGTATACCGGTGCGGCGGATTTTCTGTGTACGCGTTTTCGCGAAGCGATGGAGACCGGCCACCCCGGCTGTCGGTATCGGGCCTTTTATCCCGAGATCCGCATCACCACCACCACCTTTGCCAAGGTCGACAGCCGACTTAGCTTTGGCCATGTCGCCTCGCCCGGGACGCATGCCGCAACCATCACCCGCCCGGATCTGTTTCGTCACTATCTGGAGCAGCAGATCGAATTGTTGACCCAGAACCACAAGGTGCAGGTTCAGATCGGCGTGTCCGACACGCCCATGCCAGTGCATTTCGCGGTCGCCGGCGATCAAGGCATCACGGTGCCTCAGGATGGGGCGGCGGATTTCACCTTGCGGGATGTGTTCGACGTACCAGACCTGAGCACGACCAATGACGACATCGTCAACGGCACCTTCCTACCCAAGCCCGACGGAACAGAGCCATTGGCGAATTTCACGGCGCAGCGGGTGGATTACAGCCTTGCGCGGCTGGCGCATTACACCGCGACGGACCCGGAGCATTTCCAGAACCATGTTCTGTTCACCAATTACCAGTTCTATGTCAGCGAGTTCGAGGCCTATGCCCGCGCGCAGCTTGCCGACCCCGCCAGCGGATACACAGCGTTTGTCAGCACCGACAACACCGTCATCACAAAGCCTGACGAGCCGCTGCCCGCGGTTCTGAAAATGCCGCAGATGCCGACATATCACCTGAAGCGGGCGCATGGGCAGGGGATTACCTTGGTCAATATCGGGGTTGGCCCGTCCAATGCCAAGACTGCGACAGACCACATCGCCGTGCTGCGCCCGCATGCCTGGATCATGGTCGGTCACTGTGCCGGGCTGCGCAATTCGCAGTCGCTGGGTGACTTTGTTCTGGCCCATGCCTATCTGCGCGAAGACCGTGTGCTGGACGATGATCTGCCGGTCTGGGTGCCGATCCCGGCGCTGGCCGAGATACAGATCGCGCTGGAAAGCGCCGTGGCCAAGGAAACCGAGATGGATGGCTATGACCTGAAGCGCGTGATGCGGACGGGCACGGTGGCCAGCGTCGACAATCGCAATTGGGAATTGCGGGATCATACCGGTCCGGTGCAGCGGCTCAGCCAGTCGCGGGCCATCGCGCTGGATATGGAAAGCGCCACGATCGCGGCCAACGGCTTTCGCTTCCGGGTGCCCTACGGAACCTTGCTATGCGTCAGCGACAAACCGCTGCACGGCGAGTTGAAGCTTCCCGGAATGGCCTCGGATTTCTACAAGACGCAGGTTGCACGGCACCTGATGATCGGAATCCGGGCGATGGAAACGTTGCGCGAAATGCCGCTGGAACGCATCCATAGTCGGAAATTGCGGGCATTTGACGAAACAGCCTTCCTCTAACCTAGCGTAAATCGGCTAAAACCGCACTATTTTTGCCAGTTTTGTGCCACTATTCGTTGTGTTGCCCCGCAAGATGAAGTTAGATATGCGCCACGAGGCCCAAGACGTCGGGCGGATAAAGGAGACCATGAAATGGCGAAACCCATGACAAAGACCCAACTCGTCGCCGCCTTGGCCGATGAAATGGATACTGACAAGAAAGCTGCGGGCGCAGCTCTGGATGCGGTGTGTGCATTGATCACCCGCGAAGTCGCAGGCGGCGGTGCCGTGACCCTGCCGGGCGTTGGCAAGATCTATTGCCGCGAACGCCCCGAGCGTATGGTGCGCAACCCTGCGACAGGCGAACAATTCAAGAAAGAGGCCGACAAGGTGGTCAAGATGACCATCGCGAAGGCTCTGAAGGACAGCGTCAACGGCTGATCTGCCGGACCTGTTTTCGCAAGCAAGACCAAGGGGGCGCATTTGCAGCCCCCTTTTTCGTGGCGCGATGTCATCATGTCACAAGAGGCACGGCGCGCGGGGTGGTCCGAAGCCGACCGCTTTTGCCGCCGCCATTCCGACTCGGCCTTCACGTTTGGCGGTCAGCCTTGCGACTATCACACTGGGACAATCACCGTGGCATCGGATTGCGCGCCTTGTTGTAGGGCTCCCAATCGCGGATGTCTGGGTAGTAGCGCACGCGCCATTCCCGGACGCGCGGATTCATGATCCGCCGCCAGAGCGGTGGTATCATCGCCGCCATGGTCATGATCGGATAGCCAAAGGGCAGTTGCGGCGCATCGACCTTAGAATGGTTCTGCAAAAGTGGAAAGCGTCGGTCGGGCTTGTAGTGATGGTGACCTGCCACTGAACTTTCATCCAGCCGCGACCGGAGCCCGGTTGGTGTTTACGCCATTTGGCGCAGGTTGAGCAA